>CACPKO010000013.1 GCA_902634555.1 Actinomycetota bacterium
CACCCATCGGAGAAACTAATTCAACTGCCTCTGAGAGAGCTGCTATCGAAGATGTAGCAACAAATACGTGATCAGCGAGCCTCCCTCCCGTAGCTTCTTTTAGTGCTTCAACGACACCGTCGGTCTTCGGATTAGCCGTATGAGTCGCACCCATATCAATTGCAGCGCCATGTTTATGGTCTTCAGGATCAACGGCCAGAATTATTCCAGCTCCTGCCAGGCGGGCACCTTGAATGGCCCCTATTCCGACACCGCCACAGCCAATAACTACTACGATGTCTCCTTCGTTCACTTCAGCAGTGTTACGAGTAGCACCTACTCCAGTTAAAACGCCACATCCCAACAAAGAAGCGACAGATAGCGGCATTTCTTCTGGAATTTCGACTACTTGTGAGTGGTGAACCAGTACTTGTTCTGCAAATCCACCAGTGTTGAGACCCTGAGAGATAGCCAACCCATCTTCATCCTTCAAAGGACTCTTTGCGTCCAAAGGAACCTCTCCTTCACAAGCAACATCTTGCCCCTTAAGGCATGATCGACACTGTCCGCATGTTCTAATTAAAGAAACCACCACTGGAGTTCCAACTGTCACGTTTGAAACACCTTCTCCAATTTCAATTACACGCCCTGATACCTCATGTCCAAGAACTAAAGGAAAGCTCGTAGCCCAACCGCCATCAACGTACATAAGATCGGAATGGCATATCGCACATGCTGATACCGCCACACGGACTTCCCCTGGACCAGCAGAAGAAATAGTTAAACTCTCAATAGAAGTAGGTTCACCTACAGCACGATGTACGGCTGCTTGAATCTGATGAGAATCTGACCTATCCATAAACCGGACAGTACTAGACGTTGCCCCAAAATGCCCAGCCTCAGAGCCTAAAATTTTGTTGAATTATTGCTTGAAGGCATCCAGTGATCACGAAGCATTAAGAGGACCGAAAGAGAGACAACTACAAGGATTAAACTAAGAGCCAAAGCTTCTTCTGGATTGGATTCCAAAGCTAAAAAAGTAGCCAAAGGAAGCGTTTGAGTTCGCCCTGGGAGGTTTCCCGCAAAAGTAATAGTTGCTCCGAATTCACCTAAAGCCCGAGCCCAAGCAAGAGCTAAACCTGCGACCATAGCTGGTCTAACTTGTGGCAATGTGACGCGATAAAGAACTGATAGAGGCGGGAGTCCAAGCGTGCGCGCAACATTTTCCAACTCATGGAGTTGATCTTGCGAAGTGATAAGGGCACTTTCCATAGAAATCACATAAAAAGGGAGAGAAACGAATACTGCGGCAACGACAGCCCCTGAGGTAGTGAAAGGTAAAGAGATATCAAACCAAGCATTTAGCCATTGACCGATGAACCCCCCTCTTCCTAAAGCAAACAATAAAGCTGTTCCCCCGACCACCGGAGGAAGAACCATTGGTAAAACCACAAGAGAGCGAATGAATCTCCGACCAGAGAAATTAATTTTGGCTAACACCCAAGCCAAAGGTGTGCCGAGTATGAAGACAATCAAAGTGGCGACAAAACTAACAATCAGAGAGACTCGTAAAGCTTCAGTAGCAGTGGTGCTTGTAAGTAAGTCATCAAGTGAACTCCATGGAGCCCGTTGGAAAAGGCCAATAAATGGAAGAATCAGGAAAACAGTTGCTATTGCAGCGAGAACTATAAAAAATCGTTTCATGGAGATAAAAACCCGTATTGTGTCAGAATTTCGCTGCTTTCCTCACTCAAAAGGCGGGTAGCTATCTCTGAGCCCCGAGATGTGAAAGAAACTCCGTGGTAGTTAACGCAAGGACACATAGGACTGTTAGGCCATACGGAGGTAATACGAGGTTCCGAAATAGCATCGGTAGCGTAAACAACTCCCAGATCAACTTCTCCAAGAGTCAATCGACTGATCACTGAACGAACACTCGGCTCATATGTGTCTGCAGCGATCACCACTCCAAGTTCCTCGGCTGCTTTTCCACAAGGAACCTCTTTGGCACAGACGGCAATATCTAAATCAGTTCTAGAGAGGTCGGTAACGCTAGAAATGTTCTTCTCTGAGTCAACAGGAACAACAAGCGTGATGTAATTAGAGGCAAAGATAAATTCATTGACTCTTTCAATTTGCGGATCAAGAAGTTCAATGTCAGCAGTCAAATACAAGTCAATTGGGGCTCCATCTTTTACTTGAGCACCAAGGTGATTAGATCCGCCATAAACAATAGTGATACTCACCTCAGACTCTTCTTCATAGGAACCGAGTAGGTCGGGAAGAACTTCAATTAGGGAAGAAGCAGCAAAGATTGACACTGCCTCCTCAGATGTGTCCGAGCACGCAACGCTTAACCCTCCTAAAACTAGGAGAAGGAAAATCCAAAGACATTTCATCGGGGGCGTTCAATCACCACATTTGTTGACTTAATAACAGCAGAAGCGAGCGCTCCTGGCGTCAACCCGAGGTCTTCGGCTGCTTCAGTTGAAATAAGAGAAACAATTCGATGAGGTCCAGCTTGGATTTCTACTTGAGTCATTACCTGATCTTTAACCACTCTCGTAACTAACCCAGTTAGTCGATTACGGGCGGACACGTCACTCTCTGACTTATTTGGGTCGTTAGCGCGGCTTTGAGCGAATAGGGCTAAGTCTTCTCCGTGAATTAAACGGTGACCGCCGTCAGTTCGATGGGCAGCTATTTCACCCGCGTCCACCCATCTTCTGACCATGTCCGCAGTGACTCCTAGAAGGTGTGCTGCCTCTCCAATTTTAAACTCGTTCATGCAAGATAATATATAAAAAAAACTTGCAAATACGAATATTAAGAGCGTTTATTCTTTAATTTCTCAATATATGCAGCTTGAGCTTCTTTACTTTCAGGATCGCGTAACGCATTACCGAGACCTTCAGCATCGGACCAAGAACGTACTGTCCCCACCATTTGTTCCGTAACAGCATTCGTGTGACGTTTTGTCGCCAGAATGGCCATGCGTGGGCGAGAAGCCACAGCTTCGGCAAGTGATTCGACAGCATCATCTAAATCTTCCGAGGGGACTACTGAATTCAAAAACCCTGCTGCTTTAGCTTCCGCTGCATCAAATGGTCGACAAGTCATAACCAACTCTTTAGTTAGAGCCGGACCAATCTCTCTTACTAAACGAGGAATCCCGCCCCACGCAAGTGGGATACCTAAGTCAACTTCCGGGATTGAAAATCTTACGTCATCAGCAGATACACGAAGGTCGCATGAAGCGGCAAGAACAAGTCCGCCACCCACGACGTGCCCATGCAAGCGAGCGATCAGTACCGGCGATGTTCGCTCAAGAGCTTCTGCCATCAGACGACCAGTATCGGCAGGAACACGACCACCAGCAGGCGAAATTCCAGTATCGGTAAATGCGGTTACATTAAATCCGGAACAAAAAGCTCGACCTTCACCTGAAACGACCACCACGCGAAGATCGGGTTGATGATCAAACCAATTAGCAGCATCAATGATCTCAGCCATCACATCATTCGTGAGACTATTTAATGAATCTGGGCGAACTAAAGTTAACGTTGCCCGCCTTCCATCACAAGTAACTTCAATGTGATCGTAAGTAGGAGCAGAATTTTCAGCCATAAGACAGTTTGACGCAGAAAACCATCTAAGTCTCAGTCGGGGTCGTTAACCGCCTCAAGTTCAACTTCAACAGCCAACTCGTTGCCTTCTTTAAGGATGATTTTTGAAGCCTTCGCTCCAAAAGTTACATCGTCTAAAGCTTCACGTAGAAGATAAAGGCGTTCCGGAGTATCAGTAATGGAACAAGACACAACAGGAGTAGCTAGAGAACGTTTCGCGAGCGTCTTGCATTTTCTTATTTCGGCTAAAGCATCGGAAGCAACGGCCACGATTTCGGATTCTGTTCCCTGTGTGACTGAGCGAAGATCCGATGATGAAGGCCACTGTTGTCTATGCACCGAACCAGATTTCCACCAAGACCAAACTTCCTCAGTGACGAAAGGAAGAAACGGAGCAAATAAGCGTAAAAGAACAGAAAGAGTGAGCCGTAGAGCGTTGCGAGCAGATTCTGCACCGCCATCATCTCCTTCGTATGCCCGAACCTTTACAAGTTCTACGTAGTCATCGGTAAAAGACCAAAAGAAAGACTCTGTTCTTTCAATCGCTCTCGCATAATCAAAGTCATTAAAGGCGTTTGTAGCGTCTTCAACCAAGTCGGCTAAACGGCTAAGAAGAGAAAGGTCCAAAGGATGAGTTATAGCGGAAGGATCAGCAGTTAAAGACCCTTCGCCAAAACCAAGAGCAAAACGGCTTGCATTCAAGATTTTGATGGCCAAACGACGACCAACTTTCATCTGACCATCATCAAATGCGGTGTCCGTCCCTGGCCGGCCGTTAACTGCCCAATAGCGAACAGCATCAGATCCATATTCTTCTAACAGCCCCATAGGGGTAACAACGTTTCCTTTAGACTTCGACATCTTTTTTCGATCTGGATCTAGTACCCATCCGCTTAACGCAGCGTGCTTCCAAGGGGCCGTATCTTCTGCCAGATGAGAGCGAACCATCGTGGAAAAAAGCCAAGTTCGAATAATGTCGTGTGCTTGAGGGCGTAGATCCATTGGATAGGTTCTTTCAAACAAATCATCGTCAGTTCCCCAACCACAAACAATTTGCGGACTAAGTGAAGAAGTAGCCCACGTATCCATTACATCTGGATCACCAGTAAAACCGCCGGGCTGATCTCTTTGAGACTCTTCGAAGCCTTCCGGGATTGAAGAGGATGGATCCACGGGAAGTAGTGAAAGATCAGGGGCAATTGGTTGATCATAAATAGGGTCGCCTTGTTTATCTAGGTGATACCACAAAGGAATAGGTACGCCAAAGAAGCGTTGTCGGCTAATTAGCCAGTCACCGTTAAGACCATCAACCCAATTGGTGTACCGTGCCTGCATATACGCCGGATGCCAGGAGACATCATTTCCCCGGTTAACTAGATCTTGACGGAGATCAGTATCACGTCCGCCGTTTCGAATGTACCACTGGCGACTTGTAACAATTTCTAAAGGCCGATCACCTTTTTCAAAAAATTTCACTGGATGTTCAATAGGTTCTGGTTCTCCAACTAATTCTTTTGTCTCGCGAAGAATTTCAACAAGCTCTTTTTGAGCAGAAAAAACTGTCTTACCAGAAAGACGAGAATAAGCTTCCAAACCAGCGTCGGATTCAATACCTTGTGGAGAGTCTTGCTGGAAACGTCCTTCCCGGTTAATTACTGCCCGAACGGGAAGGTTTAATTCTCGCCACCAAATAACGTCGGTTGTGTCTCCAAAAGTACAAATCATGGCAATGCCAGTCCCTTTTTCAGGGTCTGCCAATTCATGAGACAGTACCGGAACACTTACACCAAAGACTGGTGTGGTTACTGATGATCCAAATAATGGCTTGTAGCGTTCATCTTCTGGGTGGGCAACCAAAGCAACGCACGCTGGTAGAAGCTCTGGTCGAGTAGTCGCAATCATTAAATCGTCTTGATCATCATGTGTAGTAACACCTTCAGGCAGATGAAACAATAAGTGATGGTAGGCACCTGGTTGAGGCCTGTCTTCAAGTTCGGCTTGAGCGACAGCGGTTCGAAAGGTCACATCCCAAAGCGACGGCGCTTCAATTTGATAAGCCTCACCTCGGTCCAAATTCTCAAGAAAAGCTCGTTGAGCGGTACTTTGGCAATGGTCATCAATCGTTGCATACGTTAAAGACCAGTCAATTGAGAGTCCGAGGTGTCGCCACAGTGCTTCAAAAGCTTTTTCATCTTCTTGTGTCAACAAATGACACAATTCAACAAAATTGCGACGACTTATATCAATATCGCCCCGCTTTTTGATCGCTTTAGGGTCACCGGCATCTTCCGGAGGAGAGAAATTGTCTTGATAAGAAAGAGAAGGATCGCAACGAACACCAAAATAATTCTGAACACGCCGCTCAGTAGGCAAGCCATTGTCATCCCACCCCATTGGGTAGAAGACTTCCTTGCCTTGCATCCGTTGATAGCGAGCGATTGTGTCAGTGTGTGTATAAGAAAATACGTGTCCAACATGGAGAGAGCCGCTGACTGTTGGAGGAGGAGTGTCGATAGAGAAAATTTCATCTCTTGATTTGGTTCTATCGAAACGGAAAACGTTTCCTTCTTCCCACGCTGCATCCCAACGTGATTCAAGCCCTTCCAGAGAAGGCTTTTCAGGAATAGATGCCGTTTTCTGGCTATCAGAAGATTGAGAATTCATACTTCTTTGAGGCTATCGGAGGTACTCGTATCGTTGAGCGATAGATAGCGATTCATTGCAAATGGTTTATCGTCACAAAGACGGTTTTGGCCGTCCCCACTATGACAAAAACGATCTTGACGTTCTAAAGTTTGATTATGAGCGAATTTTCAATGAAATTATCTGACGAACAAATTCAACTACGAGACTGGGTGCATGATTTCGCAGCTGATGTTATACGACCCGTAGCTGAAGAATGGGATGAAAAAGAAGAGTTCCCTTATCCCGTAGTTCAACAAGCAGCAGAGATCGGGCTTTACGGCTGGGAATTTATGGCGAACGGAATGATGGGTGACCCAACTGGCCTGACTATGCCATTAGCTATCGAAGAACTTTTCTGGGGAGACGCCGGAATCGGTATGGCAATCATGGGAACAGGATTAGCCGCCGCGGGTATAGCTGCGTCCGGAACCCCAGAACAGTTAATGGAATGGGTTCCACAATGCTACGGAGACGAAAAGGATCTCAAACTCGGTGCATTTGCTGCCAGCGAACCAGATGCCGGATCGGACGTAGCAGGATATAGAACACGGGCTGTCTATGACGAAGCGACAGATGAATGGATTCTCAACGGAACAAAAGCATGGATTACTAATGGAGGGATCGCAGACATCCACGTAGTTGTTGGAGTTGTGGACCCCGAACTTCGAGCGAAAGGACATGCCTCTTTTATCGTTCCCCCAGGAACAAAAGGTTTAAGCCAAGGACAGAAATATAAGAAACATGGAATCCGGGCAAGCCATACCGCAGAAGTTGTTCTCGAGGATGTTCGAGTTCCAGGGAGTTGTCTCCTTGGAGGCAAAGAAAAGTTAGATGAACGCTTAGCTAGAGTCCGCGAAGGAAAAAGCGGCAATGCCCAAGCAGCGATGCAAACTTTTGAAGCGACAAGACCAGCAGTGGGGGCACAGGCGCTTGGTGTCGCTCGAGCGGCCTATGAGTATTCGCTCCAATACGCTAAAGAAAGACATGCTTTCGGAAAAGCTATTATCGAAAATCAGGCTATTGCTTTCATGTTGGCCGACATGGCAACAGAAATAGAAGCCACACGTGCACTGATCTGGAAAGCAGCATGGCTAGGTAAAAACGGAACCTTTGAAAATGCAGAAGGTTCGATGGCGAAGATGAAAGCCGGGAGAGTAGCTACGTGGGTTACGGAACGAGCAATTCAGATCCTTGGTGGCTACGGCTATACCCGTGAATACCCAGTCGAACGCTGGCATCGTGATGCCAAAATTCATGACATCTTTGAAGGAACTGAACAGATTCAACAATTAGTTATCAGTAGAGTGATTTCAGGTATACGAATTGAGTAAGGTTTTTATTTATTAAACAGTTTTGTATCTAGATGTTTTCCAATGTATCCGACGTGAATTTTTTTAGTTCTTCCTTGAGTGTCGTCGTAGAAATAAAGTCGTGGTGCAGGGCGGGCATTTGATATTTTCAGATGAGCGCCCATGTAAGTTTTTCCTTGAGGGTCCACTTCAGCACTGATGGGAAACTCTCTTTGTCCTCTGAACTTAGGATTATTTTCCACAGACCAAGATTCTGCAGCAGCATAATCTTCTGCAGACCATCCATATGGAAACCTTCCATCCATACACCATTCTTTAAATCCACCTTTGACCTGGCTTGAGTCATCCGCATAACGGTAAAGAGAAAGCAAGCCTTGATATATTCTTTTCCCGAAAGTACGGCTGCTAGTGGTGTCATCTAGAAGATCAAGAGTTGTGTCAATTAGTTTTGGTATAACAATTTTTTCAGAAAATTCAGCACGAGCTAACTTCACTGCATCTCTTACGGAGTGAATGTCTTTGTCGTTTGCTTGGTTGCCGGGAGAACTAAGTAATACGCCCACAGTGCGGTCTTCTAAATTCGTGTACATATTTTTTTGCTGCGTTATTTCTTTTTGCTGTTTTTCTATTTCATCAAGAAGATTTCTAATGTTCCTGTCGCGTTGTTCTATTTCGCCAATTAGTGTCGCTTCTTCTTCTAGACTTCGCTCCAATTCTGTTCGTAGATCGTCAATTGTGTGTTCCATTTCGCCTATAACATCAGTTGCTTTATCAAGTTTTGCTTGAAAACTTCCCCCAAGATTTTCACGAAGCATGGAATCTACTTGACGTAATGCTTCAGGAAGTTGCCGATTGGCCATGTTCGGTTGAAGTAATCTAGCGAATTGCTGGGCGGCAGAATCTATAGAGAGCGATACTATTTCTCGATCAAGTAGTCTTTGCTCATCAGGTCTTCTCTCCCCGGGGAAATAGATGCGAGCCTGTCCTGCTTCAAGGCCACACCCTTCATCCATTTCCCGATTGAACAAAGCTTCAAGTCCTGGATGAAGTATCTGAACAGCGACAGTGCCTGCTAAGGACTTGCATACTCGCTTCGCTCGATTATGTGTGTCTGGCTCTCTTCCTTTGATATCTGCAAAGACGATTACTGGAATTTCTCGCTTCCACCCTTTAATAAGATTAATGCAGGATCCTTTGTGATTTTGAACAGTAATCATGCTGGGGTTTAGCTTTAAGCGAACTTGACCCCACCGTGGATCTTTAGCTCCCTGTAATAGTTTATTTACTATCTCTGGACATTCAGCGAAGCTAGATGCTCCTTGGAATATGGGCGGAACATCTCGTTCTACATCCACCCAGATCCATTTTTCGGATCCATCAATAACTCGAAAAGTGGTTGTGTATTCAGTGCCGATCTCATCTCTTTCATGGCGGATGAATTCTGAGATTACGTTGTCCTCTATTTGGACTCTAGTCGGAGCTGAAATTGAGACTCTTGTTTTACCAACATCCATTTCTATAGGGCCATTAGAGTCAAATTCATATCCCAATGGGCGATCATCATCAACCCAGTTGTAAAAGGCCGTTTTAGCGCTTCTTTCTAGGTCATTTCGATCTTCTTGCCATATGGCCCGATATATTCTGGCCACCCAGTCCATCTCCTACATCTGATTTATTCTATTAATATGAACGTAGATGAGAGTAGAGGTTGTTACAAATCCTGAATACGTTCTGGTTGCAATTTAGGCTAGTTTGTTTGCATGACTTATTTTGAAAACTTACAAGTGGAAGAGGGTAAAGAGGCTGCTTCTTCAGGCCCTATTCCAGCAAGCTATTCCAAACGTATTGGAGCGGCAGTCGTTGATCTTTTAATCGCGGTTCTTGCATGGATGCCGGCGGTAATACTTGGCGTAATCGGGTTTGTTGAAGGAGTTAAAGAGGTCGACTCAGTTGAGAAGTCAACGATGCGCCCCTTAACTGATGGGGAAGAAGGAGAAATTTTTTGGGAGGTTGCTCGTGGATCTTGGACCGTTGCTGCGATTTTAGGAGCAGTAGTTTTTATTTGGTCGATTTGGTATTTCGGTTATCGGCAAGGCAAAACTGGGCTCACCCCCGGTAAGCGAGTGGCCGGGACCAAACTCATCAACATCGAAACAGGAATTCCACCTGGTGGAGCAAAAGGTTTAGGAAGATCAATAATCCCATCAGTTCTCGGATCGTTTAGTTCTGGCATCTACCAGTTAATTGATTATCTGTGGCCATTATGGGATGACAAAAACCAGCGCATAACAGACAAAATGTTTTCTACTCAAGTTGTTTTAGATCAGAGTGGCAAAGAGTCACAAGATACTTCTGTAGGATCTAAAACTTTCTCCAGAACCGCTGGTGGAAACGATCCATCGGAAGATCTTAATCAGGGACCATCGGGCGACACCCCTATTTTTAGTTAACTACTAAGCCAAATTGGTAAAGGAAAGAGTATGAGCGATTTTGATTTTGAAAACATGAGTAGCGCAGGGTCTTCTCCTGAAAAAGCAAACATTTGGAAACGTATTGGTGGGCATCTAATAGATACGATCACTATGGTATTAATTTCCTGGGCGCTCTCTTTCGGTAGCCCAATACTTGCTTTTGTATTGGTTTCTGCTCTGTCGTTGTATCTTTTCGGCTGGCGTATGGGGGCAACCGGTGTAACGCCCGGAAAACAGGTGGTTGGGCTCAAGATCGTTGATGCAAATACTGGGGAATTACTGGGTTCGAATCGAGGGTTGCAAAGAGCCGGATTGATTTGGGTAATAAGTTCAGCAGCAGTCTTTCCAATGTTTGGACTCATCTTCGGCCTTATAGCTTTGATTGACGTGGTGATTGCAATTGTTGATGAACGAGGGCAGCGAGTAACCGACAAAATTGTTGGATCAATGGTAATTGACGCTTAATTATCAAAATTTCCCCGGTTCGTGATGGCTATTGTCATCATGTCAATATGAGTCATGACTGAGTTTCGTAGAACTGGTATTCATCACGTTGCTTACGCCTGCCGCGATATTGAAGCAACAAGGCATTTTTATGAAGACCTCATGGGGATGCCTCTAGTTCATACTGAGATTAAGCGTGAAGGTGACAGTTATTTTCGTCACCTTTTCTTTGACACAGGTGACGGTTCCTGTATTGCTTTTTTTCAAGTTTCTGGAATGGGGGAGTCTTCAAATTATTCAACACAAGTATCTACCGGGAACGGCCTCCCAGTGTGGGTAAACCATGTCGCATTCGCAGCAGATGAAGAACGAACAGAGTCCGTAAGGCAACGAATGACGGAAGACGACGTAGTTCCCTTTATGGAAGTAGATCATGGTTGGTGCGTCTCTCTTTATTACATTGACCCAAATGGGATCATGGTTGAAATGTGTAGAGACACATCAGGGTTTGCAATTGACCCAGAATTAGCTACAGAACGAATGACCGCAACAGATAACACCGATCATTCCACCTTTCTTTCACCGATGGATCTTGAAGGCTTGCGAGGCTTTGACTTGCTTCCCACAGAAAGAGATTCCTGATGCCTCGTCTCCGACAAGTTCGCCGATCTGAATTGCATTGCGGAGCAGAACCGGTTTTTCAACTCCTGTTTGGTGATCGAGATCCGGTAGATGAACCAGGAACAGACACAGGAACACCAGGGGATTGGTGGACAGTGTTTGCACTGGTTCCTGATGTCTTTGATCATGCCACTCACGGCTTTGCCCTTTACCGATCGGAAAAAAGACTTATTGACCCACAACTACGAGAACTAGGTCAAACTCGAGTTGGTTGGAACATAGGTAGCCGGTTTGTTTACTCCCAACACTGCAAATCTTGCCGAACAGTAGGTTTCTCTGAAGAACAGATTGCTGCTATTTCCCACTGGGAAGAAGCGGACTGTTTTAATGAAGCACAACAAGCAGTGTTGGCATATACCGATGGATTGACTTTAGGAAATGGTGACGTTTCAAATGAGGTCTTTGAAGAGTTGCAGAAACATTTAAGCGATGAAGAAATTCTTGAATTCACTTACGTCACATGCACTTATGCGATGCACGCAGTCATGAGTAAAGCCTTAAAATTAGAATTTGACGCAGATGATGGACCGGTAGAAGAAATACCTGGCCCTCATGAAAGTTTGAGCGTTGAACACACTCGCCAAAAGTTAAGACTTATCGTGGGTGGAAACGAAGAGTAAGCATTTTGGGTTATTGCTCCCATGGAGGAACCCAGTCGCCCTCAAGGCGAAAAGAGATACCTTCGTCATCCTCAATTCGTTTAGCAACATGAAGTTCGCCCACCTCGTTGCCGTAGCGTGCAGCAGCTCGGTTGAATGCTCCATGAGCCGCTTCAGTCATTGGCAAGTCAGAGGACAAAACTGAAGAAAGTTCACTGATTAAACCCAAGTCCTTTAAACAAAGATCCAAAGTGAATGACGGGTCGTAATGGCCAGCAAAAATAGACGGGGCATCGTGTCGGGCAACAAACGAATCACCCACAGAGTCTGTGATGGCATCGTAAAGTACGGCGAGATCGACGCCGTTTGCCATACCTAAGGCAAATCCTTCTCCTAGAGCAGCAGCAGCAATAAACCAAAGCTGATTGGTAACGAGTTTTACTACATTCCCAGAACCCAACTCTCCGCATTCAATAACTCTTCCGAGGTGATTAAGAACGTTGAGTGAGCGGGTTCTCACTTCTGGGTCGCCACCAAGGAAAAGGGTAAGTTTGCCATTGCGGGCACCATCAACTGCTCCTGTGACCGGGCTATCCGCAACAGAAACATTGTCAGGAGCTTGTATGGCTAACTCTTGAATAAATTCTTTTCGGTTAGTTGTGAGATCAATCCAAAGAGAGTCAGCAGGCAGAGAGGTTAATACTTCTTGAGTGACCATGACTCTTTCGACATGGTCGGGGCGGGGAAGGGAAGTGAGTAAAATATCTGCAGTTTCAGCTGTTTCCTTAATATGTTTTGCAACAGTGGCACCCGCCTTAGAAAGTTGTTCAAGCGGTTCGGGGTTTAAATCAAATACTGTGACTTTGTAACCGGCCTCAATGAGGCGTAAGGCCATTGGGAAACCCATGTTTCCCACTCCAATGAATCCAATATTCTGATCAAAGCTAATCGTCACTTTCTTTTCATCCTTTCAGCGGGTAAGCCGTTCTATCGCACACCGGCCGCAAAGCAAAACTTGAAACTAATCGAGCTACTCCAGGTAGTTGAGCAAGGTGAGTTCGATGAAGCGCTTCATAGTCAGCTACGTCATCAATAACCACGCGAAGGAGGTAATCGAAGTCTCCAGCCATTAAGTGACAACTCATGATCTCTGGACGTGCAGTTACAGCGGCTTCGAAAGCATCTAAAGCGTCTTCGGCTTGGCTCGACAGAGTGATTTCTACAAAGACATTGGTTCCCATGCCGACTTTACTTGGATCAATTAAAGCCACGTATTGGTTGATGAACCCCTCTTCTTCGAGACGACGCACTCGTCGCAGGCAAGCAGATGGAGAGAGATTGACTGCATCGGCAAGGTCAACATTGGCGAGTCGCCCGTCATCTTGCAATAAAGACAGGATGGCACGATCAACGGCATCTAAAGAATTTTGTGCATTATTCATGCAATATATAATAACAACAAACAATATTATTGCGCAAATATGTAAAATTTCTGCTATTTCCGCAATCCTGTACTACTGAAAAAGGTTTAACGTTTAGTTAAAGACATCCACGTTAAATAAACAATTCAAATATAGGAGAACTGTTATGGATATCGGAGTCCCAGCAGAGATCAAAACAGCAGAAAAAAGAATCGGCCTTACTCCGGGAGCAACCAGCGAACTGACAAACCTCGGACACAAGGTCGTTATCCAATCCGGAGCAGGAACAGGAGCAGGATACGAAGACAGTTCCTATCAAGAAGCCGGAGCATCACTTGTTTCTTCTGCTCAAGAAGTATTTGATTCTTCAGAAATGATTGTCAAAGTAAAAGAACCACAAGCGGTTGAACGAGCCATGCTTCAACCTCACCACATTCTCTTCACCTATTTACATCTCGCAGCAGATAAACCTCAGACCGATGAACTTATTGGCAGTAAAGCGACCTGTATCGCTTATGAAACAGTCACCGACGAAGCCGGACGACTACCACTGCTTGCACCAATGTCTGCTATCGCCGGACGCATGTCGGTCCAAGCCGGAGCGCACGCTCTAGAAGCAACCCAAGGAGGATCAGGACTCTTACTGGGTGGAGTACCCGGGGTTCGACCAGGAAAAGTCGTAATTATTGGCGGTGGCGTGGTCGGAGAAAACGCGGCAGAGATGGCAGTAGGACTCAATGCTGATGTCACCGTTCTTGATCGCAACCCGAAAGTACTTGATGGGTTAGAGAAACGTTTCAATGGTCGTGTTCGCACGGTTTACTCAACAAAAGCAGAACTTGAAGTTTCTGTATTTGATGCAGATCTTGTAATTGGGGCGGTCCTTGTCAAAGGGGCAAGAGCCCCTCGCTTAGTTACTCGAGCGATGCTTTCTCATATGCGAGCAGGCTCTGTCCTCGTTGACGTAGCGGTTGACCAAGGCGGATGTTTTGAAACAACGAAGGCCACTACTCACTTAGAACCAACTTATGTCGTAGATGGAATAGTTCATTACTGTGTCGCGAACATGCCAGGAGGCGTTCCTCGAACGTCAACTCAAGCGCTTTCAAACGCTACCCTTCCTTACGTTCTAATGCTTGCAAATAATGGAGCAGTTGCGGCTCTTGAACAAGATCCTCATTTGCTAAACGGGCTTAATGTTTGTGACGGGAAAATAACTGACCGAGCAGTCGCAGAAACCTTTGACCTTGAATATGTAGACCCTTTAGAGGCTCTTAAAAGTTAACTAGTTTTCAAGTCGACTTAAAAGAAGAGCGTGAGTGCGAGCACTTTCATCTGGGTTTCTACCAATTTCTAACGCAGAGAAATCAGTTGTTCCAGCATCTCTAAGACCATCAAGTTGTGAAGAAACTTCCTCTTCGGTTCCGACAATAGCTACTTCGCCAGGCTGATCTACGCCTTCACGATCAAGCATCGCCCGATAGCTCGGCAGTTGCCCATACATCGCAAACATTTTGGAGAGATCGCTGCGTGCTTCAGCCTCATTGTCGGTAACACAGATTGGCAAACTACACACGATTCGGGGAGAAGGTCTTCCTGCCTCGGCGGCTGCCGCGTTAATCGTGGGAGCAATGTGAGAAGCAATCGTTTTAGGGCCAGTCATCCAGAGGATTGTTCCATCACTTCTATGACCAGCGACACGGAGGGCTTGTTCCCCCAATGCTGCAACCATGACGGAAGGCGCATTTCCGGGGCGAGAAGTATTCATATGGGCAGTGAATGCCTCTCCACTGTAATCTGAAGATCCTTCTTCGAGTAAAGGGTTGAGTATTGAGAGATAGTCAATGAGATGACGAATTGGTTTATCAAAAGACATACCCAGCATGCCTTCCACTACAGGCTGATGAGATAGCCCAATTCCTAAAACTAAAGACTGATCTCCCATAACTGCTTGCGTGGTAAGAGCTTGACCAGCCAGCATGGATGGGTGACGCGGGTAAGTAGGAATAACAGCTGTGCCTAACTCAAGAGAAGGCAAACTACCTCCAATTGAAGTAAATACAGTTAAAGCATCAATCAAACCGGTTTGTGCGAGCCACCATCCAGCAAAACCCTCATCCGCACTTTGAGCGGCATGATCTTTGAGCGCCCCAACATCGTTTGTGCCTAAAAGGCTGGAAGCATTAAGGGAAATACGCATTACTCTCCTTTACTTTGCTGAAGATTCAGCAGCAATTTTTATTTGGTCTACAAATGCAGTGATGACCTGCTGCGATAAGGCAATAAACCCATCGCTTTCGCCATTAGGAAGCGGGTCAATCAGTAAAGACCATACCATCAAACACCCGTCTTCTTGATCGGTGAGGGCAGTGGTTCCTTGATAAAGAGTTACCGGAGCGCCAGAAATCTCATATACGCGCCTCCAAGGAGGTTCAAAAGAAATAACTTCTTCACGTAGCTCTTGACCGGGAAGCGGAAGAGTAAGGACCGCTCCTAAACCATGAGGAGCAGGGTCACCTTCAATGAGGTATCCGCCAACATTTTTTTCAATTAACCCAAGCAGTACGTTCCAAGCCACATCACGCGGGGCATCTATCTCTCGTTCCACAACAAAAGTTGTGTATTCCTTCTTTACATATGTGGGTGGAGTGTCAGAGGTGCTTTCCTCAGGCATTGGAATCATCTTCTGGGTTACGAACCTGAGTCATGGGAAGAATATAGGTGGTGAAATAAGAACCAGCTTCTTGCTTTTCCAATGCAACGCGAGCACGTTGGATCACATCACCAGCCTTAGTCTGAGTTACAAACCATGTTTCAGCTTGCCGCGCCCCAGGCACACCATCGCTCAAAGAGAGAGAAGCTTCTTCATAAAAATTCTTGATATCAGCTCCCAATTTCGTTGGGTCTCCCGGTAGGCCAACAGAGGTCCAGTCTTCCCCATCAGCGATTCTCGCAAACAGAGTTACGATTTCTGGAACTTGCTCCGGAGTAACTACTTTGCCAACAGTGGTTCTTCCATATTTTTCATAAGATCTCCGCCATACTGGCAACAAACCACGTGCCTCCGCTTCAGCAGGGTGCTTATCGCTGTCATCAGTAGGAGGAATCGTGCATGAAAGAGGAGCATCAGCGTTGTCGTCTATTTCTTCCGGGTAATCAACTAAAACTGGCCCAGATTTTGCTTTGAGTAAATCAAATGCAGCATCAAGAACTTGATGTTGGAATACCGAATCACCAGGCTTCCCTAAAGGGCGACCTAGAGGAAATTCACAGTGAAGAGCACGTGGCGGTTGAGTAGCTTCTATTTGCTCACGGATAATAGAGATTGCAACAGTTGCTAACCCTGACTGCTCAAATACTGAGGCGAGCGTACCCACGGTACGCGTACATAGTGGTCAAACAGGAGTAAGAAGAACTACGTCCACCTCTTCTTCGAGCAATATTTTTGCAGCAGCTGGACCGGTGTCTAGGCGAATAGTTTCTAAAGTGTGATCAGGCTGAGCGCCCATAAAAGAAATATGAGTATCAGATACTGACCCTATTTTTCCTTCAGCGGCCATCTCGTCAAGACGGTCGAGCGGAATCACAACATTAGAATCAACGACCCAACCAGTTCGATCAAAATTTGGACTGTAGTGACCTAGGGTAAAGTCGCTTTTTTTGCCAGATAAAACTGTGAAACCTTGGTCTCCTGGATTCCAATCAGCGTTGCCCTCTTGGTTTAATCCGGCTGTTGTTACAACCGCCACTCGACACTCTGAAAGCGGTTTTGGGGTTACCCATGGAACCTCATCAAAAGAGTATCCCTCTAACCGAGAAAGCATCTTCCTTACAATCTTGTCGCTCATTCAAATCCTCATTTCAACAGGAATCAAGATACTCATGAGTTACCGTTCAGTAACTTATGTTGCAAGTTTTACCTTACCTCTACGTTTCCAAGTTCGTGACACTAGGAATATGCATTCTTGTTTATATTCAGTAGGGTCGCGTATTGGGGATCAATCCTGATAACAGTAAAGGAACAAAGTCTTGGCTACAGATAAAGCTCTTGCCGATGAAATGATTTCAACCATTCGTTCGTGGGTGGATCGTGAAGTAATCCCAAATGCAGACGAGTTTGAACAAGAAGACAAATTTCCACAGGCCATGTTTGATCAAATGTGCGAATTTGGTTTATTTGGCGCAACCATTCCTGAAGAATATGGCGGCCTAGGACTTGATATCACTACCTACACCCGCATCATCGAAGAACTATCAAGAGGATTCATGTCTTTGGCAGGAATCTTAAACACTCACAAAATTGGCGTTTCGATGATCTATCGCTATGGCACCGAAGAACAAAAGCAACGGTTTCTTCCCCGCATGGTAGATGGTTCATTCCGGGCGTCTTTCTCGCTTTCTGAACCAGACGCAGGAAGCGATACCGGAGCACTACGGTGCAAAGCAGAACAAGATGGTGACGAATGGGTTATTAACGGAACCAAAATGTGGGTTACAAATGGCATACGCTCATCCCTGGTAATGCTTCTAGCCCGCACTCCTGATGACCGAATTACCTGTTTTCTAGTAGAGAAAGAACCGGGCGAAAAATTTGAAGGAATAACTGCTTCGAAGAAAATCAGCAAGCTCGGTTATCGCGGCTTAGAAACTGTCGAAATGTCTTACGTGGACCACCGAGTGCCAGACGCCAATGTATTAGGAGGAGAGGACGGGTTGGGCAACGGAAGAAAATATGCTCTTTCTGCTCTAGAACTTGGACGCATCAATGTCGCCTCCAGAGCAGTAGGAGTGGCTCAAGCCGCATTTGATGCTGCAATGGCTTATGCCCAGGAACGTGAAACATTCGGTCAACCAATATTTAAGCATCAAGCCATTCAATTCAAGCTCGCAGAAATGGCAACAAAACTGCAAGCGGCACGTCTCATGACATATGATGCAGCAGCCCGCGCCGATGCCGGTGAACGAGTAGATATGGAAGCGGGGATGGCAAAACTCTTCGCATCAGAAACTGCGTATGAAATAGCCACAGATGCCTTAAGGATCCATGGAGGTAATGGCTACACAACTGAATATCCAGTAGAAAGGTACTTCCGAGATACGCCACTAATGATTATCGGCGAAGGAACGAGCGAAATTCAGAAAATGGTTATAGCCCGCAAATTATTAGACCGTTATTCTGTGGAGTGAAATGAAACGACCTGGCATTACCTCAACTTCAGTTCTTGGCAACCCTGTACTTCGTCGTGAAGATGCAACACTTGTTCGCGGACAAGGAGAATATGTAGGAAACCAGGTCATCGAAGGAGCATTCCATTGCCATTTCGTTCGGTCTACCGTCGCTCATGGGCAAATTATTTCTATTGATACAAGCGAAGCCGAATCTATGCCTGGAGTGCAGGCGATATATACCGCTGACAATCTTGGATTAGAAGACCGCGAAGGGGCCATGGATTTTTACGCCTCAGAAATGACTCGCCCGTATCTCGCAAGAGACAGAGTCCGATTTGTCGGAGAACCAATCGCAGTAGTTGTCGCAGAAACCGCTTATCAAGCTGCCGACGCCGCAGAAAGTATTTGGGCAGATATAGAACCTTTAAATCCCGTCGTTACTCTTCAAGATTCCCTTGCTGCAGAAACCGTTCTTTTTCCCGATATGGCTCACAATGTTTGTTGGGAAAATGAAATAGAAGACCCAATAGATTTCTCAGAGTATGAAGTTGTCATATCGCAGGATGTTATTAATTCCCGAGTTGCCCCGGTATCTATAGAGACACGAGTAGCAGCGGCGACATGGGAAGACAATCGTCTTATCTATTGGGCGTCTTCACAAGGAACGCATGATTTCCGCGATGAAGTTGTTTCTGCCTTAGGGATAAAGAAAGAGGACATAAGGGTTTTCGTTAAAGACATTGGTGGTGGTTTCGGAGCAAAGGGTTATGCATCTGAAGAAGAGATTATTATCGCTCAACTAGCACGCCTTCTCCAAAAACCTGTTCGCTGGATGGAAACTCGTACTGAGAATCTAATCGGCTATGTTCATGGCCGTGCCCAAGACCAGACGGTGACAATGGCTGGGAATTCACAAGGACGTATTCAAGCCTTCCGATTAGAAGTCCTTCAAGACTGTGGCGCCTATCCGAAGTGGGGCGCCTACCTCCCAGAGTTCACTCGGCAACTTGCTTGCGGCGTCTATGACATAGACCGAGTGGAATGTGAGTTTAAGTCTCTCATGACAAATACTGCTCCAACCTGTGCTTACCGTGGGGCTGGACGTCCTGAAGCCACCGCAGCTATTGAGCGAGCTGTTGATTTATTTGCGGCCGAAATAGGAATGGATCCCGCAGAAGTAAGAAGAATAAATTTCATACCCTCCAATGCTTTCCCTTTTACTACAGCAACAGGGACTCTTTATGACAGCGGCGATTATGAAAAAGCATTAGATGCAGCGCTTGAAGCATCTGACTATAAAGGTCTACGAGCTGAACAAGAAAAGCGACGTCAAAACAAGAGCACTAAACAAATAGGCATAGGTGTAGCAACTTATGTTGAAATCACAGGATTTGGGGGAAGCGAATATGGCCATGTTTCCTTACGACCGGATGGGACAGTATTAGCTACTACTGGAGCCACTCCGATTGGAACGGGACATTTCACGACATGGGCCATGATCGTTGCTGAGAAACTTGGAATACCGATGGAAAAAATTGAAGTCTTCCATGGAGATACAGATATTGTGCCCACCGGCGAAACCACAGGCGGATCTCGATCCGTTCAACTCGCAGGTTCTGCTATGGCAGATGCTTCCGACAAGTTAATCGAAATCGCCAAGCAAAAAGCAGCTGACCTCCTTGAGGCTTCTCCAGAGGATGTTGTATTAAATACACAAGAAGGAGAGTTTCATGTAGCAGGAACACCGGCTATCTCACATTCCTGGGCAGATATCGCAGAATCGACCGGAGACTCGCTCGCAGGATTATCTGACTTCTCACAAGAAGGCGCTACTTTTCCTTTCGGAACCCACATCGTTGTTGCTGAAGTAGACCTTGAAACTGGCAAAGCAATAATTCAACGAGTTATAGCTGTAGATGACTCCGGAGTGATCATGAATCCACTTTTAGCAGCTGGACAGATACATGGAGGATTAGCGCAAGGAGTGGCGCAAGCACTTCTTGAAGAATTCAAATATGATTCTGATGGAAATCCTCAAACCACTAATCTTGCTGACTACACCGCTATTTCCACAATGGAACTTCCGTCCTATGAGCGTTCCTTTACAGAAACTCCATCTCCTAGTAATCCGTTAGGGGCAAAAGGAATCGGCGAATCGGGCTCAATCGGTTCTACCGCAGCGGTTCAGAGCGCAATCATTGATGCACTTGCACCACACGGCATTCGACACCTAGATATGCCACTTACCCCAGAAAAAATCTGGGCGGCACTCCAGGCAGTCTGATTTCGTAATGGAAGAAGTAAATCCGTATTTAGTTACACGGATGCAAGATCATCAGTTTTCCATCTTTGCCGAAATGTCAATTCTGGCGGCAGAAACTAACGCCATCAATTTAGGTCAGGGGTTCCCTGATACAGACGGTCCTAAAAAAGTAACTGAAGCAGCAATTCAAGCCATTCGAGACGGACGTAACCAATATCCGCCAGATAGGGGTATAGAGCAATTAAGAACAGCAGTGGCAGAGCATCAAAGACGGTTTTATAGCCAACTAGTTGACCCAAAAGATGTTGTCATATCTACCGGCGCAGCAGAGTCTCTTTCTGCAGCCACACTTGCCCTGGTTTCACCAGGAGATGAAGTAGTTCTATTTGAGCCCTACTTTGATCTTTATGCTTCCTGCATTTCTCTAGCTGGAGGGATAAGAAAAACAGTAACGCTTAGGGAGCCAGACTATTCATTCGACATCGAAGAGCTCGCTAAACAATTAACACCGCGCACTCGATTCATACTCCTCAACACTCCACACAACCCAACCGGAAAAGTTTTCTCACTTGATGAAATGCAAGAAATAGCTCAAATCGCTATTGACAACGATGTTCTAGTAGTCACTGACGAAGTTTATGAACACATGACCTATGACGGGAGAGAACATATTCCAATCGCAACTTTGCCTGGCATGGCAGAACGGACCCTTACTGTTTCTTCCGCCGGAAAGTCATTTGGCTTAACTGGATGGAAAATCGGTTGGTGTCACGGACCTACAGAAATAACGAAAGCAGTGCACACCGTAAAACAGAATTTAACATTCGCAAGCGGAGCGCCTTTCCAGCCAGCAATCGCCGCAGCACTAGCTTTAGACGACGAGTACTTTGAAGAATTAGCCGCAGACCTTTGCGCCAAACGTGACTTAATTTCTGATGGGTTATCGGACATTGGATTTGAAGTGTTTCCTGCTTCCGGCACCTACTACGTCACCGCAGATGTGAGACCACTTGGATATGAAGATGGAATGAGTTTCTGTTTAGACATACCTAAACGCTGCGGAGTAGTGGCAGTACCCACTGAAGTCTTTTACGATCACCCAACAGCTGGAAAATCCATTGTCCGTTTTGCTTACTGCAAACAACCCGACGTTCTCAATGAAGCAATCGAAAAATTGTCCGTCCTGAAGGTCTGAAATGCAGATAGCAGCAATCCAGCACGACATTATTTGGGAAGACCCGCAAGCTAATCATGAGCGACTAGCACCTCTCATAGAACAGGCGGCTACAACCGGAACAGAAATGATCGTACTGACAGAAATGTATGCCACCGGATTTTCGATGAACAGCAAAGTTATAGCTGAACCCCCAAATGGAACATCTGTCAATTTTTTGTCAGATCAGGCAAAAATTCATGGGGTATGGGTCGCGGCATCAGTTCCCGTCAAAGACAAAGAAGAAGAAAATCCAGTAAACCGACTGGTGCTCGCAGGTCCGACAGGAGAGAACTACCACTACGACAAGCGTTACCCATTTTCTTTCGCCCAGGAAGACCAGCATTACCGTGCCGGAGACAGATCAACTACAGTTTCAATAAACGAAGTTCGTTACACTCTCACCATTTGTTACGACCTACGTTTTAGTGATGCTTACTGGTCGTCAGCTCCAGAAACAGACTGTTACTTAGTTGTTGCTAATTGGCCAGAAACTCGACGTCACCACTGGAGAAGTCTCCTAGTTGCTCGCGCAATAGAAAACCAGGCATATGTAGTAGGTGCAAATCGTGTCGGATCTGATCCAAACGTCTCATATTCCGGCGACAGTCTGGTTGTTGATCCCCTTGGAGAAATAATCGCAGAATGCCCGCCAGGAATGGAAGCAACGATAGTGGCAGAAATAGATCCGGAAAAAGTAAAGGAAATTCGAACGAGTTTTCCCTTCATGGATGATCGAAAAACGTGACAACTGTTCCTTCGATTCTTGAACGGGCGCGCCAAATAGTAGAACCCGAGGTAGAAACAGCAGTTAATAGTCTGTGCCCCGAACTTCTTCACACGGTGCGATATCACTTCGGATGGGAAGAAATTGATGGGTCTCCTTCTTCAGCTAAGTCCGGCAAAGGGCTTCGACCAGCATTAGCGATCCTTTCCGCAGAATCAGTAGGAGCATCAGCGCAAACGGGAGCGTTAGGTGGAGCTGCAGTAGACCTCATTCACAATTTTTCTCTAATCCACGATGACATAATCGATGGAGACACGGAACGACGACATCGCACTACTGTCTGGAAGGCATTCAGTGTTGATGACGCGGTGATAAGCGGAGACGCATTGCATACTTTGGCATTTCAAATTCTCCTTGAACCGTCTTCTCCGGAAAAAGTTGCAGCAGCATCACGGTTAGCGAAAGCAACTACATTAATGCTCGCTGGTCAAGCAGCAGATATGGCCTTTAACGATCAGCGAGTAGTCACATTTGAAGATTGTGTCTCTATGGAAGCTGGAAAAACAGGAGCTCTTCTTGGTTGTGCTGCCAGTATTGGCGCAGTCTTATCAGGAGCAGAACTTAATCAAATAACAGCGTTAGATGAGTACGGCCAAAAATTAGGAATAGCTTTTCAAGCAGTTGACGACATTCTAGGAATTTGGGGGAACCCCGAGATAACCGGAAAACCAGTTGGTAATGACTTGCGAGAAAGAAAAAAATCAATGCCTGTCGCATTTACGCTTAGTTTAAAAAGTTCTGAGTCTGAAGAGTTAGAAGCGATGTATAGGGCATCAAACGATTTGAGCGAACTAGAAATCAAGAAAGCAATGCACCTCATTGAAGAAGCAGGTGGGAGAGAACGGACACAAGAAGAGGCGCAAACGCAATTAAATGGTGCCCTTGAAGCGCTACACAGTGCTGAATTTCATCAACGTCCTCTTGAAGAACTAAAGGAAATTGCAGTCTTTGTTAAAGAACGAGACCATTAATAAATGGTGTAACCACCGTCTACAACTATGTTTTGGCCAGTGTGATAAATAGCTTCAGGATCGCACAAGAAAATCGCAGCCGGCACCATGTCTTCTGGCTCTCCCCATCGCCGAACAGGGGTTCTCGCCGTTGTAGCTTCACGAAATTTATCCCAGCCATAGCCTTGCTCAGTCATATCGGTTTTTGTCCAGCCAGGACTTAGAGCATTTACACGGATTCCGTATCTAGCTGCTTCGACTGCAAGTCCGCGTGTGAGACCAAGAAGACCAGTTTTTGCTACTCCATATGGAATATTATTTGCCGCACCGTGCACAGCAGCAGTAGAAGAAACAGAAACTAAAGCGCCTCCCGATCCGCGTTCAATCAGATGCTCTACTGCGGCACGAAAAGTCATAAAAACACCGTCAAGGTCAACCGCCATGACTCTTCTCCACTCGTCAAGCGAAGTCTTGTGAATAGGGGACCCATCGCCAGGAACCCCCGCATTTGCTACAACAATGTCAATTTTTCCCATTTCAGCAACCGTCTGAGCAAAAGAATCGTTAACAGAGGTTTCGTCGCCTACGTCAACAACGTAAGCATGAGCTGTTATCCCTTGATCACAAAGAGCGGCTAGTGCTGAATCATTTTTCTCCGGGTTTCTCCCCCAGATAGCAATATCGGCGCCTGCTTTCCCCAGACCTTCTGCAATTGCCAAACCGATACCGCCATTGCCGCCAGTAATTAGTGCAGTTTTTCCCGTGAAATCTTTCACAAGAGTTCCTTTCTTATAGGTCTTTTAAATGAATGTAACTCTTCTTCGACGTCATTATGAAATTTACAACTGAGTAAATGATCGTTGACCAACCCGACTGATTGCATAAAGGCATACATAGTGGTTGGGCCCACAAAAGACCACCCGCGTTTTTTTAAATCTTTACTCAAAGCAGTTGATTCTTCTGTACTAGCAGGAATGGAACTACTAGATTTATGGATTATTTTTTTAGGCTCCCATGCCCATATATAACTTGAAAAAGAATTAAATTCTTTTTTAAGTTCAAGAAATTTTTGAGCATTGTTTATAACAGATTCAATTTTGCCGCGATGTCGCACAATGCCTTTGTTCTGAAGCAATCGCTCCACGTCTTTAGCTTTAAATGTTGCGACAATCTCCGGATTGAATCCCTCAAAACTTGATCTAAAATCTTCTCGTTTGCGCAAAATTGTTAACCATGAAAGGCCGGCTTGAAAGCCTTCAAGACAAATCTTTTCAAACAAACGAAATTCGTCGGTAACAGGTCTTCCCCACTCAAGATCATGATACGCAATGTAGTCTTCGTGATCTCCGGGCCACCAGCAACGATCTATTTCATTGAGTCCAGAAATTATTTGATCAGACATTCTGCGTTCCTGATGTGTTTCGACATACACCCTTACAGTACGCTCAAACAACAGTTATTTGTCTAACTAGCGGAGATATCAATGATTATTATTGCCGGAACTATTACCTGTGATCCTGAAAAGATGGAAGGCGCAGTAGAGGCTATTCGCCCACTTATGGAAGCCACTCAAGCGGAAGAGGGATGTATCGATTACGTGCTCAGCGCTGATCCTCTAACTCCAGGCGTTATACGCATATTTGAGAAATGGGAAAGCGATGAGGCGATAAAAAACCATATGAGTGCCCCACACATGGCAGATTTCCAAGGAAAAATAGCCAATTTTGGGGTTACAGCAATGTCAGTTGACCGCTTTGACGGGGCTACGCAAAGCAAACTTTTTTAACTAAGCAGGAACATCAGTTCCTACAGGAATCCCATCAATAATTTGATCAAGGTACTCCGAAAGCCCCCATCCAACAGAATCATCACAAGTGTATTTTGTGAGGCCTTCAGTTATACGAGTTAACAATTCGTCACCGTCAGGAGTGGTTCGTCGGTTACGCAGAGGAATCAGCGAAGCGACCTCTCCTTTCACCTCATAACTCCGTTCGTCCGTTCGGATTTTTGCTACGAGGCCGGTTTGATACCAGCTTTCATCCCAAGTTGATTCAATAGATGCTTCTCGAATCAGATGGTACTTATCTCCTTCAAGAACCATTCCGCCAGTTCGAACATTGATCCCATCGCTACTCACCAAAGAAATCATCATCGCGAAATCGTCACTGAAAGCCATCGGCAACCAGCGATACCAAGAAATTGCTTGCCAAAAACGTGCCCCCCAAGATTTGTCACGTAGGCCAAGTCCGTTAATTTCAAAAGATTCCCCATCAACTTCAATAGTCCCTGTTCCTCTTACATGCTGCTCATAGTGAGCTTTTGAGAAGGATTCTTCAGGATTCTGTTCTGGTTCTTTTCCAGTAGCAGCGTCAACCGGCCGACCACCAAACATTGGAGAAATACCATAAAAGTCAATACTCACTTCGCATTCCACTATGGGATTTTCAGTAAAAGCTATTTTCGGATTCGCCATTTGTAAAGGGTCTGCTAGTAAACAAACGTCACCGGAGTATTTCACGCGGAGATGTTCAAAAGGTTCGACCACTTCAATGCTCAGCCCTCCAGCATCAAAAACATCGTTTGTCGAGATTTTTGGGCGTTGATACATGAAACCAATTCGACCATCGGGCAAGTAAATGCAACAGGACATCTCTGCGTATCCCTCATTTACTCGGTTGCCGATACGGAACCAGCCTCCAACTCCTTTGTTATGGTCAATAACGTTGAAATACATTGATTCATTGAAATTTAAAACTTCTCCAGCATCATGGTTGAACTCATCTTCGGGTTCAAGAACAATTCGGGTATTTAAACGGTCAGATTCACTCATGATCTATATCATGACAGGCCTCAACGGTTAAGGCTTGATCGGACAAAATCACAAAGATTAAAAAAAATTTCGGCCCGCTTATATTTAAGCAGTGAAACTCGGTGTAAATTCAGAGTCATGGATATACGAAAAATTACCAGTGTTGCCGACATCATCCTTACAGGTGCGGCAGAAAAACCCGAAGCAGAAATGATCGTATTTGAAGGTCAGCGCGTCACTTGGCAAGAAATGAAAGACCGTGCAGGTCAAGCAGCCAATGCGATGGCCGCTGATGGAGTAGGCAACCAAGAACGCATCGCCTACTTAGATAAAAACGGTCTTGAATATTTTGAACTAGCTTTTGGATGCGGGTTCATAAATGCCGTTACCGTTGCTGTCAATTGGCGATTAGCCCCTCCAGAAATGGCGTACATCATTAATGACTCCGAAGCGAAAGTACTCGTCATCCACGAAGAGTTTTCAGAACAACTCACTGCTTTCGAATCTGATCTTGAACACGTACAAAGAATTGTTGTCATAGGAAACCATGACACGCACATCTCTTATGACGATTGGCGTAACGCACAGCCAGCAGAATGTGAAATGACTCCAGCAGGAGGCGGAGATGTCTCCATGCAGTTGTACACCTCAGGAACAACAGGCCTTCCTAAAGGAGCTCAACTTACAAACGACAACTTTCAAGCATTATTCAAAGTAGTCAAATGGCAAATGACCGACGACTCAAGAAACATGGTTGTTATGCCGCTATTCCACATAGCTGGAAGCGGCTGGGCCTTATTTGGTATGGGTTGCGGAGCGACATCTATCATGATGCGCGACTTTGACCCAGTACCTGCCCTTCAACTTATTGAGTCTGAAAAAGCTACTCACGCTATTTTCGTTCCGGCAATCCTTGGGTTCTTCTTACTAGTCCCAAGCGAAGGTATTGACTTGAGTTCTATGGAACTCATCGCTTACGGTGCTTCACAAATAACTCAAGATGTGCTGGTTAAATCCATGGAACAGTTTGGATGCCAATACATGCAGGTATACGGACTATCAGAAACTACTGGTGCTGTAACACAACTAGATCCAGAAGATCATGATCCAGGAGGACCAAGAGAACATCTGCTTCGATCAGCCGGAAAAGCGATTGAAGGAGTGGAACTAAAAATTGTCGATGAAGAAACCGGAGACTCACTTCCAGACGGAGAAGTAGGCGAAGTTTGGATCAAA
>CACPKO010000014.1 GCA_902634555.1 Actinomycetota bacterium
GAAAACTCTCGCCATATGTAAGAAAACAGTAAGAACCATGAGGTGAGCTGCCCAACGGTGCATATTTCTTACTAATAGACCAAATCCAACTGCGGTTTGAAGGATTTGTATATCGTCCCATGCCTGTGCGGCTGTCGGTCGATAAAAGAACATCAGGAAAATTCCTGTAACCGTGAGAAGGATAAACAAAAAGAAACTAAGACCACCAAGACACAGCGTGTAGCTAACCTTCACCGCATGTCTCTTAACTTTGACTGGGTGGAGGTGATACATGACGCTATTCATGATCACATAAGACCTGTTTCTTGGACTATCGCTATATCCCTTGCGGAAAATAGATCCTGGGCGGAAAATCGATGACCAAGCTTGGGAGTTCTGCATGCGGTCGCCGACTTGGCTAAGCCGCTCTTGAAGCGCTTGCCCTGCAGGCTTTTTACCGTTTTCTTCGCTCACCTTTTAACTCTTTCCCTACACTCAATACTTTTTTAGTTCTTCTTTATGCCAGTCTCATCCCATAGCCATACCCATGACTACTTGTACGTTGATGAGCATCCCCTTCGGCAGAGGGTTCACCAACACGACCTAAGATAATAACTCCTGTTGGACAACGATCTACACAAAGTGCACATCGTGTACAAGCATCATCATCAATAGTAAAAATTACATGATCACTTGGGTCTTCCCCGGGTTTTTCTGTTCCTATTGATTCTGCAATTGCTTCTGGCTTAACCATGTGAATGCATTTCCATGGGCATATGTCAACACACCCCTCGCACATGATGCATTCAGACTGATCGATGTGGATGAATTGCTTAGGTTTTACTGCTTTAAGTAACCAATCCGCATCAACTTCACGTAAAACATAATCATCAATAAACTTTGGGTGGTCTGGGTTTGCATCAACGCTGCTCATGATCCCCCTCCATCTTTGATTAACGGTCTTCCATATTCTGAAGTTGGTGCAGGTTCGTTCTTTTCTTGACCTCTTTCTTGCCAAGATCTCCACATCGCTACATTTCCACCTAAAGCCACGAGATAGATAACGACAGCGATGATGTCACGAATTAGTTGATAGGTCGTAGTGAAAGGTAATGCCCATTCCACCACTCCTTGTTCCCCTGTCCAAAAGAGCTTTGGTCCAGCGATATAACGGTCTGGTCGCCAGTTAAGTTCACTGTCTGCCCAAACAAGCCATTGGTGAGGGACAACTCCATAAATCCACCAAAAGATAAAGAATACGTAGGTAGCGAAAAGCATAGATTCGCCCCAAGTAAAAACTTTGTCTGCTGGGCAACGTTTTGTATACCAGCTAACCCCGAAAGCCAACAATGCAGTAACAATGATGGATGCGGCAAACGCGACCATATTATTTTCAGCTCCCTCAGTCAGTAGATGGACTTAGTGAAATATTGCACAAAGTTTATAACAACTAGCGTAACCGACCAATCGATAACGCGGTGTGCTTCTTTTAAAGTTCCTACAATATTTTTTTCTAGCACTTAAAATATGGATTCGGCTATACCAGAGAGAGAATTTTCTGATAAGAATTTATGTAAATCAATTTTACAAATCTATGAGTTATTGCACCATTTGTCTTCAGTCCGCCGCTACCCTGCCGAGAGTATTTAGTATTAATGTTTCCTAACCAGATCCGTTGCCTTGGAGGCCACGTTGACTGAAATACCTGAACATCTTCTGAAGCGTTCTAAAGCAGCACGCGGAGAAAAATCTGATTCTCCTGAACCTGCGAAGGAAGAGCCAACAGCAAAGGCTGGCTCTGAAGTTGCTGAAACAAAATCAGAAACTCCACAAGTTGAAGCTCCACCAGAACCTGAAGCACCTTATGTTTCTTCTGCAAATAAACGTAAAAAGATTCCTTGGTGGGCAGCAAGCACGCTCATATTCCTGCCGCTATGGGCTTACGTTTATGTTGGAACCCTTGAACGCCCACCTGAAGAGACAGAGGGAATCCTTGCCGTTGGTGAACAAATTTACTCTGCTCGATGCGCTTCTTGTCATGGGGCAAACGGTGGTGGAGGAAGCGGGCCAGCCTTAAATAACGCTGAATTACTGGCAGTTTTTCCTTCCGTCGAAAGCCAATTGGATTGGGTAATCAAAGGATCTGATGGATACGGCGTAGGTAACCCATATGGCGATCCTTCAATTGGAAGAGTTGTAGGAGGCGGCATGCCAGGCTGGGGGGACGTATTGACTGCTGAGGAATTAATCGGTGTAGTTATTTATGAACGCTCTCATCATGCTGGATCAGAAGAAGACACTCTTCTTGCAGAAGCAATTGAACATGCTTTAGAAGACGGTTCGCTAGTGCTACCTGAATACTTCGACCCGATGTCTACAACAATTGAAGATTTGGAATCTTTGATGAGCCCTGTGGCGGACCACAGCGGCTAAATGATTACGCTCTATAGAGCAAAATAATGAATGTTGGTTCTTTCTAATGGGTAAGCATGTACACGATCTTCTAGTCATCGGCGGGGGGCCTGCTGGAGCAGCAACGGCCTTTTGGGCAGCTTCTGCCGGACTTGACACTGTATTTGTTGAGAAAAAAACTTTTCCGCGAGAGAAAACTTGCGGCGATGGTATACCTCCACGCGGCGTTCATCAATTAATCGAAATGGGGCTTGAGGACAAACTCAAGGAATACCATCGCTTTCATGGGTTAAGAGCTATCGCTCATGGCAGAACCCTAGAAATGTCATGGCCTGAACATTCAATTTACCCACAACATGGTTATGTGGTACGCCGCTGCGACTTGGATGAGTTTGTAGCCAAAAACGCCGTGTCGGCTGGGGCATCCCTTCATCAAGGAGTAGAAGCCTTGCGCCCGATAGAGGGCGAAAATGGGACAATTGAAGGCGCTGTAGTACTCGATAAAGAGACAGGATCTGAGCGTGAAATATATGCTCGCTATGTAGTAATCGCTGATGGATCAAACTCAAGATTTGGGAGAGCCCTCGGTGCTTCACGAGATAAAAGTTTGCCCATGGGAATAGCCATTCGTGGTTATTTTGAGAGCCCAATGCATGATGACCCATGGATAGAAAGTTCCTTGGACATTCAAGACCGTAATGGGAACGCTATGCCGGGTTACGGTTGGATCTTTCCAGTTGGTAACGGGACGATAAATGTAGGGATTGGTTTACTTTCTACATTTCGAGATTATAAGTCAATTAATACGAGTCATCTTTTTGAAGAATTCGCTCACTCTCTTCCTGAATATTGGGGAATTACCCCTGATACTCCTGTAGCTCCTCCGACTGGAGGACGACTACCCATGGCTGGTTCAGTAGGTCCTAAATGTGGCCCCAACTGGCTACTAGTTGGCGATGCTGCGGGATCTATTAATCCTTTTAATGGTGAGGGAATTGACTATGCCTACGAAACTGGGAGACTCGCTGCAAGTCTTGTTGTAGGTGCTGTAAACCATAACGATCCAATGATTTTGACTAGATATCCAGGGATGCTTGAAGATGAATTTGGCTTATATTTTCGAGTAGCGAGTTTATTTGGAAAAGTCATTGGGAATCCAACGCTCATACGTGAATTAACTCGCGTTGGTATGCGGTCTAAGCCTCTAATGGAATGGGCCTTGCGAGTAATGGCAAATCTCATGCGAGATGAAGATAAAGGTTTTGCTGAAGTTGCATATAGCGCAATTGCGAACATTGTAAGACTCACTCCGGACAAACTCGTTCGTAACTAAATTGATAAATAACGCCTAAATCCTTTATAAGTAAGGAAGAATGGAAGATGTGAACACATCTTCAAATTCTCACGCATGGGAGAATCTCTTCCAACATCACGAAAGTAATGGTGGGCTGTCCTTAATTGAAAGATTCAATGCAAATCCTGAAAGGGGTAGCCAACTAAGTTTTTCTTGTGGTGATCTTTGGGTAGATGTCTCAAAACAATCACTTAATGCTGAAACTGTTGAACTTCTTTTTCAGCTCGCCCGAGAAAAAGGGGTGAACGATTTTTTTCACTCCATGTCAAAAGGTGATGTTGTTAATTTGTCGGAAGAAGCACCTGCGCTACATACCTCTTTGCGGAATCCTCTCCCCTCAGGAATGGTGGAAGAGAATCTTGGACGGATGAAAGAATTACATCAAAAATTAAAAACCGGACATTTAGTTGGATATTCAGGAAAACAAATTTGCTCAGTAGTAAACCTTGGTATAGGTGGATCACATCTCGGTTCATTTATGGCTTTTGAAGCACTCAAAGACTACGGAAATCCTGAATTAGAAGTTCGATGGTCATCGGGATTAGATATTGCTGATTTGGAAGATGCACTACTAGGACTTGATCCTGAACAAACAATAGTTATTGTTTGTTCAAAAACTTTTAATACTTTTGAGACCCTTTCTGCAGCGCGTCGTACTCAGACTTGGTTTTTAGAAGGCGGTGTAAATAATTTTTCATCACAAATGTTTGCAGCCACCTCTGAGCCAGAAAATGCCTTAACTTTTGGGATTGAAGCAGAAAATATCTTTTCTTTTTCTAGTTCTATTGGAGGACGGTTCTCTCTCGCTTCGCCCGTTTCTCTTGGGTTAATGCTTTCAATCGGATACGAGAATTTTGATGACATGCTTCAAGGAATGCATCTAATTGATACGGATGTTCTTGCAAATGATAAAAATATTCCCTTGCTTTTAGGGCTTGTAGATGTATGGAATCGTTCTGTATTAGGCGCTAACTCTTTAGCCGTCGTGCCCTATAGTTATCGATTGCGGGAATTTTCTTCATATCTACAACAACTCATGATGGAAAGTTTAGGTAAATCAATCTCATCAACTGGAGAAAGTATTGAAATAGAAACTGGTATGGCTGTATGGGGCGCTAGTGGAACCGATGCTCAACATTCTTTTTTTCAAGCGCTGCACCAAGGCACCGAAATTATGCCAATAGACCTAATCGGCTTCGCTCAACTCTCAGATAAAACCAACGACGAATTATTTGCCAATTTAATTGCACAAGCACAAACTTTGGCTTTTGGACAAGACCTCGCAGAAGATGCTGATTCGGTTACTGAATACGAGTTCCTCCCAGGCAACAGACCTTCGACTGTGATTCTTGCTCCTGAGCTTTCTCCAAATATTCTTGGCCAGTTAATAGCCCTATATGAGCATCGGACAGTTGCCACGGGAGTGGTTTGGGGAATTAACCCATTTGATCAATGGGGGGTTGAGCATGGTAAAAAAGCGGCGTTGAAGATAGTTGATGAGTTAAAAAATTCAGAAGTTTCGTCAAACCATGACAGTTCAACCACGAGTCTCATAGCTCGCTATAGACATTGGCGAAATGATTAATCTTTAATCAAATTGAAGCGATAGCAGATGCTGCCCGTTCGAGCGTTGTGTCAATAATCTGGTCTGAATGAACAAGACTTGGGAATAAGCCTTCATATGGTCCAGGGGCGAAAGCGACTCCGTTTCGAAGAAGAGCGTGAAAGACTTTTGAATATATTCCATTTTCCGCCAACTTTTGAGCTTCATCAAAATTAGTAGGCGGGGTTTGATCTCCAAAAAATAACCCTACCAACGAACCAACTCGAGGTACTGAAACAGAAAATCCTGCAGCAGTAAACACTTCATCAAGTCCATCTGCTAAACGAGTAGCAGTAGTAACTAATTGAGTATGTGCTTCCTGATTAAGTAGTTCTAAAGTGGCACGGCCAGCGGCCATGGCTAATGGGTTCCCTGAGAGAGTGCCTGCTTGATAAACCCCTCCTAAAGGTGCAAGATTTTCCATTATTTCTCTTCGAGCGCCAAACGCTCCAACTGGCAATCCTCCACCAACTACTTTTCCGAAGCACCAAATATCAGGCGTGACTCCAAAATATTCAGCAGCCCCTCCATGAGCGAGCCGGAAGCCAGTTATTACCTCATCAAAGATAAGTAGTGCCCCAGTCTGGTCGCATACTTTTCTAAGTTCGGTCAGAAAACTTGGATTTGGTGCCACTAAGCCCATGTTCGCTGCAACTGGTTCAACAATGATTGCTGCGACTGTTTCGTCAATTTCCGGCACAACGTTATATGGGGCAACAATTGTGTCAGCAACTGCACCTGGTGTTACTCCTTCGCATCCACTAAGCCCTTGGTTTGCTACACCACTTCCGCCAGCCGCTAGAAGTGCGTCAGAGTGTCCGTGATAACAGCCAGCAAATTTTAATATTCGATTTCTTCCTGTTGCTCCGCGTGCAAGTCGGATCGCAGACATTGTTGCTTCTGTGCCGCTGGAAACAAATCTCACAAGTTCAAGCCCTTGAATTCTTTCACTGACCATTTCTGCAAGTTTTATTTCCGCTTCGGTCGGCGCACCAAACGTGGTTCCCTTAGCGGCAGCTTCTGTGATTGCTTTTACAACTGCTGGATGAGCATGTCCTAAAATTCCTGGACCATATGATTGCACATAGTCGATATAACAATTTTCTTCAGCGTCGTAAATGAATGGACCTTTAGCGTGTGTGACGAAATATGGTGTTCCTCCGACTGAACCAAAGGCTCTTACTGGAGAATTTACTCCACCAGGTATGACCTGTTTAGCGCGAAGAAATAAATCAGAATTTGATGTCATTTTTGAAGATTTTCAGCAGCTCGACAAGCTAAATAGGTGAGTATGAAATCGGCACCGGCTCTTTTTATTGATAGAAGGTGTTCCATCCCAACACTTTCGCCATCTATCCATCCATTAGCTGCCGCTGCTTCCACCATGGCATATTCTCCACTCACGTGATACGCAGCTAAAGGAACATTTACTTGTGATCGGATTTGTGAAATAACGTCAAGGTAAGAAAGGGCTGGTTTCACCATTACCATGTCTGCTCCTTCAGAAATATCAAGAAGGACTTCCGTAACTGCTTCTCGTACATTTGGCGGATCTTGCTGGTAGCCCTTTCTGTCTCCACCATCAGCAATTTCTACATCTACTGCGTCCCTAAATGGGCCATAAAGAGCTGAAGCATATTTTGCGGCATAAGCAAGAATTGAAATGTCCTCATAACCCTTGCTATCTAGAGCAGTACGTATTGCTTTCACTTGACCGTCCATCATCCCGGAAGGTGCTGTCACATGCGCCCCGGCTTCTGCTTGAGCAATAGCTATGTTTTGATATAACTCCAGAGTCGCATCATTATCTACTACACCATCGCTTTTTACGATTCCGCAATGACCATGGTCGGTGTATTCATCAACACAAAGGTCGGCGATAAGAACCATCTCATTGTCAAATTCGTTTCTTAGGTCGCCAAGCGCTTGTTGAACTATCCCTTCAGGGTTCCATGCTTCTGAACCAGTTGAATCTTTTTTCTCGGGAATGCCAAATAGCACGATGCCTGGAATCTCTCTATCCCTGAGTTTTTTTACTTCTTCTACAAGGCTGCTTCGGGTGTGCTGGAAAACTCCTGGTAAAGAATGGACCGGTTGGGGTTCTGTAATCCCTTCTCGTACAAATAGAGGCGCGACTAAGTCATTAACCGACAATTGTGTTTCAGCCACAAGTCGGCGAAGAGTTTCCGTTCTACGTAAACGGCGAGGACGACGTTCTATCACAGAGAATAATTCTAGGCAGTTAGTTCGCTGCCCACTCTCGCGCGGCCGATATAAGCCCTTCTATCGAGTATGGGTCTGCCTGATAAATGTCTTTGTAACCGTTTTCGCTCGCAGCTTTTGCGGTAATTGGCCCAATACATAACGCTGTTTTCGAAGTTGATTCCTTATTCAATGCGGTATAACGCTCAACGGCTGAAGTTGAAGCGAAAATAACTGCATCTGCATGTTGCGCTTGGTTTAATTTTTCTTCATCGACTTGTGGTTGAACGTTTCTGTAGGCAATTACCTCTTCTACTCTCCATCCAAGATTTCGTAATCCGTTCGCGAGTAGTGGTCGAACTTTTTCAGCACGAATAAAAAGTATTTTCTCTTCATTATTATTAGGTGAAGTAAATTCAGACAGGAGAGATTCGCCAACTGCTTTCTTTGGTATGAGCTTTACGTGGTATCCAGCTTTTACCAAAACCTCAGCAGTTTGATTTCCAATTACTGCGAAAGGAACAGAAGGAACGACTTCATCTGAAGCTTCAACTAATCGACTAGCTGCGTTTGGAGAGGTGACTACCACCCAGTCATAGTTTTTAAGATCATGAGCTGCTTTTTCTAAAGCAGCTCCGCCGTCTTCTGGATCTTGGATTTCTACCATCGGGAGTTCTATGACGGTAGCCCCTTCTCTAACTAGGTATTCAGACAATGCTCTTGCTTGTTCTGTTGCGCGTGTTACAACCAGTGTTCGTCCGAATAGAAAATTATTCATTTTTTTCCATCAGTTGTCTGCCGCCTTGAGCGTCAAGCAGAGACTGTGCGACTTTTTTCCCGAGCGTTAACTCGTCTTTACCTGTTTCTGTAGTTCGAAGCAGCGTTTTCCCGTTATATGAAGAAAGTGCTGCGGTTAACAAAACATCATCACCTTTGGTAGTGGCATGCGCTGCTATTGGGAGATCACAGCCTGTTCCTAGTTCAGATAAAAATGCTCTTTCTGCCGTTACTGAACGGTGGGTATCTAAATGATTAATTTCCGATAAACGCATTGAAATTTCCGGTTCATCTATACGGCATTCGATAGCAAGTGCTCCTTGTCCTACTTGAGGAAGAAGTATTGATGGATCCAATACATCAACGATTTGTGGTTTCAAGTTCAATCTGTCCAGAGCTGCTTTGGCCATAACTATTCCGTCAAATTGTTCTGCCTTCTTTAACCGTGTCTCAATGTTTCCTCGTAACTCTTCAAAACAAAGGTCCGGTCGTAAATACTTTAAATGGGCTTGACGACGAATAGAACCAGTAGCAATACGTGCTTTTGGAGGAAGATCTAACCACCGATTCCCAATGATTGCATCTCTCGGGTCTGCTCTCTCTAGAAATGCAATTATTTGTAGCCCATCAGGTGATAGCGCTGGTAAGTCTTTTGCAGAATGAACTGCGAAATCGGCTCTTCCTTCAAGAACCGCTGTCTGCACTTCTTTCACAAAAATTCCTTGACCACCTAATTCATTTAGTGGTGTTTCACGATCTCGGTCACCCGTAGTTTCTACAACAACCGTCTCAACGTCTAGTCCAGGAAATGCATCAACTAGTAGAGAAATGGATTTCTTCGTTTGCCACAGCGCGAGTGGGCTGCCTCGAGTAGCGGCCCTGATCTTCATAGTTTGATGCTATAGGTTAAATAAGTCACGCAATGCTTCAGCTAAACGTTCACCTCGAGCGGTTCCAGCAGCATCTTTCATACGCACTGTAGGTTCATGGAGAAGTTTTCCTACTACACCAGTAACAAGGCTCTCCACAACTTTGCGTTGATTTTCATCCAGTCCTTCTAATTTGGAAGCGAAGCGAGAAAATTCACTTTCAGTTATTCCTGTAGCTCGATCACGAAGCCCTGCTACTAGAGGAGCTACAGAGCGAGCTGTTGATTCGTCTACATAGCTGTCAAGTTCATCGTCGATAATCGCCTGAACTCCAGTAATCTCTCTACGTCGTGCTTGGATTCCTTCTTCGGCAAATGCCCGTAAGTCATCCATATCCAGCAAGGTCACTCCATCGATTTCTCCTGCAGCGGGGTCCACATCTCGCGGCACGGCTATATCAACAACAAGGAGTTCTCGGTCTAATCTTTCTCGCATGACATCATTAAGATCTCCATGTTCAAGGATGACTGAGGAGGCTCCAGTTGAAGTTAATAGCACGTCAATTTCGGCAAGATGCTTTGGAAGTTCGTTGAGTTCAACAGGTTTACCCTGAAGTCGATCTGCAACTTGAACAGCGTTCTCCCATGTTCTATTTGCAACCAAGATCTCTGAAACTCCTCCACCGTTTAAGGCGCGGGCTAATCCTTCTCCCATTTTCCCAGTTCCAACGACGAGAACCCGTCGATCGCTTAGTCCTCCAAGACGTTGCTCGGCCATTGCTACTGCAGCTTGAGAAACTGAAGTTGTTTTTTGAGAAATTTCTGTTTCGGTTCTAACGCGTTTCCCTACCTGAAGTGCGTGTCGGAACATCGGGTTGAGGACTGGGCCAACAGTTGACTCTTCAGCTGCCGCTTCCCACGCCACTCGGACTTGACCGAGGATTTCATTTTCTCCAAGGACTACAGAATCTAGTCCCGACGCAACTGCAAACAGATGTCTTACTGCGTCAACATCATATAGACCAGTCAAGTAGTCAGAGAAATCTTCAGGAGCTACGTGTGTTGTTTCTGCAAAGAAATTACGAATATCTTCATACCCTCCATGGAATTTCTCCGCGAATGCATAAACTTCGATTCTGTTGCAGGTGGATAACACAACTGCTTCTGTCACATGTTCTCTTGAAGTGAGATCAGCAAGTGCTTTAGGCAAGTCAGTCTTTTGAATGGTCATTCGTTCCAGAATTTCAAGTGGAACATTTTTATGATTTAGACCTACGACAACAATGGACACTGTCCGGTCTCCTTAATTACTGATGACAATCCCAACACATCAATTTCTGCACTTTGGCCTTGTAGGAACTTAATTCTGTTATTTAAAACTCTTGTTATACACCTATCATGACGGATTGTGGGTCCGTTTAACAACTCGGTAGAAAGAGAAAAAAGTCACTATTTTCTATTCATTTCTTTCTCTTTGTTGTTCATGAAAAGCGAGAATATGAAGTTCGGTAGCGAGATCTACTTTTCGAAGAGTTACGGATTCCGGGACAGTAACAAGGCCTGGGGCAAAGTTTAAAATGGAGTAGATCCCGGCATTAATTAGTTGGTCTGCAACCGACTGTGCAGCTGCAGCGGGAGTAGCGATTATTCCGAGTGTGCAACTGTTTTTCTGAACTACATCTTTTAATTCTTCAAATGGTTCAACAGTTATACCAGCTACTTCTTGACCTATTATCTCTGGCGAAGAATCCACTAGTCCTTTAATCGGAAAGCCGCCAGATGCGAAGCCTCCATAATAAGCTAAGGCTCTTCCAAGATTTCCAGCTCCAACGATTACTACTGATACTGGGTCTCCGGCACCTAGCACACGTTTAATTTGTTCAATAAGAAAATCAACTTCATAGCCGACTCCGCGTTTTCCATAAGATCCAAGAATTGACAGATCTTTACGAACATTTTCCGCATTGACGCCTGCAACAGCTGCTAATTGTTCAGATGAGACGGTTTCTACTCCATCGCTTGCTAAATCAACAAGTCCTCTGAGGTATACCGGTAAGCGAGCAACAGTAGCTTCCGGAACTAACGGAGTTGAAACCTCATCCACATCTTTAACTTAGATGTTTGTGAACGTGAGAAGAAGGATCGTTACCAATAGCTAATAGTTAGTCAACTAACCACACAAATTGGATTACTGCAGCCGCCATAATTGCCAGTAGCAATACTGCTGTTGCAATAGTTGTCCCTAATCTCATGAATTTTCCTTTTTTGATTGAAGGGCTACTGGCGTGGAGATTCCTGAATCACGAGAAGCTTTAACTATTTGGATTGAGTCACCGATACAAGCGCGAAGTTCGTTCGCAGCTGAACTCCTACAAGCTGCTATTTCAACCAAACCTGTTGAATTTACTATTAAACCTAATCCACCTTCAGAAATCTGCTCAAAAGCGGTAACGCGATCTACTGAGTACATTTGATCGTCTATTTTTATCTGTAGTTCGTCTGGAGGTAAATCTTCAGGGCCAATGTTAAGTTGAATATTTCCATACTGATCTATCCATAGAATTTCGGTATGTAGGGCTTCCCCTTCCAGGTAAGAAACTGGAATCAGTGCAGGAACTAGGCCATTCGGATCTATAACCTCACCAAGTTCTGCAATGTCGACTCCATTTACTAAATGGGCAGCAGCAGGAGCAAAAACGTCTCTTCCATCAAAAGTTGTTGAGGGTCCGTTCAATTGAAAATCTAGATTTGTAAGTTCAACGACTCTTTTCGGGCCGCCAACCATTGCTACTGCAGGCGCTAATAGGCCATTATCTGGACCGATTAAAACTGATTCACCCTCTCCAACTTCAACAGCTATTCTTTTTCGTTCAGTTCCTACACCAGGGTCAACTACAGCCAATACAATTCCTGGACACAAATACTCAACGCTTCTAGCTAAAGCTAATGATCCAGCTCTTACGTCATGAGCGGGTATCCCATGCGTGATATCGATCACATCAACGTGAGGAGCAATGTTATGAAGCACCGAATGGACAACACCAACAAATTCATCCCTTGTTCCGAAATCAGACAAAAATGAAACAGTGTTGTACCGGCTAGGCAACTTAATTGGCTCCAAGTTCACGAGATCGGTCAGCAGCAGCTTTTACCACCTCTCTTATGAGGTTTGAAAAATTTGCCTGTTCAAATACAGCAAGTCCTGCAGCTGTTGTGCCGCCTTTTGAGGTGACGTTTTCTCTTAATACAGAAGGTGGTTCATCGCTTTCTCGAAGCAACGTTGCTGCACCTAATATGGTTCTTTCAGTCAACTCCACTCCAACTTCATAGGTAAGTCCTTCAGCTACAGCAGCTTCAATCATTTTTTCAGCTAGCAAGAAAACATACGCAGGTCCAGATCCAGATACACCAGTTACTGCGTCTAAGTCCGACTCATCTACTACAACTACTCCTCCCACTGCTGACAAAATACTTACTGCCCATGTCAAATCATCTTCGGAGGCAGCGGATCCTCCTGCAAGACCAGATGCTCCTTGTCCAACTAGTGACGGGGTGTTTGGCATTGATCGCAGTACTGCTGTGCCAGGATTTAATGAGCTTTCTAAAGCGGACAGTGTTATACCTGCGGCGATTGACAAAACCCTCTTAACGTTTAAGTTATGTAAAGCTAAGCAGGCTTCTGAGACGATATGAGGTTTAACTGCAATCAGAGCGTCGACGCCTTCGAGGGGATCTGTTCCTAAAGAGACGCCTTTGAGTGCGCTCTGTAAATATTCTCTTCTGTCTGAATCAGGCTCAACAATATGTAGGGATTCCGATGGGGCCCACCCGGTAGAGATGAGTCCCCCAAGGAGAGCTTCTCCCATTTTGCCGCCGCCAATGACTTGTAATTTTTTATCCACATTGTGGAACATATCCGATGATTGGCCTTCCGGCTCCTATCGGTTGAAGCGGCTAGCGAAACCTATCTTTAGGCCGGGCTTAAAACTGTCTTCGATGGCCATCCAGCATGTACCAAGGATTCGATCAAGTTCTTCTTCTGTAACGGTGGCTGCAGGTATTGCTCCGACAAGAAATACTGCGTCTTCTTCTCCTATGCATAGAGTTACTCCGATTAATCGGCGATTTCGTCGTAATAGGTATTCCCAGAAATCAGAAAAGTTTTCTTCAGGTCCTGGCATCAAGTACGTCTCATAGTGAAGCATGCGTTGCTTTAGAGAAAGGTTAAGCATGCTCGATTCTTTTTCTTCGCCAAGTATTCGTGCATGCCAAATATGTTGGGTTTTGCTGGACTCAGGATCTTCTTCAACGCTCGCCAAAATTGAATTAGTGGTTAGCTGTTCCTTAAACCAACTGTTAATTCGTTCTTTTAACTCTTGGAATTCAGTATCTGCGAGCGGAAGATTTTCTTTCACTGTCAGCTGCATTCAACTAAAGCTAGTGATGCTCGGCTATCACAAATGTTTCTCAAGCGTTCCGCTGTTGCTAACCATGTAAAAGACCATGATTTTTCAGCGGCTGCGACTGCCATCTCCGCTGCTTTGATGGGGTCTTCAAACAAAATGCTGGAGTACTTAGCGAAATCTTCTGAGCTGCGTCCTTCTACTAGGAAGCCTGTTTGACCATGATTGACTAGAGTTCTTAATCCCCCTACATCAGATGCGACTACTGGTATGCCGCATGCTGCTGCTTCTAACGCTACTAAACCAAAAGATTCGGAGCGGCTTGGCATGATTAAAACATCTGCTGATCTATACCACATGCACAAATCATGGTGAGCTTGAGGTGGAATAAATATCACTCGATCAACAAGTTCCAGTTGGTTAACTAACGACCATATTGTTTCTTCTGTTGATGGGCCTTCTGGTCCGCTTGATCCTCCAACAATTATGAGCCGAGCATTTGGGTATTTCTTAAGTTTGGCTAAAGTTTTTATCGCTACCTCAACGCCTTTTAATGGCTGGATACGACCTACGAAAAGTAAAACCGGATCTCCATTTAACCCAATGGCATTTCGTGCTTCTTCTCGATCTCCTGGTGAAAACAAAGAGTGGTCTACACCTGGAGGAACTATTTCAATCCGAGAAATATCAGCTCCATATAAATCAACAAGTTGATGTGCTTCTTCTTCGCTGTTTGCAAGAATAATGTCTGAACATCGAGCAACAGTTGTCTCCGCATCCATGCGACGTTGTGGTTCAATATCACCAGTTTCAGCTTTTACTCGAGCCAAAGTGTGAAAAACAGTGGTTAGTGGTAAATCCAGTTCATGTTTTAGACGGTGGCCGGCTAAACCACTGAGCCAATAGTTTGCGAGTAGTCCGTCGAAACCTCCATCTTTACGTATCCATTTCGCAACTTGATCAGCAAACTGATCTACTACTTCAGGCAATTCCTCTTTAGAAAGATTGAGAGCTCCTGCTGTGACGTGCACGACGCGAAATCCTGGTTCAACATCTACAACTTCGGGAGTAGTGAGATCTGTGCGTCGGACAAAAACAGTTGATTCGCGGCCAAGTCTCGCAAAAGCTGATATGAGTTCTCGCACATAAACATTCATTCCTCCGCTATCTCCAGATCCAGGTTGAACTAACGGAGAAGTATGTAACGATAAAACAGCAAGACGATTCATATCTAACCTCCGGAAATAGGTGGAAGAATAGCTACTTCGTCATCTTCAATTACTGCTGTATCTAATTCTGCTTGTTCTCCATTTACCCAAATTCTGCAAGCAGGGAGGAGTTCTGTAAAAGCTTGACCGAAACGTGTATTTGCTGCATCTACAATCTCACCAACAGTGTTACCTGGGATTTTAATTTTCCCAGTTCCTGCTGCTACTCGAATTGAAGCGAAAAGTCTTAACACGGCCATTCATTTAGTTTAGGAACGGTTTACCTTTTATGAAATCTCGTTATGACGATAAGGTCGTTTAAATGACTCGTTTACTACTTGTTCGACATGGCCAATCTGAATGGAATGCTCTCGGAAAATGGCAGGGGCAAGCAGATCCTCCATTGACTGATACAGGTCGTCAACAAGCCCGTAAAGCAGGATCTGTTGTAGGCAAATTTGATGCTATTTTTTCTTCAGGCCTACAACGAGCGACCGAAACTGCAGTAATAATTTCAGAAATTATTGGGATCGGTCCGGTTTTGGTGGAACCTGATTTACAAGAACGATGTGCCGGTCTTTGGCAAGGTTTAACTCGTGAAGAAATTGAAAAAGGCTGGCCCGGAGCATTGGATTCTGGAGAGCGTCCTGAAGGATATGAACCTGATGATCAAGTATTGTCTCGCGTCCAACATGCGTTAGTAAATATTGTGGACACTTTGAAAAGTGATGGAGATGTGCTTGTCATAACTCATGGAGGTGTGATCTATTCAGTTGAAGGATCGTGCGGGGAGCCAATGGTTCGAATACCGAATCTAGGTGGTCGATGGATTTATTTGGATGAAGGTGAAATAAGTCTTGGAGACAGAGTTGACTTGGTCGGAGATGCGGCTGTTCCAGATTTACTCTGATTAAGCCAATTGTTAGTTTGTTAGTTCTGAAATCAGAGCTTCAGCGGCATCAAGGTCACCGTCTGCTACTCGATTCATTGCAGATTCAATTATTGCAAGATTGGATTCAATCTTCTCTAGATCAGAATCTAATTCGACTGTTTCTTGTACTACAGGGGCGGCGTCTACGTCTATGGAAGAAGTTTCGGTTTTAGAAATATTTTTTTCTGATTTTTTATCACACCAGTCCATAAAGGTATTTAAAAACTCTTGATCTCTTTCCCAAGTAAGTAGTTCTTTTGCTTCTTCAACAGTGACCCATTGAATTTCGTCCACTTCACTATTTGCTTTAAATTCTCCCGATTCAACAGTCATTGCCCAATAGGTGACTTCTTTTTTAAGTTTCTTTTCACTAACCACGTAATTGACACAGCCAATTAAATCTTGGGCAAGACAAGTCAAACCTGTCTCTTCTTTTACCTCTCTCACCGCAGTTTGTAAAAGAGTTTCTCCTGGGTCTTGCTTTCCTTTTGGAAAACTCCAGTCGCGATTCGGACGATGAATTAACAAGATTTCAGGATTTTTTTTCCCTAAAGTCTCTCTATAGACAAGACCTCCAGCAGCATTTATGTCCACGGTGGAAGTTGACGAAGAGTTGGGTTCTTGTGTTAGTTCTTCCATTTATCGTTCCTAAGCCATATTTGATCTGATCTGATCGACTTTGACATTACTGCCATGGAGGCTGTCTAGTGTGGATTAACATTTTTATTGTTGGGCGGATTTATAGAAATTTCATTCTTTGAGTAACTTGATTAAATGACAGGTCTAGACAGGCAGCAAAAACATTTTGGTTATTGGAATAGTTCGTGGCCCGTGGAATGTGGTGGAAATCGAAGACAAAAATCGACTGTTGGAGCGCTTGGTGCTCGAACTGGAACTTCTAAAGTAGTCACTAAACAGAACGACCGTTGGAATGTGATGGCAGTTGAGCGCGATAAAGGAGAATGGTATTTAGGTGGCACAATGCCGGCTTTTATTGGCCCTCCACCTTTTGGTTGGGTTCAAAAAATTGATTTATCAACTCTTGAACCAATTACGGAATCAGAAAAATTACCTTGTGGGGAGCACGTTTGGTGCGGAGCGATTTTGGTTCACGCAAATGGTTCAGTGATGTCTATCAATGGGTCCTATTTACATCGGCTGTCTCCGACAGATCTTTCTATTGAAGCTGAACTTGAGTTACCGGCTGATCGTGCGCATAACGGATTACTTGCACTTTCCGATGGAACCCTCATCACTAAGGATCTTCGAATTGAAGGCGAGGGTAGAACTACGATCACACGTATCTGTTCAGAAACTCTTGAAATACTGGATCAGTTTTCTTTACCGGAAGGTTCAATGGGTCGCATTGCTGCCGACATCGTGAATATGCCTGATGGTTCGTCAATTGAATACGTTTATGTACCTGGGATCCATAAAGTTTGGCGTTTAATAATTGAAGAAGATTCAATGCAAGTAGATGGATGGCAGCCTCAGTACAGGTCGGAGGATTCCGACCATGGACTAGCTTGGGATGCTTGTATATCTGGTGGATCCTGCTGGGTTATGGACTGTGGGGATATTGGGTCAGTTAGAGCTATTCATACAACTGAGCCAAATGGAAGATTCGTTACAGAAAACACCAAAGATAATGTTCGTCGTCTTTCTTGGAGATTGCCGGCCCCTTGGTCTGGTGCACAACGGCTTATTCGAATAGATCTCAATAATTCTCATGAGGTTCAAACTATTGAACCTTTTGGAACGCCTGGTGGTGGGATTATTGCCCCGCCGGTTTATGTGCCTGAATCAGAAATGGCTATTACTTGGGATTCTATTAATGGAGGATTAGCAGGTGTATCTGATGCTGATGGCGAGTTGGAAGTGATGTGGCATTTTGATGCACGTCCTACAATGCAGCCGGTTGTTTTTCCTGGGTCGAAAGAACTTGTTATTAATGACTTCGTTGACGGTGGAGATGATTTAATAGTTATTGATATTGAATCTGGTGAACTAATTGATCGGGTTAAGACTGGAGCAAAGCTTGCTAATGGAATGTTTCTTAGCCCCACTGGTGAGGGTGGCGTGATTTATTGCACGACAAATACTGTTGCTCATGTTCAGTGGGAGTAGGTAATGAGTAAACCTTTAATTCTTATTCCTCCATCTGAAGGCAAATCTTCTGGAGGTGAAGGTCGGCCATGGTCGGAGACGGATCACTTCTTCAAGGATTTACAAGAACCGCGTCATGAAGTCATAAAAGCTTTAAAAAAGTCAATGAAAGAAGCGGAATTAAGCCGATCAAAGTTACTTGGGGTAAAAGGGAAAAAAGTCGGAGAAGCGACTAATGCGAATCTTAGTGTTGCCAAGTCGGCAACAATGCCGGCTATTGAGCGTTATACGGGCGTTCTTTACGATGCGCTCAATTACTCTTCATTGTCTTCGTCGCTGCAAAAAAAGATTGATAACCAAGTTGTCATTTTTTCTGGTTTATGGGGAGCGTTAAAACCACAAGATTTGATCCCCGACTATAAGTTAAAAATGGGTGCGAAACTTCCCCAACTTGGCGTTCTTTCACGTTTTTGGAAACCGCATCTGACCTCTGTACTACGTTTATCTAACACTGAGTGTGTATGGGATCTTTTACCTGGAGAGCATTCCGCTGGATGGGATCCTTTAATCGCAGGAAAACGAATCCGCGTAAAATTTCTAGACGACATAATGAAAAATGGAAAACAACAACTTGTTTCTGTATCTCATTGGAACAAACTTCTCAAAGGGGCACTAGTTCAATTTGTGATTGAAAATCAACTACTTGATCCTTCAGGGCTTACAGATTTCTCTCATCCGGAAGGTTATGTTTTTGCTCCTGAACTCTCTACAGAATCGGGAAACACTATTGATATAGCACTTGTTTCTAAGAAATAATTAAGCTTCCACTTTGCCTAATATGCGATCTAACTCATTATTTGTGAATCGGCCAAATGGGTCCAAGTCAGATCTCAACTCCTGGAACATATTCCATTCTGGATATTTTTTTGAAAGCGTTTCTGATGTCTGGAAATGAATTTTTCCCCAGTGAGGCCTCCCTCCGAACTGATTCATTATGGATTCGACTCCTTGGAAATATTTTTCGTATGAAGTTCCATAGAACACGTGTACAGCTATATACATAGTTTCTTGTCCCGAAGCTGTAGAGAGCGGAATGTCATCCGCTCCTAGAACTCTGACTTCGATGGGGAAACTTATTGGTTGGTCAAGAGTCTCTATAAGTGCTTGTACCTGACGGAAAGCTTCAATTCCATTTTTTCTTGGTATGGCATATTCCATTTCATAAAAACGGACACGACGCTCACTCGCAAAAACCTCATAACTTTTAGTTATATAGTTTGCTGCGCCAACATCTGGAATCACCAAACTATTCATCTTTGGAATTAGTGACGGTTGAATTCTTCCAAGGTAATTCATTGCGCCAAAACCGAAGTTCTGTAACAACTCATCATTTTTAAATCGTTTCCATTTACGTCTTAATGTCTGTTTAAAATCTTTTGGCGGAGGAGGTTCTTCCGTTGTGCGCGTATTCCGCTTCAGTAATGCATTTGTAGTGTGAGGCATCCAGAAAAATTCGGTGTGGTCAGTGCTCTCGACATGCTCATCGAAGTCTTTTAGTAGATCGTCTATCTGGAGAACTTCTTCAACTGCGTGCAAGTTAAAAGCCGGGACACATTGCAGTGTTACTTCAGTAATAATTCCTAAAGCACCGAGCCCAACTCGAGCAACATGAAGAATTTCTGAATTTTTTTCTTCATCGCATTCAATTACTGATCCGTCTCCGGTAACTATACGGAGACCTGTTACCCCAGCAGCGATACTTTGAAATTTCAATCCTGTTCCATGAGTTGATGTAGAGATCGCTCCGGCAACTGATTGATAAGCAATATCTCCAAGGTTTGGCATTGCTAATCCAGCAGCGGCTAAAAGAGGGTTGAGGTTGAAAAGACGAATGCCAGACTCAACCGTTGCTTTGCCACTGTCCCGGTCTAGCGAAACGACAGAATCCATGTCATCCAGTGTTACAAGTACCTCATCAGTGACTGCGAGACCAGTAAATGAATGTCCTGCACCGACTACTCGCACTCGTCGGTCTTCTTTAGCTGCTGCTTGAACAAGGCGTACTATCTCTGTTTCATTTCGAGGTCGTTCTATTCGTACTGGATGTGCGGTTTGATTCCCCGCCCAATTAGTCCAAGTACCATCATTTTGGAATCCATTTTTAGGCCACATAAATTGCATAGCTACCATCCTCTTAGATCTATAGGCCAACTATCTAAGACTGAACCGTCGTTTAAGTCTTCAACTTGATCAACTACATGTAATCTTTCATGTTTCGCGATAGTTGGATCAATATGGGCGGGCCTCAATAAGACTCTTTCGCCTACTTTCCACGAACCACCAGTGACTCCGGTATGTTCATCAGCGCAGTACATGACTTCTCCTTGACTTACTAGCGATGGTGGCCCTGAATCCATAGCTACTGCTTTCAATCCCCCATCCAATACTGCGTGCCCGCGGCCGCTAACTGAAATAACTGTTGTAAGGAGAAATAATCCTTGCTCGAAGGGTAAATCTAGACGGGCGTATTCAGTGTCCATAAGGACATATGAGCCGGCCTGAAGTTCGGTTACAAGAGTGTTGGATTCCCATGTGCCGGTCCCGCCACCAGAAATGATCTCACCACCTACATCTGCATGAGCTGCTTCTAATTTGGCCATTGACCGCGTTATCCCATTTTCATGTTTCTGATGATCTTTTTCGTGCATGAGATGTCCTTCGTATCCCATCACTCCTCGCACATTTAAACCAGCATCACGAGCTTTTTTAGCCAGATCTCCTGCTTCATTAGGGTGACAGCCGCATCGCGGCATTCCCACATCTACATCAATTAAAACTTCAGAAATTCCGCCAGTTTTTGCTGCTTGAATCGTTTCTTCCGAATCAACTGCAACGGTTATACGGGTAGATTTTTTATCCATTAAAGCGCCGAGCCGCGTAGTATTTACGACCTGGTTGGCAAGAAGTAAGTCATGATCTAAGCCTGCAGCAACCATTCCTTCTATTTCTCTAATCGTGGCGCAGCAGAAATTTTCATGCCCAGCAGATACTAGTTCTTTGGCTAATGCCGATGATTTGAATGCTTTTACATGTGGACGCAGTGAGGCCCCTGGTCGAGCTTTTGCCATACATTCAATATTTTTGGCAAGTCTTTTGCTGTCAACCAACAATGCGGGTGTGTTAATTTCACCAACTTTCATAAGTCATCCCTTAATTATCTGGTCCCCTTGTGAAATTTTTCCTGATTGAATAACTTTTGCATTTATGCCGCGCAAGCAAAGCTGCCTTCCTCGTGGAGAGTTGACGAACCGCATTGCATCAGCTCCAAACCAACCCACAAACTGTGAGCAACCAGTATGAGGTTCCTCTGTGACTTCAATAATCGTTGAACCAATATTCAATTTTGTTCCGGGTGGCAGATTGTCAAGTGATAGATCAAAATCAACAACCAATTGGTCACCTGGAACCGCTCTCCGGTTTAAATCACCAGCAGTAATAAGGTCTAGTACTCTGCGATTTATCATCGTCACTTGCATTTCTGGATGTGGTCCACCATCGGGGCTCTTGCTGTAAGGCTTTTTACTCCAATTATCTCCTACGAGTCCTACATCAGTTAAAAATTCAGCGCTTTGTAACACTTTTCTTTGGCCGACGTCAGGGCGGCAAACAATTAGTTCAACAATTCCTTTATTCGTTGGAGAAGTTAAAGCTGTTTCTAATCCTGCCTCAAGTTCATCAGTGGTGAGGTGCTTAATGTCCCCCTGACTGGCAGTTAGAGCTTTTGCACGTTTGAATACAGTTCGTAGGCGTTGAATCATAATTCGAGTCTCCAAAAATTTTTATTAATCATGTAACACTCCACCTTATTTCTATCTTCCGACGAGATGCCACAACAGGGAAATAAAAGTGGACTATTTGCTTAAGAATATATTTGATAATGGTCATTCACTTTTAAGTATAAAAACGGTTAGCGTGCGGTAATGGTTGAAGCGACTGGAGAAAAAATCCCGCTCAAAATTTATGCCATTCTCTTTGTTTCTTTTCTTTCTGTTTTGTCAATTGTGGGTCAAATTACGATTCTTGGAAAACAGGTCTACGACATTACTGGACGAGAACTTGACTTAGGTCTTCTTGGGTTAGCCGAATTTGCTCCAACATTCCTTCTCGCTCCATTTACTGGTTCGCTGGCGGACCGGATGGACCGTCGGATTCTTTTTTTATGGGCTCTTTTAGGAGAAGGAGTCGTCTCAATAACACTTTTTTGGTATGCCACCACTAAACCCACTTCAGTGCTACCGATTTTTGGCTTAGTAATTATTTTTGGCGTGTGTAGAGCGTTTGCGGCGCCTTCTGGTCGAGCTCTTGCAGTAGATATGTCTCCAGTCTCTACCGTCCCTAGAGTTGTTGCTTTCAGCAGTATTTCGTTTCAATCTGGTTTAATAATTGGGCCTGTATTGTTTGGATTTCTTTTCGTCGCATACGAGCCGCTCCCATATCTTGTTTCAGCAATTTGTCTTGGATTAGGAGCATTTATTCTCATTTTTGTGCCTAGCAGTAAAATCCAAAGGTTAGAAACAACCGGTGCAAAAAATGCTTTAGCGGATGCTCTGGAGGGATTCAAATTTATTCGCCGCACTCCAATGCTTTTTGGAGCTATAAGTCTGGATCTAGCTGCGGTGCTCTTCGGAGGAGCTGTCGCCTTACTTCCTGCAATTGCAGAAGATCGACTGGGTGTAGGGGCTGTGGGGCTTGGATGGTTGCGCGCTGCCGTAGGCATAGGTGCCGGTGCAGTCGCAATTACTTTGGCTATTCGACCTCTCAACCGTAATATCGGGAAAATCCTTCTTTCGGTTGTAGCAGTATTTGGCTTAGGCACAATTGTTTTAGGCTTAAGCCGGAATTACGCTTTGGCTTTTGTAGCGGTTTTGATTCTCTCTGGAGCTGATGCTGTTTCAATGTTTATTAGAGCCACTCTGGTACCTCTTGCCACTCCTGGACATATGCGTGGGCGTGTTCTTGCCCTTGAAAATGTTTTTATTGGGGCATCAAACGAACTTGGGGCTTTTGAGTCAGGTGTTACTGCTGCCCTCATGGGGCTGACTGGAGCAATCATATTTGGAGGAGCGGGAACTCTCGCTGTAGTGGTTATTTGGTGGTTTTGTTTTCCTGTTTTGAGAAAAGTTGACCGATTTGACGAGGTTCAAACTTTTAATGAAGAGCATTCTGATTAGTGAAAAACTTGCTCTTTTAAATAAATAGGGTGAGCGTAGAGCCGAATCCTATGTATCCTGCTTGTGGGCCGCTAGCTCATCGGGTAGAGCAACGGACTTTTAATCCGTAGGCGCTGGGTTCGAGCCCCAGGCGGCCCACAAATTAATTCGGTAGAAATATTTTCAATAAACTCTCATGCAGTAGCCTAGAAAAATGCGATTGAAATCATTTTCCTTTATCTTTTTTCTTCTTTGCGTAATTTCATGCTCATCGGATTCATCAACAACCTCATTAGATTCATCAACAACAGGTAGCTCACAGGATGGAACAGTCCAGCCCGAGATTACAGAAGCACCTGTTGAAGAACTAAACGAAGTTCTATCTTTATCAGTATCTATTGAGCCAGCCCCTTATAGCCCCATTGCCGCATCTTTGGATATCCAGTCTTCGCTTCCGGTTGCTGTACAGGTAATCGCTAGTTCAGAAGAACATAAAGTAACAACAGCAAGAACATCAACTTTCTCTTCTTCACATATCTTCCCTCTGGTTGGTCTTCGGCAATCTCAGTCATACGACATTGAAGTTTTAGCAATTGATGAATCCGGAGAAACTTCAACTTTTAGCGGCGGGACATTTATTTCAGGAGAGATCAACTTTCCCCTTCCAGAATTTAATCTTTATGTTGATCTTGAGTTCGCTCAACCGGGGATTACTTTAATTGAGTACAACGCTTGGGTAGTTCCTGAAGAGTTTGGTGACGGAGATCCTGTCATCGGGATTGATCATGAAGGCCAGGTTGTCTTCTGGTATCAAAACACCAGTGTCACTGGTGCAGTGGAACCAACAGAAAGAGGAACTTTCATATCTCAATATTTTCCTCTCGGTGCGAGAGAATTTGATTTATTAGGAAATGTTACTTACAACTGGCAAGTTTCTCCTGAACCCCCAGAAGGAATCGCGGAGTTAAGGAGTGCCGACGCTTTAGCTGCATTAGAAAGCCTTGGAGAAGCTGCTAGCGGCAACCCGGGAGACCCTGATCCTATTCTTGTTAAACCTGACTGGGTTAACTTAACTTCTTTCCACCATGAAGTATTTCCCATGCAAAACGGTAATTTTCTAGGACTGTCTACAACTAATCACCCAACTACTCCAGAACAAAGAGAGTTTCTTTGCCCTGGCGATGAGTCAGATTTTGAAATCACCAGTGACGTTATTGTTGAATTCACTCCAAACGGGGAAGCACTTCGAACATGGGACCTGTGGGACGTTCTCAATGTAGAAGAAATACCTGGGAATCATATATGTACTGTTGATGGACGATTTGTAAGCATCGATTTCAGAGACTGGACTCACGCAAATGCAGTAATTTACGATGAAATTAGAGATGTAGTTATTGTTTCTTCACGCCATACCGACCAAATAGTCGCGTTTGATCATCTTGACTCAACAGGGCCTCAAAATAGCGTTCGATGGATTTTAGGAAACCAAGGAACATTACCCCTTACTGGAGAGTCTTTCTACCATCCTCATGCTGTCGAACTTCAATCAGATGGATCCATTTTGCTTTACGACAATGGTAACTTTCGACCAGGAACAAACTCTGATGATCCGACAATGCTTAACTACAGCAGAGCAGTTCTCTATGAAATCAGTGATAGCGCTAACGATTCTTCTGAATGGGAAGCTACTCAACTCTGGGAACACAGGGTTAACGACATTGATGACAAGCCTCTCTACGCAACGATTGTCGGAGACACCGATCGAATGGAAAACGGTAATGTTTTGATTACCCATGGAGGGATTTGGCCAACTTACCCAAAACCAGGTACTCAACGAGCTCGAATAATTGAAGTTGTTCCAGAGGGAATTGATGGTGGAGATATTGTTTGGGACCTTGCATTAGGGGATGCGGATGTTCCTGTCACGGTCTATCGCGCGGAGAGGCTTCCTTCTTTATATTTCGGGCCGAATTGGGAATAAAGAATGCCAACAACTGTCACTATTACAGGAACTGGATGCCCAATTCCTTCAGCTCATCGTTCTGGACCAGGTGTTTTAGTACAAACAAATGATGTTGCCTTACAATTTGATGCTGGTCGAGGAACAACTCAACGCCTTGCGAGTTGTGAGTTATGGCCAACAGATCTTGATGCCTTTTTCGCTACGCACCATCACAGCGACCATTTAGTTGGTTTTGCAGATCTACTCTTAACACGTTGGGTAATGGACCGTACCGACAGCATTTCAGATCTACCAGTAATTGTTCCTGAGGGTCCGGCCGAAAAATTTGTTAATCATGTATTAGATGCTTGGTTAGATGACATTGCAGTAAGAAAAAGCCACTCAAAACGATCAACTGAACCAGGAACTGAAATTTTTCCCTTTGCTGCTACAAACAATCTAGAAGAGGTTTGGTCAAGAGGAGATACAAAAGTTTCAGCTTGCAGGGTTCGACATGAGCCAGTATTTCCTGCGGTTGGCTACCGAATTGAGTCTTCAGATGGCGTAGTAGCAATTACTGGTGACACATTAGTTTGTGACGAAGTAATTACCCTTGCCACGGGTGCTGACGTTCTAGTTTACGAAGCAATGCGGTTTGAAGAAATTCAGACTCTTCCTGAAAAAAGACAATTTATTCTTGATTATCATGCCGACACTCGTCTAATTGGCACTCAAGTTCAAGAAATCGGTATCAAAACTTTAATTTTGACGCATCTAATTCCTGAACCATGTTCGCAAGAAGATGAACAAGCATTTATAGATGATATTCGTGAAGGTGGTTTTACTGGCGAATTAATTGTTGCGAACGACCTTGACTCAGTTACTTTGGAAAATAATTTAACTTAGTTGTTGCGCGACCTCTATTCGTGTTAAATGTTGATCTACTCTTACATTTATGCGTAATACAGGAATTTTTATACTCAGTATTATTCTCATCGTTATTGTTGTTTTCTATGGTGCCTGTGTTGCATTCGACGGAGATGACCCTCCAGCAACTACAACTACAACTTCAACGACGACAACGACTTCAACGACTTCAACAACGACAACGACAACGACGACTTTTGATCCAGCGTCACTTGGAACCCTTCCTCCAGTTGAAAATTTGGGTTCTCCATCTTTAAACCTTGCTTCGTCGGTTAGCACTGTAGGAATAGACGAAGTTGATTTTGGTCTAACGGTTTACCGGGCGCAACAAAGAGCAGGGACTCGTTTTACGCCCGTTACGCCAGTTAATGAAGTCTGTTATCTAGCTGTCCCTAATGAGGCTCCCAATGGGATTACTTTCTGGGTTGTTGACGGGACTATTGAACGTGTTGACATTGATACCACGGATATAACCACCCGATCTGGGGCTGGCATCGGAAATACTGAAAATAGGATTCGGGAAATGTTTGGAGAGAGAATTGTTACTACTCCGCTTCCAGATGCTTCAGGAAATTTGCTGGCATATGTTCCAAAAGATGAGTCCGATAAGTCGTTCAGGATCATGTTTGTTAGCGACGGAGAAGAAATCATACGATTTTGGGCTGGCCGGCTGCCGTGGGCCGAAATTCTTGATGGTGGTTGTTGAAGAGACTAGTCAACCATCTTTATAAGAAGTTCGAGACGACAGTTATTGTTTGTTGTTCGAACTTCAATATCTTCGACTCTATTACTCTCCCCTAGTTTGATTCCTGTACTGCATTCAACCACTACGGCCAATTCAGATGACCTTTTGAATGTTTCAATAGTTGCTAACTCCCAGTCCAATTCGATTTGACTCAAATGTTTTTCAAAAACTTTCGGTGGACTACCTTTGATTTTTTCCCACTGGCCCGGACGTTCAGATGGCGACAGCCTTAAACCTGCTGCTTTCAAACTGGTGATCAACTCTCGCCCATCTACTGGTCTCGCTCCATTTTTGATCGCTATATCTCGAGTCTGAGATGAGACATCATAATGATCACCTTGAAAACTCATTCGTCTTAACCCAATTTTTTCAGCGAAAATATGTAATTCAATATATGTTTCATCGCTAACGAGGTGAGCCCAATTTTTACCTCTCCATGGCCATATTGCTGAGTCAACAAGAATTGTCATCCCCCTATGGTGCCCTTTTTGGTTCAATAAATGCCAAAATCGGTGAATGAACAAAAACAATAAAGACGTAATTATGGTGAAGATACCTAATTCTTCATCTTTTGTTCACTTGATACGCGTTGGCTTAACGACTCTTTTACGTATACATCGAATTAGTTCTGATGATCTTGAAACTTTTACAAATTCAATTCAAAAAGGTGTAGATGAACTTTCACAATCCGGAAAAGATATTGTCGCATATTACAAAATTGATGAGGGACAAATAGTTATTGACTTACAATGTGGTCGAAAAAAATTACAATTCTCATCTTCTTTTTCTTAATTGTTTTATTACGCTCGGCGAATTACTGCCCATGTTGCTTCACCCATGGTTGAGCAAACAGCATTCCATGCATGTCCGGTTACGGTCTCAAGGGACTGAACTACTTTTTC
>CACPKO010000015.1 GCA_902634555.1 Actinomycetota bacterium
TTCAAATGCGCCAATTAAAACAAACATTGCCATGGTTATTAAAAGAGCCCCGTTTAAGCGTTTAATACGAAGAAGACCGTTTAACCCTTTTCTTGCTTCATCTTTTTCTGCTGTGTCTGGTTGAACCTTGAACGTTGTCGGAAGTAGAACAAATAAGAGGAATGAAATACCGAGAAAAGCAAACCGCCAACCCATTAACGCTGAGAGTGCAGTTACGACAAGAGGAGCAGTCATGAAACCAGACATGTCAGCAGCCCCCATACGACCCAAATTCCGTCCGATTCGTTCAGGGTCAGCGACAATAACAGTGCGTTTCGCCGCCGGATACGCAGTGCCAAGTGCAAGACCGTACGCTCCACGCCCAACTAAATAGTGCCAAAGGTCCTGTCCGATAGAAAGAGTGATCAGAGATAAAATTCCCAGCGTTAAAGCGGAACGCAACATTAATGGAGCGTGCCCGCGATCTGCCATAGGCGCAGTTACTAAACTTGCTACGAAAGCAGCAGCGAAGCCGCATGAAATGGTCATCCCAATATCAAAGTCAGAAAAACCTAGATCGTTTTTTAGTTCAGCGACGAGAGCAACGATGCCACCTAAACCAACAGACATCCCATAAAGAATGAAGTAGTAAGGAAATAGCTTTGTCTCATTTTGAGTTGTTTGATTCATCTAATCTCGATTATTTACACCTGGCAGCACACAAAGCATTTCATACACAAGATTTGCTGCCGTCAAACTTGTTAATCCACTAACGTCATAAATAGGAGCGACTTCAACAAGGTCGCACCCCACTAAATTCAATCCTTTACACCCGCGAATTATTTCAAGCCCTTGAGGCACTGTTAATCCACCAATTTCTGGTGTTCCCGTCCCCGGAGCAAATGACGGATCAAGACCATCAATATCAAAACTCAAGTAAACGGGACCTTCGCCGAGTTGTTCCCGTATTTCTGTCATCAGCGGATTGAGACTTTTCCCCCAGCATTCTTCTGCTTGCACAACTCTGAAACCTTGATCGCGAGACCAGTCAAAGTCGTCCGCTGCGTACCCAGTTCCTCGCACCCCGATTTGGGCTACTCGATTCGGATCTAACAGTCCTTCTTCAACTGCTCGACGAAATGGTGTTCCGTGAGCAACCTTTGCCCCAAACATCGTGTCGTTAATATCTGTATGCGCATCAACATGGATTAATCCAACTGGACCGTGCTTTTTTGCTATTGCTCGCAAAATTGGTAACACAATTGTGTGATCACCACCTAAAGAAGCGGTAATTACATCATGGGTTAACAACTCAATGAAATGATCTTCTATTTGTTCTACTGCAGCAGATAAATCAAATGGGCTAGAGGCAACGTCGCCAGTGTCATCAATTTTCAAACTGTCAAATGGGGCAGCTCGTGTTGCCATGTTGTAGGGACGAAGAAGTACAGACTCGTCACGAATTCCACGTGGCCCAAAACGTGCTCCAGGACGGTTTGAGGTCCCGATATCAAAAGGGACACCAACAACGGCTACGTCTAAGTCACTGAGACTGGTATCTCCTGGAAGCCGCATGAAAGTAGCGATGCCCCCGAATCGTGGCATTTGGTTTCCCCCGAGAGGCTGAGGATTCGAATTTTCAACCATCATTTTCCTTAAATTTCCATTTCCCAATAGATCCATCATCCTAGTTCCAGCCAAGCAAAGAATAAGTTTCTGTGACAAGATCGTCTTATGTTGGAATTCACAGATGAACAAGAATCATTTCGTTCTGTTGTGAGAGAATTTGCTGAATCTGAAATAAGTCCCCATGCAGAAGAATGGGACCGTGAACACAAATTCCCAACATCTACTGTTCAAGCAATGGGAGAACTTGGTTTATTTGGGCTTATGTTCTCGGAAGAGTGGGGTGGAGCTGGCGCTGGTCTAATCACACAATGTTTAGCTATTGAAGAAATAGGCCGGGTAGATCAGTCCATGGGGATCACCCTTGAAGCAGCAGTATCACTTGGTGCTCGACCAATAGCTGAATATGGAACAGATGATCAGAAAACCCAATGGTTGCCGGATTTGGTTTCTGGGCAACGGCTTGCAGCGTTTGGGTTGACAGAACCAGATGGAGGTTCAGATGCTGGCGCTACGGCTACACGAGCTGAACAGGAAAAAGATGACTGGGTTATCAATGGTTCAAAAACATTTATAACTAATTCAGGTACGGATATCACGTCGCTGATTACGGCTACCGCTCAAACCCAAGAAGGTATTTCCTCAATAATTATTCCTTCAAACACTGAAGGACTCATAGTGGAGCCGTCTTACAGAAAGATGGGGTGGCATGCTTCCGACACTCATGGGTTAATTTTTCAGGATTGTCGAGTACCCAAGGCGAACATTCTTGGCAAACCTGGTCGTGGTTTTGCTCAATTCCTTTCAACACTCGATGATGGGAGAGTAGCGATTGCTGCGCTTGCGGTAGGGCTGATTGCTGCTTGTCTTGAAGAGTGTGTCACTTACGCCAATGAACGTAACGCATTTGGTAAACCCATCGGCTCTTATCAAGCAGTTGCATTTAAATGTGCCGATATGGCTACATCTCTAGAAACAGCGAGACTCGCTACTTACCATGCTGCCGGGTTACGTGACGCAGGAAAACCGTTTAAACGAGAAGCCGCTATTGCGAAACTTCATGCAACAGAAGCTGCTGTAAGCGCGACGAGAGAAGCCACTCAAATTTTCGGTGGCTACGGATTCATTGATGAGACCCCTGTTGCTCGTTATTACCGTGACGCAAAAGTTCTGGAAATTGGTGAAGGAACTAGTGAAATACAGCGCATAGTTATCAGCAGAGAGCTTGGTTTAGGAGAACTTGGGTAACGCTTGAAATGAGAAAGAACGAAACAGTTGATCAAAAGGGGAGAGATGACTGAGAATGCTGCAGTGCTTCCCGATAGGCCAGAACCTAAGGGAAGGTATCCGCACTATCGAAGAGCAGGAGACTTCATATTTGTCTCTGGAACCACTTCTCGTCGTCCCGATAACACATATGTTGGAGCGATAGAAAATGAATCCGGGCAGGTAGAGCTTGATATAAAAGCGCAAACGCGTGCGACAATAGAGAGCATTGGCAGCATCCTTAATGCAGCTGAAGCGACCCTCGAAGACGTAGTGCAAATATCAACGGTTCTTATCGATATGAAAGATTTTGAGGGCTATAACGAGGTGTATGGCGAGTTCTTTGATGAGTCAGGACCTGCTCGGACTACAGTTGGCATTAACCAACTACATCACCCTCATCTCCTGATCGAGATAACAGCAACCGCTTATAAGCCACAGCCAAACTAGGGATCGCAATGCCTTCAATTCATAACATGAAAGCAATAAATATCCAAGCGTGGATAGATGAGCATCGCGAAATCTTAAAACCTCCCGTAGGCAACAAACTGATTTGGGATGACGGGGAGTTAATGGCATTTATTGTGGCCGGACCAAACGAACGTACCGATTATCACGATGATCCCGTAGATGAATTCTTTTATCAGATTGAAGGCAACATGATTCTTCGTGTGATCGAAGAGCCAGGTCAACCTCCACTAGATATTGAAATTAAAGAAGGGGAGATATTTTTTCTCCCCGCGCACACTCGTCACTCGCCGCAACGACCCGAACCCGGAAGTATCGGATTGGTAATCGAACCAGCTCGACCTCCAGATGGTGTTGAAGCATTTGAGTGGTATTGCCCCAAATGTTACGACCTTGTTTATCGGGTTGAAGTTGTAGTCACATCAATCGTAGATGACCTTCCCCCGATATTTGATGCCTTCTATAGCGATGAAGAGAAACGAACTTGCAGTTCATGCGGGCATTTGCACCCTTCTAGAGAGAAATCTTGAAAATAGATACCCACGCCCATTTTTTCCCAACTATCGGAAAAGAAGAAGCAGAGTCTTTTATGTTTGCTAAGCCGCCATGGTTGAACGTCAATGGCGATGATTCAGGCATGATGATGGATGGAGACACGGAGTATCGTTTGGTGCAATCGCCTCTATGGGATCCAGTCGAGCGTCTGAAAGAGATGGACGATAATGAAATAGACGTTCAAATTATTTCGCCCACCCCGCTTCTATTCTCTTACACTTCTGACTCAAAAAATGTGGCGCGCTGGTCAGCGCGAATCAATGACTTTGGAGCAGCATCCTGTGAAGCCAACCCTCAAAGGCTTTATTCCTTATGTCAGGTTCCTCTTCAAGATATTGACCAAGCCTGTATAGAAGTATCTCGCTCAATGGCTGCTGGTCACGTGGGAGTGCATCTCGGAACACATGTAAATGGAAGGAATTTTGACGATCCAGAGATGATTCGGTTCCTCCACTACTGTGCCACAGAGGGGATTCCGGCACTCATACATCCGTGGGACATGATGGCCTCAGAAAGAATGCCTAAATACATGCTTCAATGGCTTGTAGGCATGCCTGCTGAAACGCATTTATCAATTCTTTCTTTAATTCTTTCCGGAGCATTTGAGCGGCTCCCAAAAGATTTAAAAGTATGTTTCGCTCACGGGGGCGGCAGTTTCGCCATGTTGCTAGGAAGACTAGATAATGCATGGCATCGCCACGAACTCGTTCGCCAAGACTGCCCACGTCCTCCATCTGAGTATGTTGAAAGATTCAGTGTTGATTCGGCTGTCTTTGACGACAAAACACTCCGATTCCTTCTTGATGTAATTGGCGATACAAGAGTCATGATGGGATCGGACTATCCATTTCCTTTAGGAGAGATCCATCCCGGTGAAATGATTAAGAATTCAGAATTGATTGATGATGCAACTAAACAGGCAGTGTTACATGACAATGCAGCAAACTTTTTTGGGATAACAAATGACTAACACCTTTAATAATTCTCTTGGATGCGCTCAACAATTAGACCAAGAAGACCCCTTGGCTTCTCTCCGAGATGAATTCGAAATGACCGTAACTCCGAACGGTGAAGAGGAGATATATCTAGTTGGAAACTCTTTAGGGCTTCTTCCCTTGTCTTCCCGAGATTATATGAATGCAGAAATGAATAAATGGGGAAGGCTAGGAGTGCGTGGACACGCAGGAACTGATCGTGACCTTGATCATCCATGGGCTTCTTATCACGAACCTATAAATAAACAAATGGCAGCGTTAACGGGAGCTAAACGAGAAGAGGTTGTAGTAATGAACGGCCTGACGGTCAACCTTCATCTCATGATGGTGACTTTTTATCGCCCGAATGAGAAAAGGTACAAAATCCTTATCGAAGGCCATGCTTTTCCCTCCGACCATTTCGCCGTTGAATCTCAGATACGCCACCACGGTTTATCTTCAGAAGACGCACTTGTCGTAGTGAATCCCCGCCCAGGTGAAGAACTTATTCGATATGAAGATATTGCTGCACTAATAGAAGAACACCAAGATGAACTCGCTCTCGTTTTACTTCCTGGAATCCAGTATTACACCGGACAAGTTTTCCCGATGGCTGACATCGTTGAACTCGGCCATCAAGCTGGAGCCATTGTCGGTTTTGATCTCGCCCATGCTGTCGGCAACATTCCGCTGGAACTACATGACTGGTCCGCAGATTTTGCTGTTTGGTGCAACTACAAATACGTGAATGGTGGTCCAGGAGCTATAGCTGGATGTTTTGTACATGAGCAGCATCTCAACAAACCAGACATCAACCGATTTGAAGGATGGTGGGGAACAAACACGGAAACCAGATTCGAAATGGAAACCGTATTCGATCCAATTCCTACGGTAGACGCGTGGCAACTTTCTAATTCCTCAATATTTTCGATGGTTCCGATGAGAGCAGCATTAAATGTTTTCGATCTCGCTGGAGGTATAACGCCGTTAAGGGAAAAAAGTGAGAAACAAATTCGATATTTAGATTTCCTTTTAGAAGAGAATCTTTTAGACGAAATAGAAGTTATTACTCCGAAGGATTTACAAGAACGCGGATGTCAATTCTCTCTACGAGTCATAGCGGAAGGTAAAGAAGGTCAAGACGTTTTCAACGAACTTGAAGAATCCGGAGTGTCATGCGACTGGAGGTACCCCGATGTCATACGAATCGCCCCTGTCCCTCTTTACAATTCCTTTACTGATATCTTTCGTTTTGTGGAAATATTAAAAACAATTTTGAGGCCTGAATGAGTCACGACCAGTACCGTCACGAACATGACAAGAAACTAAAAGCCAAATTTCATTGGCTAGCTAAAATACGAAAATTTTGGCAATCAGACATTAACCGTGCCACTTTGCAATTAGTCGAAATCAAACCTGGAGAAACGGTCATAGACATTGGAGCAGGGATGGGTCCCGCCACGGTCGCTGCGGCACGCCAAGGAGCAAAAGTAATAGCGGTAGAACCCTCATCTTTTATGAGAACAATTCTTTCCATAAGACGGTTAGGACAAAAAGCGCGTAGCCAAATAGTTGTCGCAGATGGAGTAGCTGAAACCCTGCCGGTAGAAGATAAAACAATTGACGCAGTATGGACAGTGAACGCAGTTCATCATTGGGTAGACCTTGAAGCCGCATTTGATGAACTAGCCAGAGTGTTAGCGCCTGGTGGACGCATCGTGTTATTAGACGAAGATTTCACCCACTCTGATCATCCTCTCCATGCCACACATCATGGTCACGAAGACGAATTAACAAACGTTTACGTAGATGAAATAGCGGAAGCATTAACAGTCAGAGGAGTACATGCCACTGGTCAACTCACTACAGCTGCTGGAGTGCCAGTAAAACTAATCCGCGGAGTACAAACTCCCTAGATAATTGGGTTAATAGGGGTGAAAATTCCTAGTTGAGTTTCGATATCTTCTGCAGCGTTAAGAGCTAAGTCATCCCGCCATCTATCTGATACACATTGCACACTTTGAGGTAAACCGTCAGCGGTCCCCACTGGCACAGAAGCGGCAGGAAGATTCAAAATGTTTGGAGGCAAAATGCATGCAAGTAAGTCACGCATCCAATCAGTTTCTGGATTCGCTATATCCGCATCATGTATAAAGGGTTTACTGGTCCACGTCGGCATAATCAGCACCGGATAGTCAGCAAAGAAGTGGCTCCACAGGCGACTTAAACGCACATACTCGGTATGGACAACTGTGGACGACATCTGATCAGATGGATATTCGTTGGCCAGATTCATGAGACTATTTATCAATTCTTCGCTCATGACAAGTTTCACTACTTCTAGAGACTCTTCAAGCACTGTGCCAATGAGATCATTTGACATTAGGTGAGCCCAAACTATTCCACATTGTTCTATCTCAGGTGGTACGGCTTCAACGACTTCCCATCCGGATGCTTCTAAAGCCGCGACGGCTTTATCTACACCATCAAGTACCCATGGATCACAGTCAACTCCAGGGACCTGTCTTAAAACTGCTGCCCTTTTTGGTGCTTCTGGGCCTTCTAACGCAACGGTAACTGAGCGTGGGTCACGCTCGTCACGACCATTAAGTACCGTCATTCCTGTCCAAAGATCAGAAACTGAACGGGCCATGGGTCCGTCTGTGCACATCATCCAAGCTGGTAGGCCAATATTTTGATCTTCAGCAAAAGAGCTAAACCAAGGAACACGACCATGGGTGGGTTTCAAAGAGGTAATTCCACAACAAAAAGCCGGATTTCTTACCGAGCCTCCAATATCGTTTCCTATTCCAAAGGGCGACATTCCAGACCCTAAAGCTGATCCTTCACCGCCACTTGAACCCCCAGCGGTCAAATCTGGATGCCAAGGATTACGAGTTAACCCATGCAAAGGGTTATTAGTGCTTACACGCAACCCAAGTTCTGGAAGATTGGTTCGAGCTAAGGCAACTGCCCCAGCATTACGCATACGTTCCACTAACGGGGCGTCAACAGCAGAAATACGGTTAGCGAAGATTGGTAAACCCTGAGTGGTAGGAGTATTAGCAACATCAATATTTTCTTTAATAGTGAAAGGCACCCCGTGGAAAGGGCCAAGTTCGTCTCCGGCCATAACCGCTGCATCAGCGTTTGCGGCATCAGCCCGAGCTTCTTCCTCCAAAACCTTTGTTACTGCATTGAGGTGCCCGTTAACTTCACCGATACGGTTTAAATGAGCATCAATAACTTCACTACTAGAGGCTTCTTTTGAAGCGATAAGATTTGCAAGTTCTGTTGCCGTACACTGCCATAGTTCTTTAGTCATTCACACAACATAGTCAAAATACACCGACAACGTTAAAAGGGGCGAAATGCCACAAGCCGAAGCCAACGGATTAACAATCGAATACGACACTTTTGGAGACGAAAGCGCCCCTCCTGTTCTCTTCATTATGGGTTTTGGAGCTCAAATGACTGCATGGCCAGAAGAGTTCCTCCAACAATTCGCCGACCAAGGCCACCATGTAATTCGATTCGACAACAGAGACATAGGATTATCCACCCACCTCGATCACCTTGAACCACCAAGCATGATTGAACTCTTTGTTGCTGCCTTTCAAGGAGGAGAGCTTCAAATACCTTATTCTTTAAGCGATATGGCAGATGACGCCGTTGGACTCCTTGATGCCCTCGGACATGAAACTGCACACATTGTTGGCGGGTCAATGGGAGGAATGATTGCCCAACGTCTTGTCATTAATCATCCTCACAGAGTACGGACATTAACTTCGCTCTTTTCCATGCCGCGCCTCATCCTTGGAACCAACGAATCCATCCAAGCTCTGCTTGCTGAAGACCCAGGAACCTACGAAAAACGTATCGAAGTAGCCGTAGAAACAGCCCGGTCTTTCTCCGGCGGTGGTTTTCCTTTTGACGAAGAAAAAACTAGGCAACAGATGATTGAAGCAATGGAGCGTTCGTGGCATCCAGAAGGACAGGCACGTCACGGTGCAGCCATTATTGCTGATGGTGACCGAACCGAAGAACTTCGAAAAGTTCAAATCCCTACTCTTGTTATTCATGGAACGACAGATCCATTAGTAGTTCCAGAGGGAGGGCAAGAAACCTATGATGCAATACCTGACGCCAAAATGCTTTGGATTGACGGTATGGGCCATGAGCTACCTGAAGGAGCTTGGCCAGAAATGCTCCAAGCGATAACTGACCTCGTCTCGTCTGTCGAAAAATAGAAGCAGCCTAGGGCTGCATAATAATTAGTCGCTCCTCAGTCATTTCCTTCACCGCGTAAGCTGGCCCTTCGCGAGTATTTCCTGAATCACGTATACCGCCGTAAGGCATATGGTCTGCTCGCCACGACGGCACTTCATTAATCGTGACCCCGCCAAAATCGAGAACATCAGCAGCCCGCAGAGCCTTACTTAAATCATTGGTGAATACTCCTGCTTGTAAACCATAAACAGTGTCGTTAGAGCGACTTAACGCTTCTTCAAAATCTGTGTACGTAGCTACACCAACCACTGGACCGAAAACTTCCATACAAGAAACTTTCATCTCTGGCGTTATGCCAGTAAGAACAGTGGGAGAGAGAATTCCGTTTTCTCCTACTTCTCCGCCACAAGCAACTTCAGCACCTTCTTTAACAGCTTCAGATATCCAAGCGGCAACTCGTTCAGTTGAATCGCCATCAATCAAAGCAGTAACTTCAGTTCCGTCATCAGAAGGGTCACCGACAATCACACTCTTTGCAGTATCGACAAGTTCAGCAGTGAACTCTTCAACAATGTCGGCATGAACATAAATTCGTTGAGTAGAAATACAGGTTTGCCCCGAATAACCAAAGATCGCTCCTCGGAGTTTTGCCACTACAGCAGCAACGTCAACATCTGGTTCAATTACCACCGGAGAGTTATTTCCCAACTCAAGAGATACTCGTTTCCTCGGGGCATCAGAGCGAATACCCCAACCCACCTCTGGAGAACCCGTAAAAGTAATCATCGCGACATCTTTATGTTCAACAAGGTGACTTGCAGTAGAACCACCACAAGTAATGACATTCAACCATCCGGCAGGTAAACCACATTCTTCAATCAAAACTTCCCCTAAAAGAATCGCAGTAAGAGGAGTAGAAGATGCAGGCTTGAGAACGATAGGACATCCGGCAGCAATCGCAGGAGCGACCTTATGGCAAACCAGATTCAACGGGAAATTAAAAGGAGAGATAGCGCCCACAACTCCAATAGGAACTCTCTTCACCCAACCAGTTTTACCCACTCCAGCTGAACTGGCATCCATAGTGATTAATTCACTATTCATCGTACGCGCTACCGCCGCGGAGAATCTGGCAGTGTCAATAGCTCGACTTACTTCACCTCGAGCTAAAAGAATCGGTTTAGCTGCCTCCGCTGAAAGCAACTGAGCAAACTCTTCAGAACGAGCCGCAAGTCTCTCCGCAAGCCGATCCAGAATCGCGGCCCGTTCATGTGTAGGAATCAACCCACCCACAAGAGTTGATTTCGCTACTTCAACCGCCTGATCAATATGGACAGAAGAGGCTTCCGGAACTGTTCCCAGAACCCGTCCGTCAAAAGGTGAACAAACCTCAATAGCGTTTTCGGTATCAAGACGTTCGTCGCCCACAATCATTAAATGATGAGAAGACATAGAAACTCCTTACCTGCCTCTCTACTTATAGCTTCATTAGAAACTTACCGCCAGAAAGAGATATAAAACCTGTCGGAGCCAGTAATTAACTCCACCTACACATTAGATAATGTCTTCATATGGTGATCCCCATTCCAGACTCAGCATTTTTTCCACCAAGAGAAGGAAACGCCATCACTCCGCTCATTGACGGTGGCGTGGCGTTTGATCAAATTGCTTCAACAATCGAATCAGCCACTTCTTCTCTCTGGGTTTGTGTCGCCTTCCTAGAAACAGAAGCAACTTTTCCCAACGGAAGAGGAACCTTCTTTGATCTACTAGATGATGCCGCATCTCGAGGGCTTGATGTACGAGCACTCATTTGGCAACCCGAGGGGCCTTCTGCTGAAGCTGACGACACTCTATGCGCCGACGCCAAAACTGCAGAAACATTGTTCATGAGGAATGCACAATGGCAAGCGCGCTGGGATGCCGTAGGAATCAACTGTCAACATCAAAAGGTTTGGCTTATAGATGCGGGCACACCAAACGAAACTGCTTTTGTCGGAGGAATCAACATCACCCAAGGTTCAATGGCAAATCGAATCCACGAAGAACCGAACTTTGGAGAACGCAACGAAAGATACTCAAACATCCACGACGTTCACTGCCAAATAGAAGGACCAATCACCAGTGATGTCCACCAAAATTTTGTTATGCGTTGGAACAACGCATCAGAACAAAATAAAGAACATGGAAGTTGGCCAAAGAACAAAACTAAAGACCTGCCAAAGGCAGACAAGATTGCTTCAAATGCTGGCAACGTAAAAGCTCAGATAACTCGAAGTATTCTTCCCGGCCTTTATCCTGATATGCCCGGCGGGGAAAACAGTGTTCGGCAACAGTATTTAGAAGCCATAGCAGCAGCGGAAAGTTACGTTTACTTTGAGAACCAAATTTTCTTAAGCAGAGCTTGTTTAGAAGTCATACACGGAGTGCTCGAAAGAGGAATACCCGTGCTTGCGTTAGTCCCAGCAGATCCTATGCCCGAATTGTCCACAGCTAGATCACATCCGGGTATCGCTGCTGGCTATGAAGCATTAGAAAAATGTGGCGAATATCCAAACTTTTGTCTAGCGGCCCCCGCAGCGTTACGGCCGTGGGGTTATGAAGAAATATATGTCCACTCAAAAGCAGCGGTTATCGATGACATATGGGCAACGATTGGTTCAACAAATCTTGTTTTTTCCTCATTTCAAGGAGACACAGAAATGAATGTTTCCTTCTGGGATAACCACACCGCACGTACATTTCGTACTCAACTCTTTGATGAGCATGGGGGATTTTCCTCTGGTCAATATGACGGAAGGGAAGCGCTTGAAGAGTTAATCAAAATAGCTGACGAAAACAGAAGTAAACGGGAAGAAAATCATCCTTTACAAGGGTTTATTTATGCCCTCGATCCTAAGAATTGGGCCAAATAAATTCACGTAGAGCGAATGTCACACTCATGGTTTAAGGTAAAAGTATGGAAATAGTTGCAATCATCTCGTTAGTAGTCGCCGTAATAGCTGTTGTCTGGGCAGTTCGCCAGCCAGCAAAAACACAAAATGCTGCCTCAAGCCCATCGGATAACTCTGCATTGGCTCAGCACATTGCCGCAGAAGTAAAAACTCAAGTATCCGAAGCTGCTACCACAGCGTTGAATGCAAACAACGAGACATTTCTGGCATTAGCAGATGAAAAAATGAAAAATCTGCAAGCCCCTCTTGACACTCAAATGAAGAAACTCGGAAGTGAAATAGAAAAACTTGAAGCTTCAAATATAAAACGTAAGGGTGCGGTAGATCAACTAATGACCAGTCTTGGTACTCAAATATCAGAGTTGCATACAACAACTAACACACTCAGCACTGCTCTTCGTTCTCCAACGTACCGGGGGTCATGGGGAGAGCAGCAACTTCGAAATGTTATCGAAATGGCGGGAATGGTCCAATACTGCGACTTTGAAGAACAGGCACACGGAGAGAATCGTGAAGGCAACATAGTGAGGCCTGATGTTCGAGTCCGACTACCAAATGGTGCGCATTTAGCTATTGATGCGAAAACACCGTACGAGCATTACGCTCTGGCACAGGAAGCCACAGACCAAGAAACAGTAGATCTCGAACTTAAGAAACATGCTGCCGATCTAAAGAGTCACGTAGATGCTTTGGCTTCAAAAAAATACTGGGAACACAACGATGGACCAGCGCCAGAGTACGTGATCCTATTTGTTCCAGGTGAATCGTTTCTCGCTGATGCGGCTCGAGCTAGACCTCAATTGCTGGAAGAAGCAATGAAAAAAAGAGTTCTCTTAGCTTCACCAGTCAACCTTCTCGCATTACTTTGGGCGGTGCATCAAGGATGGCAAGAAGCGAAAGTCTCTGAGAGCGCTAGAGATGTGGCTGAACTCGGGAAAGAACTTTATGAAAGAGCCGGTGTTTTGATTGGTCACTTTGTAACAACCAGAACCAGACTTAAATCTGCTGTTGATGCTTTTAATAAACTCGTCGGATCATTTGACAGCCGCTTTATGCCACAACTCAGGAAATTCAATGATCTCGGAGTAGGCGGCAAAGAACTTGATAACCCATCTGGCATTGAAGCAACGCCACAACTACCTCAAGTTGAAGAGTTACCTCCAATTGAAGAGGAAGTTTGATACTGATCAGAAGTTAGAGTTAGCCAAAACTGAATCTGGTGACTGTTCTACTCATTATCTCAATCCAGACCGTGTATGTTCGCTGAATCCAGATGCAGATGGATTATGTGAGTCAATCGAATTGATGCATCCGGATATCCGTCCTCCTATGGATATTGACTCAGGAGGACCAGGTTCACCACCGGCGCTTTGTAGGTATGGATACAGATATATAGAGCCTTGATAAATTTGGAATGGAGAGTCTCAATAACTGGACAACGAGGTGCTTGTTTAATCTAAACTCTAAATTTATAACAATAAAAAAATTGAATACGGAGAAAATATGAAAGCAAAACTTTTACAGTCGTGGGTCAGTAGTAGGGCAGCTGATCTACGTGCAGCAACGCTTGTCTACACTGGCGCTTCGGTAGCGACCTTATTCCTTATAAGAGATGCTGCCGGTTACGGCGATGAAATGAAAGCGGCCTTAGTGGTAGCGATTGTCGGATTTGGACTTAATGCAATAGCTTGGTTTGATGGAGCTCTTGCAGACATAGCAGCCAGTAGGTCGTCAATGGATGAAGATATGGCAAATTCTGATATGGGTAAGAACTTCAAAAAAGCGCCCTTCAACATATTTCGAGGGTTGGCGGCAAGCATCGTCATAGCGAATACTGTGGCTCAATCCATGGCTCTTTACGCTTAGTTAGAATTTCATTTTTGATAGAACCTCGAGTGATGCTTCAAGAGTAGAAGCGTCGCTCCAGGTTTCTATTGCTGCTGCGGAATCCGCCGTATTGAAACCAACTAGTATTGGTTTCCCGGTCCATGGCATGGCGTTATACCATTCAACAAAACGCCCTCTATTAGTAGGCATGTAACTAATCAAGTCTTTGTTGACGTCCCAGAACGGTTCTTCAAATTCTAAAACCACTTTGTTCATGAGCCCCATACCTAGTCCATTGACAGCAACCTGCTGGCTGTAAGGCAACTCAGGGGAGAACTTCACTGTGTTTGATTGGAGTACGCCAAGCGGGAGAGTTACTACTACCGAGGCAGCTTCAAAAGATTCACTCTCAGTTGTAACTGTTACTCCGGAACTGTTGTGACTTACTTCCGTAACCTTTGTTGATAAACGTATGTCTAGACCGCTCGCTAAATCTTCCATGAAAGGCCCGTATCCTGTCGTCGGTACGGCATCTCCGCCTCTAGATAGAGCTCCTTCGTAAGCGGTCGCCATCGCTAGGTCATCAACATGCCCGGCATACCAATGTTCAATTTCGGACACAACAACGTAGTCGAACCATCGTTGTTCTTCAGAGCTCAAACTTTCACGGATATTTGAAAGTAACGGACCCATCGCGTCAGTAGACGACCTACCGATTACTGAGTCGTAGACAAGGTCGTATAGACGATTTAAACGAGCAGTATTCATACGCCCCCCGTCAAAGTCAAACAAAATCCAGTTCTCGTAATCAGTTGGAACCAGTTCAATGTTGAGTTCTTCTGCGCGTGGTGTGAGCACATGGGTGTCAACTCCATGAAACCAAGAACCACCTAAATCAATTGGCGTATCTTGAAGATTATCGGTCCATGCTCTGCCACCAATCCGGTCGCGACCTTCAAGAACAATTACTTCACACCCTTCTTTTTGAAGTTGCGACGCTGCAGCCAAGCCGGAGCCACCGGCACCAATAACAAGGCATGAATCAACGCCTCGTGCCTCTAACACTTCTTGAGCGGCGCGAAAACCTGATCGCACTGCACCATTCACTGTGGCAGGAAAATCAGATTCAGTTGCCTCTCCTGCCATGAATCGTCGACCATCAGTAGGTCTTGCTAAATCAAGACGCAGCCTTGGAGAAGAACCTGCCGGAATGTAGGAATAAGAACCTTTAGACCACGGATCCGAGCCCCAACGAGTGATACGCCAGTCAACTACAGAAGGCAGAGAAGAATTAGTTAAAGCATCTGAAGAAGTAAGAGGTTTTTTCTCTCCACAACCAGCCCCAAGAGTTACCCCGACAGCAGCAGAACCTAGTAAAAAGTTTCTTCTGCTAAGAATTGAAGAAGTCATCAAAGTATTCCACTACGTTGCCCGGCAACAGTGAACAGCCAATTTGCCTGCAAATGAAGAACCATCCCAACCTCAGCATTGGCTTGACCCTCAAGAGAGCGAGCCCAAGTGCCTTCTAAAAGTATTCCTAGCTTGTAAGCGGCCAGCACAAACCACCAATCCATGTCGTCTACTGACAAGCCTGTTAATTCTGCCCAGTGGTCAATAAGGTTTTTGCGAGTTAAACCACCATGAACTTGTTCAAAAGCCGGGGAAGAACGATCAGGATCGTTAGTGTCATGCCAAGAAATCAAAAGCCAAGCCAGATCAAGTCGAGGGTCACCAATGGTAGATAGCTCCCAATCAACTAAGGCGGCCAATTTAGGCTCTTCATAGGATGCAATCACATTCGCATGATGAACATCACCATGAATAATCCGAGGAATAAAATCAGTGGGCTGGTTTCTTTCTAACCATTCACCAACTTTTTCCACTCCATTAACTTCAGGCCCGTTATAGGAATTAAAACTTAAATAACCCTCTAACTGGCTTCGCCATCTCTCAACTTGACGCTCAATCCATTTATCAGGTTTTCCAAAATCTTCTAACCCGACTGCAAGATGATCAACTTGCGCTAAAGCAGCAATCCCATCAACGATGGAAAGACCTAATTTCCTAAACCACTCAGGTTCTGAAGCATAAGGCTCTGGAATTTCACTGAATGGATTAAACCCTTGAATAGGTGCCATCAAATAAAAACAGACCCCAATGATTGATGGGTCATCGCAAGCCGCATAAAAAGCAGGGTGTGGGACATTAGAACCAGACAACGCCTCTAAAACTTTCGCCTCGCGCATCATTGTTCGATCATTATGAGGCCGCGGGTGACGCGGAGGTCGACGTAATACCATCTCGGTGCTGTCTTCACGAGTAACGAGAAAGAGATTATTTTGTGTACCACCACTTAGTTGGACACAATTGACAATTTCACCTTTTCCAGGAAGGTTTGCCTGCAAAATCCATTCTTGGAGCGAACTCCATTTAAGAAGTCCGTCACCGTCATTTAAGTCAGAAGAAAAAGAATTCATAGCGCTTTTAATAGAGTAGACCGAGTTCAAAGTTAAATAAATCCGAGTTAAGAATCGCACAAACCGACAAATTCGCATTTGTGGGGTTATTCTCTTCTATAAGAGGCTAATGAGAGGCTAATTGTGGTTTAAAAGTTACTCAAATTATCCCTTGAAATAAGAAAAGTAAGGAGAAAATTTAATGGCAAACGAAGTACGTGCTGCGATGGTTCAAACAGGGTGGACTGGCGACAAAGAGTCCATGATAGAACTGCATGAAAAGTATGTTGAAGAAGCAGCAGCGGCTGGTGCCAAAGTGATGTGCTTCCAAGAACTTTTTTATGGACCTTATTTCTGCCAGGTCCAAGACGCTGTCTACTATGACTATGCCGAAGCAATTCCTGACGGACCAACAACAAAAAGATTCCAAGAATTAGCTGCTAAACACTCAATGGTTCTCGTCCTTCCCATGTATGAAAAAGAAAAAGAAGGTTTTCTTTACAACACAGCAGCAGTTATAGACGCGGATGGAACTTACCTAGGCAAGTACCGCAAAACGCATATCCCACAAGTAAATGGCTTCTGGGAAAAATTTTATTTCCGGCCCGGAAACCTCGGATATCCAGTATTTGATACTGCGGTTGGAAAAGTAGGAGTTTACATTTGCTATGACCGTCACTTCCCAGAAGGATGGAGAGCTTTAGGTTTAAACGGGGCGCAAATGGTTTTCAACCCATCAGCCACAAGCCGAGGACTTTCTCGCTACCTCTGGCAAATCGAACAACCTGCATCTGCAGTTGCCAACATGTATTACGTTGGAGCCATCAATCGCGTAGGCGTTGAAGACCTTGGCGAAAATGACTTTTACGGAAACACCTATTTTGTGGATCCACGTGGGCAATATGTTGGAGAAATTTGTTCAGACACAGAAGAAGAACTCATAGTCCGAGACCTTGATCTTGACATGGTGGAAGAAGTTAGAAACCAGTGGGCTTTCTACAGAGACCGCCGCCCAGACCAATACGATCCGCTAGTACAGCCTTAGTAAAGAATTTGTTGGAGAATAAAGAATGACTACAAATGCGGAGTTACTCAAACGTCATCAAAAAGTCTTACCTTCTTGGTTAGCTCAATACTATGACCCACCTATTTCCATGGATAAAGGAGAAGGAAGGCACATTTTTGACGTAGAAGGCAACAAGTATCTTGATTTCTTTGGAGGAATACTTACAACAAGTTTGGGATATGACATCCCTGAGATAACCGAAGCGCTCAATAAGCAAGTTCCCAAGACACTTCACTCATCAACTCTTTACCTTTCAGAGCCAATGATTGAATTAGCGGAACTGATCGCTGACCTTTCAGGTATACCTGATGCAAAAGTATTTTTTACGACATCAGGAACCGAAGCTAATGACGCAGCTCTCCTTTTGGCCACGACACATCGTAGATCAAACCAAGTTCTGGCATTGAGAAACAGCTATCACGGACGGTCATTTACGACCATTGCGATCACTTCGCATAGGTCTTGGTCACCCACCAGTGTTAGTGGTTTATCAGTGAATTATGTACACGGCGGGTATCGCTTACGAAGCCCTTTCCGCGAATTCGAAGACGATGCTTATACAGAAGCATGTGTTGACGACCTGCATCAAGTGTTCGACATGATGACATCTGGTGATGTGGCTGCAATGATTGCTGAACCAATCCAAGGAGTTGGCGGTTTTGCTACACCTCCAGATGGATTTTTTGGCGCTATGAAAAAAGAGTTAGACAATCGTGGAGTTCTTTTCATCTCTGATGAAGTCCAAACCGGATGGGGAAGAACTGGCGATCATTTCTGGGGATACCAAGCTCATGGAATTACCCCCGATATTTTGACCTTCGCTAAAGGAGTAGGCAACGGGCTCGCCCTCGGTGGAGTGGTAGCAAGTGCAGAGCTAATGGATTCCTTACCCGGGAATTCAATTTCCACTTTCGGAGGCAACCCAATCAGTAGCGCTGGAGCATTAGCGACTATTAAGTACATGATCGACCATGACACACAAGGAAATTCAAAACGTATGGGAGACAGACTGGTCGCTCACCTGCAACCAGCAGTTGATGCTTCGGACACGGTCGCTGAACTACGAGGACGCGGACTTATGCAAGCCCTTGAAACCGTGCAACCAGGAACACTGGAACCAAATGTTGAAGCAGCAGGTCAAATCATGGAACAAGCACGAGCAGCAGGATTATTAATTGGTAAAGGCGGGCTTTATGGAAACGTATTACGAATTGCTCCACCAATGACAGTCACAGAAGAAGAAGTTGACAAAGCGGCTGAAATTTTGGTCGCATGTATTGAAGCATTGGATTGATTATCCGAATCTAGGGGGGAACCTATGACAAAGTTAATAAAAAATGGAACAGTGGTTAGTGCGACGGGGCAACACGCCGCCGACGTCCTAGTAGACGGTGAAACTATTGCTGCAGTGCTGTTACCCGGTACTGATGCTGCGATAGCCGCAGAAGCAGGCGCAGAGCAAATAATTGATGCCACAGGAAAGTATGTGGTGCCTGGAGGCATTGATGCTCATACGCATATGGAACTTCCCTTTGGAGGAACTAATGCGTCAGACACCTTTGAAACTGGAAGTAGGGCAGCAGCCTGGGGTGGAACAACAACGATTATAGATTTCGCAGTTCAACGATATGGCGAGAATGTAAGAGATTCCCTAGACGAATGGTTTGCTAAAGCTGAAGGTGAATGTGCAGTCGACTATGCCTTCCACATGATTCTGGGCGGAGTAGATGATGCAGCCCTAAAAGAAATGGACACGTTAGTTGCAGAAGGAATCACGAGTTTCAAACTCTTCATGGCTTATCCCGGTGTCTTTTACAGCGATGACGGGCAAATCCTTAGAGCTATGCAGAAAGCATCGAACAATGGCGCACTTATATCAATGCACGCAGAGAACGGCATAGCTATCGATGTGCTTGCTGAACAACATGCCGCACGTGGTGAAACAGATCCCATTTATCACGGGATGAGTCGCCCGTCATTGCTAGAAGGGGAAGCAACTCATAGGGCTATTCAATTGGCGCTGGTTGCAGGTGCTCCAGTTTATTTCGTGCACCTCTCCGCTAGTGAAGCACTTGAAGCAGTTGCCGCAGCGCGAAATGATGGACATAACGTCTTCGCCGAAACCTGTCCGCAATACCTGTATCTCAACTTGGAGGATCATCTTGGGGCACCTGGATTTGAAGGCGCCAAGTATGTGTGTTCCTCACCTCTTCGTACAAAGCATCACACTCACCAGAAAGATCTCTGGCAAGGTCTTCGGACGAACGATTTGTCGATCGTAGCTACCGATCATTGTCCATTTTGTATGAAAGACCAGAAAGAACTCGGCCTTGAAGATTTCAGAGCGATACCGAATGGAATTGGTGGCGTGGAACATCGCATGGACCTCATATATCAAGGTGTAGTAATGGGAGAGTTAACTCTTGAACGGTGGGTGGAGACCTGTTCTACAACTCCGGCCCGCATGTTTGGCCTCTATCCACAAAAAGGTGTAATTGCGCCAGGTTCTGATGCAGACATTGTTCTGTATGACCCTGCAGCTAAGACCACTATTTCTGTTGATACACATCATATGAACATGGATTATTCGGCTTATGAGGGATTTGAAGTTGATGGCAAAGTAGACACAGTGATGTCAAAAGGAAAGATCATCATTTCTGACGATGGCTACCACGGTTCTAAAGGCGATGGAAATTATCTAAAGCGTGGATTGTCCACTTATCTTCATTAATCCTCTCTAAGGAGTCTCATGCAACAAATTTCACATTTAATTGATGGCCAAACCGTAGCCGGGAAGTCTGGCAACACTACTGCGGTCTATAACCCTGCTACCGGTGAACAAACCGGAACGCTCGACCTTGCTTCTGTTGAAGAAGTTGATCATGCAGTGGCGTCATCAAAGAAAGCATTTGAAGACTGGCAAACAGTATCAGTGGCTCAACGAACAAAACTTTTGTACAACTTCCGCAACCTTGTTGAAGCAAATGCTGAAGAAATAGCGAGACGCTTAACCGCAGAGCATGGAAAAGTAAATAGCGATGCTCAAGGCGAAGTTGCTCGAGGTTTAGAAAACATTGAATTTTCGTGTGGAGTTTCTGAAGCTCTAAAAGGAACATACACCGAACATGCTTCTACAGGAGTTGACGTATATTCGGTACGACAACCACTCGGAGTTTGCGCAGGAATCACTCCTTTTAACTTTCCTGCCATGGTGCCATTGTGGATGTTCCCTAACGCCGTTGCTTGCGGAAATACATTCGTATTAAAACCATCAGAACGTGACCCTTCTGCTCCTAGATTCATAGTTGAATTAGCTCAAGAAGCAGGATTCCCTCCAGGAGTGGTCAACTTAATAAACGGCGACAAGGTAGCCGTAGATCGTCTACTAGAGCATTCAGATGTTAAAGCAGTCAGTTTTGTGGGCTCCACTCCGATCGCAAAGTATGTTTACGCCACTGGGGCAGCACATGGTAAAAGGGTGCAGGCATTAGGCGGAGCGAAAAACCACATGATCGTTCTTCCAGATGCAGACATAGATCTAGCAGCTGACGCCGCTGTTTCTGCAGCCTACGGATCAGCTGGCGAACGTTGCATGGCTATTTCAGTTGTCGTTGCTGTCGGTGATGTAGCAGATGATTTAGTTGCAGCAATTAAAAAACGCATTCCTGATCTAAATATAGGACCTGGAGATAACCCGGATTCTGAAATGGGGCCACTTATTACAGAAGAACACCGGGACCGTGTAGCGGGATATATCGAAACAGGATCATCTGAAGGTGCACAAGTGGTTGTTGACGGGAGGGAACATCAGTTTGATGGAGACGGTTTTTTCTTAGGTGCTTCTCTTATTGATGGCGTCACTACAGATATGACTGTTTACCGTGATGAAATTTTCGGCCCGGTTTTATCAGTAGTTCGAGTAGACACTTATGCCGAAGGCGTAAAAATGATCTCAGATAATGGATTCGGCAACGGTGCAGCAATCTTTACTCGCGACGGAGGAGCAGCACGTCAATTCCAACAAGATGCAGATGCTGGCATGGTAGGAATAAATGTTCCCATTCCTGTTCCGGTTGGTTACCACTCATTTGGAGGATGGAAAGACTCTTTATTTGGTGACACCACGATGTACGGACCGGAGGGACTGCGTTTTTATACCCGTCCGAAAGTTGTAACAAGTCGCTGGCCCGACCCAGCGACAAGCACTGTTAATTTAGGTTTCCCACAAAACGACTGAAAGTAAGGAAAAGTAAATGGATTTTGGCATTGTCCTTCAAACTGATCCACCCGCCCAGAGAATCGTGGATCTAACTCAACGGTCAGAAGATCTTGGGTTCACTTACAGCTACACCTTTGACAGCCATGTTCTGTGGCAAGAACCCTTTGTGATTTATAGCGCAATGCTTGCTGCAACAGAAAAGATGATTGTCGGACCGATGGTTACCAACCCAGGTACTAGAGATTGGACAGTAATAGCGTCTCTTTTTGCAACACTCAACGACATGTACGGCGAACGCACAGTATGTGGGATAGGCCGAGGCGACTCAGCAATGCGCGTAATCGGTCATAAACCATGCACGCTTGTGACACTCGAAGAATCAATGGAAGTGATAAAAGGTCTCGCCGAAGGCGGAACCGTTGAATACAACGGAACATCACAAACTTTCCCATGGCGCGAAAGCGGGTCTCTACCTATGTGGATGGCTGCATACGGACCTAAAGCTCTTTCTCTTTGTGGGCGAAAAGCAGATGGATACATTCTCCAACTTGCTGACCCACAAATAGCAGAATGGACAATTAAAGCAGTTCGCGATGCGGCCGAACAAGAAGGTCGAGATCCTGAAAAAGTAACTATTTGTGTTGTAGCCCCCGCTTATGTTGGAGACAACATAGAACATCAGAGAGACCAAGTACGCTGGTTTGGCGGCATGGTTGGCAACCACGTAGCCGATCTAGTGGACCGATATGGATCAGATAATGCAGCAGTACCTAAAGCGCTCACTGATTACATAGAGGCACGTAAAGGTTACGACTATTCAGAACATGGACGAGCAGGTAACTCCCATACAGATTTCGTACCTGATGAAGTCATAGATCGCTTTTGCATCCTTGGAGACAAACAAGCCCACATAAATAAATTAAAAGAACTTGAAGAACTAGGTGTAGACCAGTTCGCGATCTACCTTATGCATGATCAACAAGAAGAAACATTAGAAGCGTATGGACGGGATATTATTCCATCCTTTTCGAAATAAAAACAGATCGTTAGTGGTCTCATAGTTATGAAAGAGCAGGCAAGCCTTGTTGTTTAGACAAAGAAAAATTTGTGTTTCCATTGAAGAAACTCTGCATGACTTTGGACCAGAACCAGGCCGGACGGTATTAAAAGGATCGATAGCCGCTGTAGTCACCAACCCATTCGTCGGGGAATATGTTGAAGACCTGAGTCCAGCAACCGACGAACTAAGAGAACTAGGTGAACAACTAGGAGCAAAGTTAATCAAACACCTCGGGGGAGATTCCGAAGTTATTGACAGCTATGGCAAAGGGGCAATAGTTGGATCAGTTGGAGAAATCGAACACGGTGCGATGTGGCACATACCGGGCGGCGGCGGAATGAGAACAGCTTTAGGAAAAGGTGAAGCAATAGTTCCTTCGACAAAAAAAGTTGGCCCCCTAGGAGCCCGTCTAGATGTTCCATTGACACACCTTGAATGGTCATATGTAGGAAGCCACTATGACGCAATAGAAGTTGGCGTACCTGATGCTCCTCACCCCGATGAAATGGTTCTGATTTTGGCCATGGCAATTGGTGGACGCACTAATGCGCGGTTAGCAGGAGGGTTTGACTTAAGCGATCGCGGTAAACCAGGGGTGCCAGCATGAAAGTTGCTTGTATAGGACTAGGCCGCATGGGCTGGCACATGGCAGCCCACCTTTCTAGAAGTGGCGACCACGAAGTAGTGGTTTACGACGTTCAATCTGAAACCGGACAAAACTGGGCAGCAGAATATGAAGGAGTAGCTGAAGAATCAGTAGCTGCGGCAACGAAAGATTCTGATTTCATCGTGACCTCTCTACCAGCAGATCGAGAGCTTAAAGCAGTAGCAGAAGAAGTCATACCGTCGATTGCTAAAAATGCAGTTTGGATAGACCACTCAACAACCTCGGCTCAAGCAGCAAGAGACATAGGAACCCGATTGAACGCGGTTGGAGCCTATTTTCTTGATGCCCCAGTTTCTGGTGGAGTAGTTGGAGCAGAAAATGGGACAATTTCTGTTATGGCCGGTGGAGATAGCGAAGCATTCTCTCGAGCAGAACCAATTATTGACCTTTACTCTGGGCAAGTTCGACTAATGGGGGAATTAGGAGCAGGTCAACTAACGAAAATGACAAATCAAATTTGCGTTGTTGGGCTCTGCCAAGCTTTAGCTGAAGGTTTAGATTTTGCTAGCAGAGCGGGATTAGATGTAGAAAACGTCATCGAAGCAATGCTGCAAGGATCATCAACATCGTGGCAGATGGAAAACCGAGCTGACAAAATGTTCGCAGGTGAATACGACTACGGATTCTCAACAGTTCTGATGCGCAAAGACGTGGGTCTCGTTTTAGAAGAAGCGGCATCAATGAATATTTCACTTCCAGTCACGGCTCTAGTCAGCCAGTTTCTCGCAGACGTTGAATCAATGGGAGGGGCCAATTGGGATTGGTGCAGTTTGATGGAGAGGCAACGCGGATTCGCAGCTCCAGATAGCAAGAAGAAGGACAATTAGAAGTAACGATGAAATCATCAAAAGCGACCCGAGTTTTCTTCACAGTTGTTCTTGTCATTTTTTTCCTTGTCCTCCTATGGGAGGGATACAAATGGATGGGTCAACAAACCGATGACCATTGGCCAGGAACAAACTTTGGTTTACCGATAGCGACAAACGACACGATCATGCCGCACTTCGTAGACGTGGTTGGAGAGTTGACAGCAGAAATTCGTGATGGGCGAAGCAGCATGCCAATGTATGCGTTTCTATTAAAGAAAGCGTGGTTCACCTTTCAAGAAGCCGCTATAGGTTTCATTTTAGGTTTAACAATAGGTATGGGTTTAGCTGTTTTCATGTCGCGGTGGAAAGTTTCAGAACGAGGACTGCTTCCATGGATCAATGTTTCTCAAACCATTCCCTTAATAGCGTTAGCCCCTGTTGTAGTGACCTGGGGAAGGAACCAAGGCCTGTCTGACTTATTTAGCATTTCGCTTATTTCTACTTATCTCACTTTTTTTCCTGTAGCGGTAAGTGGACTACGCGGCTTGCAGTCACCCGACGCAGCCCACGTTGAGTTAATGCACTCGTATGCAGCGTCATGGAGGACAACTTTGTTTAAATTGCGGCTTCCTGCTGCTCGCCCATACCTATTCCCCGCATTGAAACTTGCCGGCTCGTTAAGTGTCGTTGGGGCCATAGTCGGAGAGATATCTATTGGTAGAAAAACAGGATTAGGCAGAGCAATCCTTGAGTACGCCCTCCGATATGCCATCTTCCCAGAAAGACTCTATGCCTCGGTTATTGGGGCAGCTTTCTTAGGGCTTTTGGTATTTGGAATGATCAATTTAGCAGAACGGTTCTTTATGCGACGCACAAGAGAGGTTGTTTCATGAGTGAAAAGAATGCAATAAGCATCAATGATGTTGACAAAGTTTTTAATGAGGAACGTGACGATGAAGTTATCGCTTTGTCAAATATTAATCTTGATATAAAAGAAGGAGAATTTGTTTCTTTAATTGGTCCTTCTGGATGTGGTAAATCAACATTACTGCGTCTTATCGGGGACCTTCTTGAACCCACACAAGGATCAGTTGAAGTATTTGGTAAATCTGCTCATGAAGCTCGAATAGATCAAGACTATGGCATGGTATTTCAGCACGCGGGTCTTTTTGATTGGCGTCGAGTCGCTGCCAATATTGAACTGCCCCTTGAATTGCATGGCTGGTCTAAATCTGATCGAGCTACTCGGTCTCAAGAAATGCTTGATTTGGTAAAACTTCCAGATTTTGGAGGTTATTACCCACGTCAACTATCTGGAGGTATGCAGCAACGAGTTTCTATTGCGAGAGCTCTGTCGTTTGAACCGAAACTACTTCTTATGGACGAGCCATTTGGTGCTCTCGATGAGATGACTCGTGAGCATATGCAGATTGAGTTACTGAGAATATGGGAAGAAACAGGCACCACAGTGGTTTTTGTGACTCACTCAATACCCGAAGCCGCTTTTCTTTCAAACCGTGTGGTCGTTCTTTCTCCACGTCCTGGAAGAGTCCATTCAGTTATAGATGTTGATTTAGGTCAGAGGACTGAGAGTACTCGGCAAGATCCAAGTTTCTTTGGAGCTGCCACTGAAATCCGGGAAGCACTTCGAGCTGTAGAGGAACAAGAGTGAATCTGAACACTTTCAAAAATCGGGTCTCAGTGCTTTGGCCACCAATAGTTGTTGGTGTTGGGATTCTCGCGCTTTGGGAAGGCGCCGTTGTTCTTTTTGAAATAAGAGAGTTTCTTTTACCCAAACCATCATCTATTTGGGGCGAGTTGCAAGAGAACTGGGAAGTTTTACGTCATGCCGGTTGGGAAACAGGAAAGATCGCTTTGGGAGGCCTAGCGATTGGAATATTGACGGGCGTTACTTTTGCTTTCCTTGCTACTTTGTTTAGATTTTTAAATGAAGGACTTACTCCATTAGCTGTGGCTGTAAATGCGACACCTATTGTTGCATTAGCACCGATATTCAATGCATGGTTCGGAGTAACAGGTTCAGTTAGTAATCAATTAGTAGTGGCAACAGTGGTTTTTTTCCCGGTATTCATAAATACAGCAAAGGGAC
>CACPKO010000016.1 GCA_902634555.1 Actinomycetota bacterium
ACTCACAAATAACGGACGATGGATACGAATGGTTGTGGGTAGTTGGGTGATGTTTGCCTTAACGAAGTCTGCAGCTTGGGTTGGGGTATCTGCATTCGCCGGTTCAATACCGATGCTCCTCATGAATCCCTTCTCTGCCTGGGTGTCAGATAACTGGAATAGAAGAAAGATTCTGCTGGTGACCAATGGGATTCAAGCAGTAACTGCCATAGTTATGGCTCTTGCCTGGAACTCAGGTTTGGAAAGCCCATGGCCTTGGCTCTTTTTAATCACCGCAGGCGGATTCGTCAATGGAGTCAGACTCCCAGTTTGGCAAGCATTTGTCGCTGAATGCGTGCCACGGTCGGTCTTACCAAATGCTATTGCTTTGAATTCAACCCAATTCAATGCAGCTCGTGCAACAGGGCCAGCGATAGGCGGTCTAATTATAGGAACGCTTGGTCCCGGATGGGCTTTACTAGCAGTTGCAATTTTGCATTTACCGATAGCTATTGCGCTACTCCTTCTTGATACAGATCAGTTAGTTAGTGGTCAATCTTCTAAAAAAGACTCCGGGAAAATTTTTGAAGGTTACAAGGTAGCGATCCGCTATGTTTTGGATGCTCCAGGGATACGTACAGCGATTCTTGCGGTAAGTTTCATCTCGGCTTTCGCCATGCCATTATCTCAGCACATCGTTGTTTTTGCTGAAGATGTTTTCAAGGTCTCTCCATTTTGGTTTGGAGTTTTAGGATCGGCTCAGGGTATCGGTGGCATAGTAGTAGGTCCGGTCGTTGCTGCCATGGCGGGACGCGGAGTCAGATCACGTATCCAGTTAGGTTCTTTAGTTGGTTACGGAGCAGCAATTGTACTTTTTGCTTTAGCACCAAAATTCTGGGTCGGATTTTTTGCTCTATTCTTAATAGGTGGAGTCCACCTCATTTCTGCGACAAATCTCAACTCTGTAGTGCAACTTCAGGTAGATGATGAATTAAGAGGCAGCGTAATGGCTCTCTATCTAATGGGGGTTCTAGGGATCATGCCATTCTCTAATCTGCTTATGGGGATACTTATTTCAGCTCTAGGTCCTCGTCCAGTTGGAGCAGCAGCGGGACTTCTTTTAGTTCTTGGGGGAGTCTTCCTTTACACAACAGGAAGACTGTTTCATTTAGATGATGATTAGAGTCAAATTCCCTCTTCAAGATAAGACTGCCCAGTAACACATGATTCAGAAAGGCTGCACCATCGACACTGTGGGCCAGCGATATTCTTAGGTTCCTTCTTCTCATAAATTAGAGAAACAAATTTCTCAACTGCGTCAACAACTCGAGCGACAGTTGCCATCAAAAGATCTTCAGTTACTTCTTCAGGAGATAACTGAGCTGAATCTAGATAATAAGTAGCAAGTAAACGAGGTGGAACTCCGATACGTAAGGTTTCTATCAGCGCATAGAATCTCAAATCTTCAACGTGAAGAGGGGCAAATCCACCTGTTTTTAAATCAATGATTACTTTTCCAGCTCGAAAACCTTCCGCGGCTCCTAGCGTAAGGTCCGCTCGTCCAGAAAGAATAAACCTTCTGTCACACAACTCTGCTCGCAGTCGACTTTCACTTACCGGGCGCCAAGCCGGACGAAGAGGGGGCCAGCACTCAAGATATTTTGAAAAAGCATCTAAAGATTCCGAACGTAATTCTGCTCTCTCCACTTCAGAGCACCCTTGTAACCAGTAACCGAGACTTCCTGAATCCTGCTCGTAACGAGCGAGTGCTTCATCGATAAGCACAGAGGGCTCTATCTCTTTTCTCCAATTCATTGATAGTTCTACTGCCTTATGGACGATGCTTCCTCTGGCTATATTCACTGCCCATTCAAATTCGTTATCACGTTCTGCCAAATACTTAGTTTGGCATCCATGAATTTGCCCAAGTTCGTGTTTCGCAAAAAAGATGTCTTCGCCGGGGGGGAGAACTGATAAGTAGGGTTCAATCGCGGTTTCTAGAGCTCCTCGGATGTGGTAGCCAAGGTCTTCAGAGAAAACTGGTCTCTCCTCTCGTGAAGACCCTAACTGCTCTAAAACAGCTTCCTGTGCCGGATTGAGACCCGAATCTTTTTTGTCCTGAGAATCATTCACAACTCCATTGTCACACCTAAGTGGGACACTTGTGAGTGATGGAAGTAAAGACTTACAGATTTGCAGAGACAGTACGAACTCTAGGACGCGCTAGTAGACACTTAGCGCTTGGGGTTCCAGTATTTCGTAGCCCACCAGGACTACTTGGAGTGCAACGCAGCATTAGAAGAAATGGGGAAAATGTCGTGATCTCTATAGCGGTAAAAGAAAGACCATGGGGTGCTGTATTAGCTGACATGGTAGAGGGAGTAATTGTTACAAATGAACTTTCCGGATCTCGTGCAGATATTGCCCGATCTGCTTTATGGCGTGCAATAGATAGCGAAGAGTTGGCTGCTTAAATGTTGGACTTTATTTGGTGCTGGTTTAGGTTTTTTGTTGCGTTGTTTTTGTTCATTCCAATATTTTTATTGTTTTTACCTGCAATGTTAATAATTGCCGTATTTTATATGTGTTTGTTTTTCATATAGTTAAGTGACCGTTTTTATGTTTTTCGGGTTTCTCACTGCAATATAAGAAACTAACGTGGACTCGGTATGAAGCCCTCGTGGCGGAATTGGCATACGCAGGAGACTTAAAATCTCCGGTTCTAGGACATGTGGGTTCAAGTCCCACCGAGGGCACAATTTCGTTCTTTTAGTAACTTTCGACCTACCCAGTCGGTTTCTTCATCCTCAAAAATCACTCTGAAACGATCGGAAGGCAAAGAGTCTTTCCATCTTTCTTCTGCGACTAAAGAAGCAGCTAAAGCACCTAATGAGTCAGCCCACTTGGCACTCCTACCGTTACCGCCAATGGCGGCGTACACCTTATTTTCGACCAGTGCATCAATGTAGGGAAGTCCATGCGGGGTGTAAGTGATCACGCATCTATTTGTGTGCCATTTTTTAACTCTTAACCCTGGATAAGTGTTTTCCATAGATTGCTTAACTGAATCGATGATTTGGTCGCTATTTCCTTGCCTGTACCAAGAATTAATGTCTTCTGAATCATTAGTCCATCTGTCAACAAGAGTGTTTGCACCCCATTTCAGTAATGTCTTTCCATCCGGATACACCTGAGGAGGGACCGCATATATATCAGCGGCCTCGTTGTTCCTTATTTCATAATGCATGACTGGCAGGTTTTCTAGTCGTTTGGCTTCATCGGGGTCAATCTCCGCTAAAAGCACAATTTCAGTTTTCGTTTTTAAAGCAACGGGCCTAGGAAGTAGCCCAGACGAATTAGACCAAGCTCCAGTGCTTAGCAGTACCTTTTTCGCTTCTATTTTTGAGCCATCAACTAATGTCACTGAACAATGATTCCCTATTTTCAGACTGTTAGCTGCAGAAGAAAAAATTTGACCCCCAAATAAATCAACGGCAGACAATTGAGCGGCCACCAAAGCTCGTGGATTCAGCATTCCTTTACGATCTAGTTCTAAGAGGCCAACGAAATCCGGTGGAAAGTTCAATTCGGGCCACTGCTTTCGCAGACCTTCTGCGTCAAAGATTTTCGCTAAATGAGAGTTAGATGAATTACCGAAATGTGTGAAAAATTCTTCATCGTCCTCTACCTTGGCTACAAATAGATGTCCTTGTCCGAAAAAAACTTCTTTCTGTGAGAACTGTTCAATGGAGGCATTGGCTTCTTGAGCTCTCTTTGATAATTCAGATTCAACCGGATCAACGTAAAGCGTTCGAGAGGAGCGGGATACGTCATAGTGGGCGCCAAAAGGGCCGTGATGGTCTTCCAAGGCTGAAGGTTCTGGAGGGGCAACCACAGCTATTGCATAACCCATTTCTGAGAGATGGCGAGCTGCAGAAGCGCCAAGCATGCCGCCTCCAATCACTACTACATCAAACATAAAGAGGATGTTACATCATGAAGGCAATACCGGTGACGGAGAGAATTGCGCCTATCCAAGCACCGAGAGCGGGAGGACGACGAGTAACGATCCACAGCAGCGGAAGCATAATCACGGGAGTCGTCCCACCTAAAATGCTGGCAATTCCTGTGTCGCCTTTCCCTATCGCATAAAGAAGAAAACTCATTCCTACTACCATGGCCAGAGTTCCGCTGGCAGTAAGTTTGACCCAGTCTGTTCTTAGAAGTTTTTCTTTTTCTGGAGCTTGAGCAAGCTTGTCGCTCGGCTTAGCTAATAGCCACATCAAAGGAGTGGCTATTAGCACTCTTAAGGTAGCGACACTCAAAGTGTCGGCACCATGATCAAGAACAGGCTTAGCTGCCAAAGCACCAGCTGCTTGTCCGAAAGCGCCGATACCTGCCCAAAGAGCCCCTATCTTCAATGAGCCGTCTACTCTCTCAAAAACAGAACCTTGAGCATTTTGGTTTGTTCCGTAATTGACGGCAAGCATGACCCCTCCAACTGTAAGCACAGCGCCTAATAACGCCCAGGAGCGAAGAACCTCATCGAAAAGAAGAACTCCTCCCAAGGCAGCTAAAGGAGCATTTGTCGTAAACAAAACTGAGGTACGTCTTGGTCCGATGCGAGCCATGGCCGTAAAAAGACCTATGTCGCCTACAACAAGACCAACTATTGCAGAAAGAGCCAATAAACCAAGGTCCTCAAATTCAATGTTGTCCCACTGATTTCTGAAGATAGATATCACCAGCAAAACAAGGCTTACGTAAAGCATTCGTATTCGACAAAATCGAGGACCTCCGAGTCGACGCACGGGTTCAGCCAGGATCAGCCCGCTAAGAGACCAGCAAGTAGCAGCAAGAAGAGCAGCAATTTGATAGGGCACGGCTGATAGTCAATCAGCAAGTGAGAAGAAATACTCAAAAACGAGTATTGTTTTTTATTTTTATGCAATAGTTAGGCAGTAAATCTTTTTCATTTGGGAGTCATTAGATGAGCGATCGGTCTACTATCAAACGCAAACCTGAACGTGGGGTACAAGAAAAATCTGAACTTCATAAAGTCTTAGACGAAGGTTTAGTCGCTCACGTTGGAATCATCTGTGAAGATGAAGGAAAAACTTACCCTGTAGTTATCCCAATGTTTTATGCCCGGCAAGAGGATCAATTACTGCTGCATGGATCCGCAGCAAGCAGGCTTTTGCGTGACATTAAAAAAGGTATAGAGGTATGTGCGGAAATAACGTTGCTTGACGGGATAGTCCTAGCTCGTGCAGCCGTAAATATCTCAATGAATTATCGATCTGTAGTCATTTTTGGAAAAGCTCAAGAAATCGTTGACTATGAAAAGAAAGTTGAAGCCTTGGGTCTTTTTGTAGAGCATGGAATTCCAGGCCGAATGAAAGATGTGCGAGAAAATACAGAAAAAGAAGTAAAAGCAACCACCGTACTTACACTCCCTCTTGACGAATATTCTATGAAAGTAAGAACAGGCCCCCCAATAGACGATTTTGGAGATTTCACCTCACCTGCTTGGGCAGGAGTTATTCCATTAGGTATATCAGTTGGTGAACCAGAACCTGAAATCTCTGGTGGAGAGCGTTCAATACCCCCGTATGTGTCAAATTGGAAACGTGGTTAGAGGTCCGAAAAGAAGTCTTGAAAAACTTGAACAAGATAGTCAACATGACTGTCATCTATATCTAAGTGAGTGACTATTCGCATGGTTGGATTCCATGGAATGACCTTGACATTTTTTTCTTCTAAACACTTAGCAAGACCGGCATGCAACTCGGGAAGAGGCGTGACCCATAACATGTTGCTAGCTTGGTTCACTTCTAATCCGGCAATACCTGAAAGGCCTTTAGCTATCTGTTCAGCTCGATGATGGTCTTCAGCGAGACGGTCAACATGGTGATCAAGAGCGTAAAGTCCCGCAGCGGCAAGATGGCCCGCTTGTCGTGTTCCACCACCCAACATTTTCCTTATCCGAAAAGCTTTATTTATTGTTTCTTGACTGCCTGCAAGGACTGAACCTACTGGGGCCCCCAAACCTTTAGAAAGACATAGCGACACAGTGTCAACAGATTTAGTAAAAGAAGAAACCGGAACATCAAGAGCTACAGCAGCGTTGAATAGTCGCGCTCCATCAAGATGAACGGAAAGCCCGGATTCCTGCGCGGTTTTTGCTAATTCAGAAATTAGTTCAACCGATTGAACAAATCCGTTAACAGTGTTTTCTAAGCAAAGAAGATTTGTAACCGGATGATGCTGATCTGGTTCCTTAATTGCTGAAATAACATCTGAGGGATCAATTCCCCCAGTTTCGTCAACTTTTATGGGCCAAGGAGACATACCGCCTAATGCTGAAGCTCCAGATACTTCGTTTAGAAGAATGTGGTAATTCTCACCTATTAAGTATTCATCTCCACGCTGCCCATGGCTTAAGACAGCGCTTAAATTTGATTGTGTTCCAGATGTACAAAACAGAGCAGACTCTTTACCAGTCAAAGCGGCAATTCGCTCCTGTAACTCGTTGACAGTGGGATCCTCTCCGTATACATCATCTCCAACATCGGCTGCCGCCATTGCGGCTCTCATAGCAGGAGTGGCCTGGGTCAAAGTATCACTGCGGAAATCAGCATTCATGCGATCAAGATACCGCCAATCTAATGCTGACCGTCCAACATTCAGGAAATAGAAATAAAAGAAGCAAATAGTGTGGTTAAATCAGTTAGATCGGGCAGAATTTCCTGAGGGTTGATAGGAGAAATCTTGACAAAGACTTATGACTATGTGGTGATTGGGGGCGGGTCTGCAGGCAGCGCTTTAGCTAACAGATTAAGCACGGATCCCACCAACGAGGTTCTCCTAATTGAGGCCGGACGAAGTGATTGGAAAATAGATCCGATTATTCATATGCCCGCCGCACTATCAATGGGTATAGGCAATCGGTTTTATGACTGGAAGTATGAAACTGAACCTGAACCCCACATGAATGGACGTCGCGTCTATCACGCACGAGGAAAAGTTCTTGGAGGCTCCTCTTCGATAAACGGCATGATCTTCCAACGCGGAAATCCAATGGACTTCGACCGATGGGCAGCAATAGAAGGATGCGAAGATTGGGATTGGAATCACTGCCTTCCTTATTTCAAACGAATGGAAAACTGCTTAGCAGGGCCTGATGAATGGAGAGGAGGAGAAGGGCCTCTCAAACTTGAACGCGGGCCAGCAACTAGCCCACTATTTCAAGCCTTCTTCACCGCAGTTCAAGAGGCGGGCCACCCACTTACCACAGATGTCAATGGATACCGTCAAGAAGGGTTCAATGCGTTTGACCGAAACGTCTATAGAGGGAGACGTTATTCTGCTGCACGAGCATACCTGCACCCTGTGTTGAACGATCGGAAGAATTTACATCTAATCACCCGAGCCCATGTCACTCAATTAATCATGAACAAAAATCGTGTAACAGGCGTCGAATATCATAAGAACAAGCGCAGACACAGAGTTGAAGCCACTGAGGTGATTTCTTGTGGTGGCGCTTTCAATTCCCCTCAACTCCTGCAACTTTCTGGCATAGGACCATCATCAGTTCTCTCACAAGCTGGAATTTCTCCGATTGTGGATCTCCCCGGAGTTGGAGAAAACCTTCAAGATCACCTCGAAGTCTATGTTCAATACGCCTGTAAGGAGCCTGTATCCATGGCACCGTATTTAAAGAACTGGAGGAAACCCGGTGTTGGACTCAAATGGCTATTTAGAAAAGGTCCAGGGGCAACAAACCACTTTGAAGCAGGAGGGTTTCTACGCAGCAACGATGAGGTTCCTTGGCCAAACCTCATGTTTCATTTCTTACCGGTAGCTGTTCGCTATGACGGAACAACAATCACTCAAGGCCATGGATATCAATTCCATATCGGTCCAATGTTTTCAAATAGCACTGGATGGGTTCGTATCCAATCAGATGACCCTTTCGCTAAACCAAAAATCCAATTCAATTATCTTTCAACTCCCGAAGATCGGAAAGAATGGGTTGAGGCGATAGCAACAGCAAGAAATATTATGAAACAGCCAGCATTTGAAAAATTCAATGGGGGAGAAATCTCTCCAGGGCCTGAGGTCTCAGAAGAAAAGGATGTTCTTGAATGGGTGCGCAAAGACTCTGAAACAGCATTACATCCCTGCGGAACAGCCCGAATGGGCGAAGATGCTATGGGAGTGGTTTCACCGAAAACGATGCGAGTACATGGAGTAGAAGGTCTAAGAGTGGTGGATGCATCAGTAATGCCAACACTTACGAATGGAAACATTTATGCTCCTGTAATGATGCTTGCAGAAAAAGCTGCGGACTTGATTCTTGGTAATACTCCATTGGAACCAAGCAGAGCAGGACAATACCGGCATGGAGTGTCGGAGAAAGATTGGTAAAAATGCAATTTCCGTTAAGTTCACGCAATAGAAAGTCACCTTTTTACGAGGCACAAGTAAGACATGGAATGACTCATTTTTCTATCTATAACCACATGGTTCTCCCTGTCTCCTTTGGAAATCTTGATGCAGAATACGAAGCTCTCATGGAACGTGTATCTCTTTGGGATGTGGGAGCGGAAAGACAAGTAGAGGTTGTCGGTCCAGATGCGTTGACTTTGATTCAATATGTATCTGCTCGAGATATGTCAGACTGCCGGATAGGCAGAGTTCGCTACGCACCTTTATGCGATAACGATGGAATCATGTTGAATGACCCGATGATTCTTAAACTCGCGGAAGATAGATATTGGATCTCAATAGCAGACAGCGATGTACTTTTCTGGTGTAAAGGCATCGCGTTAGCGAAAGGCTATGACTGCGAAATTTTTGAGCCAGATGTATCTCCTCTAGCAGTACAAGGTCCTCGGGCTGAAGACACAGTCGCTGACTATTTGGGAGAATGGGTGCGTGATATCCCATTTTTTGGTTTTGAAGATATAGAACACGATGGCATCCCCATGTTGGTTTGCCGCTCAGGATGGAGTGGCCAGGGAGGATTTGAACTCTTCCTTCAAGACGGGAGTAAAGGTTTAGAACTATGGGATGCGGTCTGGCAAGCAGGAGAAAAATACGGCATTCATCCTGGAGCTCCAACTTCTCTTGAGCGCATTGAATCAGGGCTCTTTTCTTATCGTGGAGATTGTGGCGGATCAGCAACACCTCTAGAGGTAGGCCTAGAAAAGTACCTTTCGCTGGATCGGCAAGATGACTTTATTGGAAAGGAAGCTTTACTGGCTGAAAAGGAAAGAGGATCATCACGTCGACTAGTTAAAGTTCTTCTAAGCGGAGATCGTATGCAGTTCTCCAGCGAACATCCGTGGCCGGCATTCAACTCTGAAGGACAAAAAGTTGGTGAAGTTCGTATGGCTTCTTGGTCACCGCTTCATGATTCAAACTTGGGTCTTGCTCTTGTTTCAACTGCGGTAGTGGGAGGAAGTTTCTTCACTGAGACACCAGAAGGCGAAAAACTAGAGGCAACGCACCTGTCAATGTTTCCAGAGTAGTTAAATCAAATTTTTTGAATCAAAGTTCCTGTTCCTAAACCGCCACCACAACACATGGTGACAAGAGCGTGCTCTCCGCCAGAGCGGTGAAGCTCGTGAACTGCTTTCGTTGTGAGGATGGAACCAGTTCCCCCGAGAGGGTGCCCAAGAGCGATAGCCCCGCCATTTGGGTTGACCCGATCCATGTCAGGACTCAGTTCTTTTTCCCAAGCGAGCACAACGGACGCAAAAGCTTCGTTTATCTCTACGACATCAATATCGTCAATAGTCATTCCGTTTTCTTCTAATAATTTTTGTGTAGCGCCGATTGGCCCTGTCAACATGAGTTCAGGGTCAGAACCAACAAGACAAGTATCAATAATTCGAGCTAGCGGAGTCACCCCTAATTCAGCAGCTTTTTTGCTTGTCATAAGCAACAAAGCGCCTGCTCCGTCAGAAATTTGTGAAGATGTTCCTGCAGTGTGAACTCCATCTTTTCTACCAGTTGGTTTTAAAGCAGCTAAGGACTCCATAGTGGTTTCACGCAACCCCTCATCCTTGGAAATCATGACGGTTTCTTCGCTGATTTCACCATCTTCCCCTATAGCAGGGACTTCTACAGGAATAATTTGAGTTCCGAATCGATCTTCGTCCCAAGCCCGCGCTGCACGTTCTTGAGACATCACACCAAAAGTGTCTGTATCAGTACGAGAAATTCCCCATTGGTCAGCAATTCTTTCAGATCCCTCAAATTGACTAGTGAACTCAAAGTGATCAAAGTAATTCCGGTTGATTGGTCGACCAGAATCAGGATCTTTAGGAGTAGTAGCACCAAAACCTACTCTGCTCATCAATTCGACACCGCAACCCACTGCTACATCAACAGTTCCTGAAGCTACGAGAGCATAGGCGAGATTTGTTGCCTGCTGAGAGGAACCGCACTGTGCATCAACTGTTGTAGCCGGTGCACTCAGTGGCAGACCTGCGCTTAGCCATGCAGTTCTAGTCACATTCATGGATTGCATTCCGACTTGTCCGACGCATCCGCCTACTACTTGACCTACTTCAGAAGGATCAACACCAGATCTTTCAAACAAGGCCTTCTGAACGGTCCCAAGAAGGTCTACAGAATGGCTGGTGGAGAGCCCACCGTTGCGTCTTCCAACTGGACTTCTAACAGCTTCTACAATTACAACATCGTTCATGAAAACTCCTCAATTATTTCAATCTCTAAAAGACTTTACCTTGATAAGTAACAATGTTGAAATCTTTAGAAATTAAAACTAGATGGGAAGGTTTCCTGTAGCTGCCGAAGTTGAACCTGAGTCAGTAAAAGCATTGATGGTTCTTTGGGCGATTCTCATCTGATGAACTTCATCTGCTCCATCAGCAAATCTTGCCCAACGCGCGTGTTGATACATATCAGCGAGGGGAGTGTCAGTTGAATAACCTAACGCCCCATGAACCTGAATTGAACGATCAATAATGCGACCCAGAGAGTTCGCTACGAAATGTTTAGCCATAGAGACTTCGGATTTAAAGTCTTCACCGCGGTCAATTTTGTAGGCAGCATGGAGCACCATTAACTTTGACTGGTAAAGCTCCATCGTTGAATCTGCGATGAGCCACTGAATGCCCTGTTTCTCCGCTAAAAGAGAACCATGACTAAATCGCTCTAGAGATCTCTCTACCATCATGTCCAAAGCTGTTTCTGCTTGAGCGATCCATCTCATACAGTGAGCTAATCGAGCGGGACCTAGTCGGTATTGTCCGAGTAGGTGTCCTTGACCTCTGCCTCCGAGCATTTGTGTTTCGTGTACTCGTAGATCTTCAATGAGTATTTCACTATGTCCAGTGGATCCATGCATAGTTTCTATCTCTCGGACTTCGTTCCATCCATCGTGAGGAAGGTCAACGATGAAGGCAGTATTTGCTGCTTGAGGAAGGTCCGGGTCATCTTCCGTTCGAGCAATAAGGATTGCAAATTGAGCACGATGAGCATTTGAAATAAACCATTTGTGGCCGTTGATTACCCATTCTTCACCGTCTTGGTATCCGATAGTTCGTATCAAGGTCGGATCTGATCCAGCTACTTCAGGTTCGGTCATAGCAAAGCAAGAAGTTCCTTTACCTTCACATAAGGGTTGAAGGTATTTTTCTTTCTGTTCGTCAGTTCCCCAATGTAGGAGTGTGTGCATGTTTCCTTCATCGGGAGCTTGGCAGTTCAGAACCCAAGGCCCGTATCTTGAACGCGCTGCTTCTGCCTGAACCATCGCTAGTTGAACATGACCGAGACCCATTCCTCCCCATTCTTCTGGCATATGGGGAAGCCAGAGCCCTTCGCTGAAGGCTTGTTTACGCATAGAGATAAGGGTCTCAATTCGTTCCCCGCCTTCTTGCGGTTCATTCTCTCCATGCCCTTCGATAAGGGCCTCGCCAGGTTTAACTACGTCGTCAATAAAGACACGAATTCGAGCTCTTATCTCTTCCAGCTCTGGGGTTAAGGAAAAATCAATAGACATGATTATTTAGATGGTTTTTCCTGGTCTTCCAGGTCCTTCAACAGGCTTACCGTCCATACCCGAGTTGGGTTGGGCATCCGCCATGAGTTGCGCCATAATCTCAGTTAATTCTTCTGGATCATCTGGTTGAACGGCTGTTGGCCCTAAACGCCATTGTTCAGCAATTCCAAGTTTTTGTCCACCTACATCAAAGACTCGACCTGTCACGTTTTGAGCCGCTTCGCTACAAAGCCAGACAGTGGGAACAGATATCCAACGGGGTCCGAAATTTTCTTGGCCTTCTTCATCAAGACCGGAGAAGCCAGGAAGTTCAGCAGTCATACGTGTGTAGGCCCCAGGGGCTAAACAGTTAACTGTGACACCGTATTTTGCTAATTCCACTGCAGTAATCAAGGTAAATGCAGCAATTCCTGCTTTCGCCGCTCCATAGTTTGACTGCCCTACGTTTCCGTAAATACCAGAAGGTGAAGAAGTGTTAACAATACGCCCAAAAGCTTCGCCGCCTGCTTTTACTTTTTCTCGCCAATAGACAGCGGCATGATGGGTGGGAGCAAATGTTCCCTTTAGATGAACGTTAATTACTGCGTCCCAGTCGTTTTCGGACATTGAGAAGATCATTCGATCTCGAAGTATTCCTGCGTTGTTAACAAGGATGTCACAACTTCCAAAAGTATCAATGGCTTGTTGTATCATTTCTCCAGCAGCGTCAAAGTCAGCAACATTGGCTCCATTGACTACAGCTTCTCCTCCCATAGCAATGATTTCTTCTACTACTGATTGAGCGGGACTTATATCGTCGCCGGAGCCATCAGTGTCTCCTCCGAGGTCATTGACTATGACCTTGGCTCCGTTTTCAGCGAGTAGTAAAGCATGTTCGCGTCCGATGCCGCGTCCTGCTCCAGTAACAATGGCCACGCGGCCTTCACACAGGTTGCCCATTTTAAAATCTCCTAATTCAAAGGGTTGTCGTTATAGCCTGCCATCTTCACGGCCTTATCGGCTAGACGGGGTTCACCTATTCTATACAGTTCGCCTAAAGTAAATTCGTGAGTAAAAGTCTTAATACTGTTCCCTATGCCAAAGGCCTTCATGAGGTCGCAGATGGAGTATTTGCCTATTTGCAGCCAGATGGCGGATGGGGGTGGAGTAACGCTGGTCTTTTAGCTTCAGATTGGTCGTCGTTACTCATCGATACGCTCTTTGATTTGAATTTAACTAGAGACATGCTTGACACGATGTCTGCAGTTACGTCTGGGCGTCCAATAGATGTTGTAGTCAACACTCATGCAAATGGAGACCACTGTTACGGAAATAGCCTGGTGGGTGGTCAAGGTGGAGCTCAAATTATTACGACAGAAGCAGCCGCACAAGAAATGAACGCGATGCCTCCTTCGGCGATCTCCGCGTTGCTGGCGGTTGACTTAGGTGAAACCACTAACAGGTACGTTCGCGAAGCTTTTGGACCCTTTAGTTTCGACGACATAGATCTTCCTCCTGCTGATAGAACATTCCAAGGAGAGTTGCAACTAGATGTGGGTGGGCGGACTGTTGAACTCATAGAAGTAGGACCTGCTCATACGTCTGGAGATTTGATTGTTTATCTTCCTGATGCTTCTACGGTTTTCTGCGGAGACATACTTTTTATAAATGGAACTCCAATCATTTGGGACGGTCCAGTTTCCAACTGGATAGATGCATGTGATCGAATTATTGGCCTAGAAGCAGATGTTGTCGTTCCAGGCCACGGACCATTAACTGATGCGGAAGGGGTGACTGCAGTTCGAGACTACCTTTCGTTTGTTGAAAGAGAATGTAAAGAACGCCATGCTGCTGGCCAGACGCCAGAAGAGGCAATAGCTGAAATTGATCTTGGTGTTTATAAAGAATGGGGAGAATGGGAACGCTTAGCAGTCAATGTTCATGCTATTTATCGCGAGATAGATGGAGAAAGTTCAGTTCAGTCCCCATTAGAACTATTTTCAGCAATGGCTGAACTAAAGTCAGGAGTTTGAATGATGTCTGAAGTTTCTTTTATAGGTCTTGGTGTCATGGGATTTCCTATGGCGAAGCATTTGCAGGAATCGGGTTACTCAACCACTGTCTATAACCGAACAGAGAGTAAAGCTCAAGATTGGGTCAGCAAGTACGGCGGGAGTATGGCTTTTACACCCGCAGCTGCAGCTGAAGGCGCTGAAATTGTTTTTATGTGTGTTGGAGATGATGAAGATGTTCGTTCTGTTGTCTATGGAGAAAATGGCGTGCTAGCAGGAATGAATTCTGGGAGTGTTCTAGTAGACCACACCACAGCTTCAGCAACAGTGGCTAAAGAAATAGCAGAAGTAGCAAGTAAACAAAGCGTTGAGTTTATTGATGCACCAGTTTCTGGCGGTCAAGCAGGAGCGGAAAATGGTCAACTTACGGTGATGTGCGGTGGTGATACTCATGTCTTTGCGAATGTTGAGCCGGTTATCTCTAGTTATGCCAAAGCGGTGAATTTAATTGGTCCAGTTGGGTCAGGACAAACAACAAAGATGGTTAATCAGATATGTATAGCTGGTTTAGTTCAAGGATTATCTGAGGGGCTAGATTTTGGTCGCCGAGCAGGATTAGACATGGAAAAGGTTCTTGCAGCGATTAGTCAAGGGGCGTCTGGCTCTTGGCAAATGTCTAACCGCTCTGAAACCATGCTTAAGCGCGAATTTGATCATGGGTTTGCTCTTGACTGGATGCGGAAAGATCTGAACATTGTCTTTGACGAAGCTCAACGTGTAGGTGCAGAACTTCCAGTTACTGCGATTGTTGATGAGTATTATGCAGAACTCCAGAGTCAAGGTCACGGGCGATGGGATACTTCATCGTTGATAGAGCTTTTACGAGATGATTCTCTTTAGTTGCTTGGATTTTCTCCGGCGACTGTAGTTCGATTTAGTTCACGATGACGCCCAGGGTAGTCATTTATTGCTACATGTTGAGTTGAGCGGTTGTCCCAAATAACTACATCCCCATTTGACCAACGATGACGAAAAGTAAACCGTATGTGAGTGGTCCAATTATGTAACCACATAAGTAGGTTCACTTCGTCTTCAGAATCGTTTATTCCGCCGCCTTTTAGACCTCTTACGTAGGTGCCGTTAAAGAATAATGATTTATTTCCTGTAACCGGATGAGTGCAAACTAGAGGATGCTCTGTGTTTCTTTCCGCATCATTTGAAGTACGAATATCCATTCCAGAAAGCCCAGAATGAAGGGATTGTTGCTTTGGCGAGTAAGAAGCTGAAGCGGAATGTATGCAAGTAATCGTGTCGAATCTTTCTTTTGACGTATCATCAAGGGCTTCATATGCGGCAACATTTGAAGACCAAACAGTGTCTCCTCCGATGTCGGGAACATCAAGAGCGTGAAGAATAGTGAAAGCGGGAGGAATTTCTAAAAAAGAAAAATCGCTATGCCAAACTCCGCCAAAATTGAATGCTTCAGATTCAGACTCCTTCTTGACTACTTTGATTACTTCTGGGTAACCGGAAATAGGTTCAACGAAAGGAACAGGGGAGTAAGGGCCGAGTAAATGACTAAATTCTGTTTGTTCTTTTGGTGAAAAGGATTGGTTAGGTATTACAACTACTTGGTGATCGCAAACCTGTTGATGTAGTTCTTCAACTTGTTTTTTGTCAAGGTCGTTGAGATCGATGTCATTGATTTGAGCCCCGAGAACACCGGTAAGACGCTCGACGTTCATTTTAGATCTTCACACCAGTTTCTTCAGAGAATTTGAGAGAGGAAAAGTTTTGTGCGATCTTCAGTTGGGTTTGAGAAGAAAACTTCAGGAGTTCCTGTCTCCACAATTTGGCCATCATCCATGAATATGATCCGATCAGCCACTTCTTTAGCGAAACCGACTTCATGAGTAACCACCATCATGGTCATGCCCGAAAGAGCCAATTCTTTCATAACATCAAGAACTTCTTTAATCATTTCTGGGTCAAGAGCAGAAGTTGGTTCGTCAAACAACATGATTCTTGGCTCCATGGCTAAAGCCCGTGCAATCGCTACTCTTTGCTGCTGACCGCCAGAAAGTTGTCCCGGATATTTGTCGGCCTGCTCTGGTATGCCCACACGTTCAAGTAAAGCAGCAGCCTGCTCTTCAGCTTCAGCTTTAGGTTTTTTTCTAACCCAGATCGGAGCAAGAGTAACGTTGTCTAGAACTTTTAGATGGGGGAAAAGATTGAATTGCTGGAATACCATGCCAACTTCTGAACGAACTTTTTCAATATTTCGTAAGTCATTGGTAAGTTCAATACCATCAACTTCAATTCGCCCTTCTTGGTGATGTTCAAGACGGTTAATGCAACGAATCCATGTTGATTTTCCGGAACCGGAAGGTCCTAATACAACTACAACCTCTTGTTCTTTTATGGTCGCTGATACATCGTCCAACGCTTGGAAATCGCCGTACCATTTTGAGACACCTTCACAGACGATCATGTCCGGAGCGTTACTCAAGTCACGAGTACTGGCGGATGTTTCAGTATTTTCAATTTCATTCATAGTGTTACCTCATCGTTCGCCAAGACCTACACGCCGTTCAAGGCGTTGGCTGGCTTTTGACATTTGATATGCGAAAAAGAAGTAGATAAGTGACACGAAGAGCAGGTTCTCTCGCGTACTTCCAAGAAATTCTGTTTGGTTGGGTATGACATTTCGAGCAATGTAGAGAATGTCAAATAGTCCGATAATGGCGAGCAATGAGGTTTCTTTGAATACGCCGATGCAGTGGCCGACAAGCGGCGGAATAGAAACTCGTAAAGCTTGTGGTAAGACGATAAAGAAAGTTTTTTGAGACGTAGTCATTCCTACTGCTTCGGCGGCTTCATGTTGGCCACGAGTTACTGATTGAAGTCCACCCCTCACGTTTTCTGCAAGATAGGCAGCAGAGAAAAGGGAGTACCCAATCACAATTGCGGAAACTTCACTAAGTTCCATCCCTTTCGGTAAGAACAGCGGAACCATAATGCTGAAGAAAATCAGGATCGTTATTAAAGGAATCCCGCGAACGAATTCAATAAACCAGGTTGAAAGGATACGGAATATCGGCATCTTGGAAGTTCGAGCCAAAGCAAGAAGTATCCCTATGGGGAAGGAAATTACAATGGTGAAAATTGCGACCAGCAGAGTAAGAGAAACACCGCCCAGGAAGAAATCTCCTGGAACTTCAATGGTTGATGGCGTGTTTACAGCAGTCACAAGCCAAGTGATGATTCCAGACACACCTATCCAAGCAAGAACGTAGCGTCTTTGTTTTTTAGAGTCGCCAGCAAATGTAGGTGCGGCAAGAGCAAAGGTAGCTAGAAGAAGCATCAGTATTCGAATGATCATCCGCATGGGGGTAAAGAACATTCCAAATCCGGCTAAAAGAACTAAAGCAGCGCAAACCCGTCCTATTTCTCCTGTAGTTGGACGAGTGAGCCAAGAGAGAAGAATTCCACCAGCAATAGCAAAGATCAAGAAAATTGGAATGTCAGTGTTTAAGACATGACCCATGTCAAAATCAGGGTCGCGAAGAACGAGATACAAAAGTGTGGGTGGAGTGAGGAACCAAATTCCAATAATTGTGGGGCGCAAGTTCTTTGAAGGGAACCGACTCGTCATTGTTTTCCCGAAGAAGTAGGCGAGTATTCCAATGACGACCATTATTGTCCAGGGCAACTTTGTTGTTAATGCTACGGTTCCAGTTTCTGCCATGGAGCGAGGAGTGCGTTCAAAAACAAAGCTGTGATGACCAAAGGGGACAATCCAAAGTGAGAGAATCGCAGCAGTTAAAGTGGCTACAACAAGAGTCAAACTACTGATGTTTTTGTCTTTATCGCTTACACGGAGGAGAGTTCCTCCTGCTCCGGCTACCGCAGACCCGATAATCAACCAAATAAGTTTTGCTTGGCCACTAAATGGAGCTAATAGTGTCAAGATATTTATCACGACACCGGAACTCAGAAGAAATGATCCAAGTCTTCTAAGAGTTACGCGACTTCCGGCATTCCATATGGCCATAGAAGCACCAACTAGTGTGAAGATAACGGCTACAGAGACCCATACCCGCATGTACTGTTCTTCAGGGTAGGCCTGTGTCATCATGAGACGAAGATTTGTAGCTGTTGACCCCCATTGTCGTTCTGGATTGAAAATGAAGGACAGAAGTCCCCGGCTGATCATTAAAAGGATGGCCGTTGAGAAAAGAGTTAGAAGAGTATTGAACTTGTTAGAGAAAAGGTTTTCTTTTAACCATTCGCGTGGAGGCAGTTTTGGAGTCTCCGGAGGCGGTTTTATGGCGACGGTTCCTTCTACACCGGTAATATTTAGATCGCTCATTATCGTTCCACCAATTGCATTCGAACATTAAACCAGTTCACGATCACAGAAATAGTTAGAGAGCAACTCAGGTAGAACAGCATCCAGATTCCCACCACAGGCAAAGTTTTTCCGGTTTGGTTGAAGACTGTAGTTCCTACTTGAACAATGTCGCTATAACCCACAGCGATGGCTAGTGAAGTATTTTTGGTGAGGTTTAGATATTGGTTTCCAGTTGGGGGAAGGATGACCCGGAAGGCTTGAGGGAGGATGATGTGCCGTAGGGCTTGACTTCGGCGAAGACCTACTGCGCTAGCTGCCTCAATTTGTCCTTTGGGGACAGCAAGGATTCCACCACGTACGTTTTCCCCTATGAAAGCAGAAGTGTAAAAGACCACGCCAAAGAAAACTGCGGCGAAACTTACGCTCATAGTTAAACCACTTGGTCCGTAGTTAGGGAATTTTCCTTTTTGTATTATTTCGGGGCGCATCGCATCAAAAGGACGGGCAGCGCCATCAACATTGAATTTAGATTCAATTACTTCAAATAGGTCACGGCCACTATTCAATATCCAAGATGAAAGTCCGCTCCAACTAATAAATACGAATACAAGAATTATTGAAACAGCTGCCGTAAAGATAATCCTGAACCAGTCGTCATCCACGAGCGAAAGATGCCCACGCGCACTTCTATGTTTACGAATAAATTTACGGACCCACATTGCTGCACCAACTAGTGCGACTCCACTAAGGACGATCTGTGGTACTAGAACTGGAAGAGAATCAAAGAGGGAGGCTAAAGCTCCGAAAATTGAACCCACCCAAGAAAAGATTGGATGAATAAAAATTCCTACTATCGCGAATAGTGTTATTACGGCAAGTGCCCAAAGCGTTGGTGAAGTGATGGTTCCTGTTTCGTTGTGTATACGGGTTCGATGGCGATGAACGTAGTAACCCACTACGGCACCGATAAGTACAACAACGAGCCATTGGTAGAAGCCATCCGCGAGGAAAACTCTAGGCATAGATATGCCTTTGTTAGATATATGGAACCATCCGTTAATCGGACCGCTTTCAAGGGTTACGCGCGGAAGAACCGTGAGTACAGAGAAATAGAAAATAATTTGGACTAGTAGGGGAATATTCCTGAGAGTCTCTACCCACATTGTTCCGAGACGGTTTACGAGCCAATTATTAGATAGACGAGCGAGGCCAACAATTATTCCGAGAATTGTCGCAAATATAATTCCAACTATTGATATACGTATGGTGTTTACCATTCCCACCCAAAGAGCGCGTCCACCAGAATCGGGATGGGTATCAATTCCTTCACTGAGTTGGATATCTACAGGTCGTTCGATGAAGTTGAAGTCAGAAGGAATATCGCGAGCTTCAAGATTGTCCCCAGCTTGACTGGTGAGGAACCATAAGGAAGTCAAGACTATAAAAAGAAGAAAAAGTTGCGTCACCCATTTGAGTACCACAGCATCACGCCAAAGAGGAGGGCGGGCGGAGAGTACTTTCGCAGAAGTTGACGTAGGAGTATCGGACATGTTGTAAGTCACATTAGTAAGAAATGAGCATGAAGCGGGACACGGAGCCTAATTCCGAAAAAGCCCCACGGTTTTGGAACTATTAGTTCCTCTTCCGTGGGGCCTTTTGCGGAATTGTTAGTTAAATCTAACGTGCAGGTGGTGCATAAATGAGACCACCATCGAGCCATCCAGCGTTAGCGCTGCCCTCGCGGACAAGACCAACAGGATTTAGGTTCGAGTTGTAGATTTCGCTGTAATTACCAACTTGGCTGATCACGTTATAGAAAGCATCAGCGCTCAGACCCATAACGGTCTGGAGTTCGCCTTCGCCTCCAAGTAGACGACCAACTTCACCTGGATCATTGACGTGGTCATCAACGTTTGCTGAAGTTACACCCCATTCATCCATGATGATGGTGGCATATACAGTCCAGTTGATGGCGTCTGCCCAAGCAGAGTCATTTTGACCATATGTTGGTCCAAGTGGCTCTTTTGAGATCGGAGTAGCTGGGAAAATCACCCACTCTTGATCTGCTGGTTGTTGCTTGACCTTACGGCCAACTAGTGCGGAACCATCTGTTGTGGTGATATCACAACCACCAGCAATGAATGTTTCGTACACCTCGTCGCTTGTTTCAAAAGCAAGCAATTCGATGTCTGCACCAGCCAACTCAGCGGCTTCAGCAATATTCTTTTCAGTTGTAGTACCAGCGTTAGTACACACAATGGCGCCGTCAAGGTCAGCTACGGTGCTTGAAGCATCGAAACCATCGCCTACGCGTGCCATGAGCTGTTGACCGTCATAGTAGGTGGTTGGACCAAAGTCCATACCTACGTCAGAGTCACGGCTCTGTGTCCAAGTGGTATTACGCATCAGAAGGTCAACATCGCCGGTTTGTACAGCGGTGAAACGTTCTGAAGCGGTTAATGCTACGAAGTTGACAGCGTCAGCATCGCCTAATACGGCGGCTGCTACTGCACGGCAGTAGTCAGCGTCAAATCCGGTGACTGAGCCATCGGCTTGAGTCTCAGAGAATGCAACCGCACTGCCGCTTACGCCACAGTTGAGTGTGCCACGAGCTATAACGGTGTCAAGCAGGCTGCCATCGGCATCCAGTTCAACGGCCGTAGTAGCGGGCGCAGCAGTTGTCTCTGCCGGAGCAGCAGTTCCTGCGTCGTCGGAAGAGTCACTACTGCATGCAGCAGCAACAACGCCAACGGCTAGGAACAACGAGAGAAGCTTGAAAAGCTTGCTCATTTGGAACCCCCTCGGTTCGTCGGTTCCCCATATGGGGAACTATCCATCGTGGATAGTTCACATAACGGTAGGAGTTTCAATTGCTATAGGCAACCGAAATGACCGAATCTGCATTAGAAATGAAAATCTGTCATGATTTCGTCATGAAAGAAAAAAGATGAATTTAAGTGAAAATCAGGTAGTTCAGACGGTTTTGGGCCCAATTTCCCCTGAAAACCTTGGTCGTACGCTCATGCATGAGCATTTAGCCGTCGGTTATTCAGGATGGGAGTCTCATACGAATCGACTAAAGAAATCTCGTTCAGATATGCGTCAAATATGTATAGACCGTATTTCAGAGCTGCAAGATTTGGGTTACCAAACACTCTTAGATCCTTGCCCTGCAGATCTAGGGAGAGACGTTGAATTGATGGTTGAAGCAGCTGAAGCAACAGGGTTTAATATTATTTGCGCAACAGGGCTTTATCGCGAAGAGGGAGGTGGATCGGCTTATTGGACTCATAAAGCTCAATATGAAGATATTGAAGGAGTTATGGAAGAACTATTCATTTCAGAACTAACTGAAGGAATAGGAGACACTGGAGTTCGTCCTGGAATCATCAAATGTGGGACTGGGCGTGGAAGCATGTCAGATTATGAAAGCAAAGTGTTTGCTGGAGTGGCGAGAGCATCTGCCGCTACTGGAGTTCCAGTAACAACCCATACAGATGATGGGACTCTAGGTGATGTCCAACAAGAAGTGTTAACAAGGGGCAAGGTTCCAGCCAATCAGATAATTATCGGACACTCTTGTGGAACTACAGATACCGATTACCACATGTCTATAGCATCAGCTGGTAGTTACTTAGGTTTTGATCGATTCGGCATAGAAGCCTTGATGCCAGACCAAGACCGAGCCGATTCTTTAGCTCGCCTTATCAGGAACGGGGTAGGTGATCGAGTTGTAGTGAGCCATGACTCCGTTTGGTGCTGGAAAGGAGAACCTTTCCCTACACACGCAATGGATCGCATATCCGAGGCTATGGAACCAACCCGCTTTGACCGAGAAGTAGTCCCAATGCTTAAAGAAAAAGGAATAACAGAAGAAGAGATAGAAATGCTTGTTGTGGACAATCCGCGACGATTCTTTTCTCAAGAATCTCTCAAATCTTTAAATTAATCCACCTACTAGTTGACTTGTCGATCCATGTGTTCCCAGTAAGGGGCCCGAAGTTTGAACTTCTGAAGTTTGCCCGTGGCGGTACGGGCAAGTTCGTCACGGAATTCAACTGAAGTTGGGCACTTGTAGTGGGCTAGAAGTTCTCGGCAATGGTCAATAAGTTCTCGCTCAGTCACTGAATCATCAGTAACAACCACCAAAGCTTTTACTGTTTCACCCCATTTCTCATCCGGAACACCAATAACGGCAACTTCAGCTACTGCCGCGTGCGAGAACAAAGCATCCTCCACCTCAATAGAAGAGACATTTTCTCCTCCAGAGATGATCACATCTTTCTTTCGATCAGTGATAGTCGCATAATTGTCGTCACCTATTGTCGCCCCATCTCCAGTGTGGAACCAATTATTAGCCAAAGCCTCTTCCGTTGCTTCAGGTTGACTCCAGTAACTTTTGAGAACATGATTTGAACGAGCTAAAAGCTCTCCACTGCTGCTGGTAGAAAGTTCCACTCCTAAAGCTGGCGCTCCAGCTTTAGAAAGCTTGACCGCTCTCTCGTAAGGGTCAAGATGATCCCATTCGGAACGGTTTCTGTTCATAGTTAGAAGAGGTGCGGTCTCGGTCAAACCGTAAATCTGGATGAATTCCCAATTCAGCTCAGTTTCAACTCGCGCAATTAATTGAGTTGGAGGGGGAGCGCCAGCGACCACGATACGCATTTGTCCTGCACCAGGAATTTCTCCATCCCACTCGGCCGCTGCGTCAAGAACAGCGGTGATTACTGCTGGAGCACCGCAAAGCAGAGTAATTCCATGCTTCTCAATTCTCTCAAGGATTTCTTGGCCGTTAACTTGTCGAAGCACGATGTGCTTACCACCCATACCAGTCATGGCATAGGGCATACCCCATCCATTGCAATGAAACATTGGCAATGTGTGTAAGTAAACATCTCGATCAGAAACTCCTGCTTGCCAACCAAAAATAGAAGCGTTAAGCCAAATATTGCGATGTGTCATCTCCACACCCTTCGGGCGGGCGGTGGTGCCACTTGTGTAGTTGATAGTGGCAGTAGCAGATTCATCTGGGGTCCAAGGCTTAGGAACACCCCCTTCGATGAAGATTTGATCTGCTTCTGGTCCGATCACAAATTGATGCTTAACATTAAAAGAACCATGTTGTTCGGCTAGTTCTGGATCGATAAACAAAACCTCTGCACCGGAATGGTCAAGAATGTATTGGATTTCAGGGGTGCTTAAACGAAAGTTAATTGGAACGCCAACTCTCCCGTATGCACTACTACCAAACAAGAAAACGAGAAGTCTGGCTGCATTATGTGAAACCATTGCAACTCGCGCTCCAGTTTCAAGTCCTAATTCATCAAATCCCGCAGCCATACCTCTTGAAAGTTCAGCGAGCCGGCTGTAGGTGATATCAGGTAACGGGGGAGCGGGTTGGTCAGGTTCATCAATGATTGCTACGCGATCACCGTAAACTCGTTCGGCTCGGTCTAAATAATCTGCAATAGTTAGTGGTATCTCCACAGTTCTTGTCCTTAACTAGATGTACGTTGATGTTTAGTTGATAAACGAGACAGTAGTCCCATCGTGTGGCCTCGACCATGTTGGGTCTACGCTGGAGTAAGCAAAAGACAGAAAGGCAATTTATGAGTACGCAAGGTGACGAAACCCTTAACGAATTTCGCTCCAGTATCGACAATATTGATGCAGCGCTTATTTTGCTGTTAGCTGAACGGTTTAAAGTCACCGGCAAGGTTGGCGATTACAAAGCAAAAGCTGGTTTACCTCCTGCGGATCTTGATCGTGAAGCTGAACAAATACAACGCCTTCGCCAATTAGCCGCTGAAGCGGGTCTTGACCCCGTATTTTCTGAGAAATTTTTACGTTTTGTTATAGACGAGGTAATTCGTCATCATGAAAAAACTGGAACACTATGAATTCGATCACTTGGATAGAAGAGAGTGATCTATCAAAGAATTTGACATCTTCTATTGAGGATAATTTAGGATTAGCTATTCATCCGGCAGCTATGCGTCATCTCACTGGAGACTCTGTGAGTAAGCGAGTTCCATTTCCCCGGCTAGAGAAGCACGTAAATTATCTCTTTGGAATTGCATACATACCTTCTAATACTGAAAATCCTTCAGCAGATTTTGATGGTGTGGTTTTCGCAGCAACTCATGATGCAGTAGTGGCAAGAGTTATTCCTCATCACACTTCAAACCTTGATTGGAATGAGTTGAAATTGAACTTATCAAGCGTTAATTCTGAGGACTCAACGGCAGATGGAGGGGAATTCATCCTTAACCTTTTTCGTGAGACCATTAAATTTTTATGGGAAGATGCAGAGAATATACGAGTTGTTCTAGAGGGTGAGATAGATATTGGAAAAGGCTCGGAATTACTGGGTATAAGTGAAATAGCTGCTAGCCAAGATCAATTAGATGTAAAAGAGCGCCGAACCCTGCTTGAAGAGTTGAATGGCCTATTGCCAACGATGTCGATCGTTTCATCTGAAATGAATCAAATGATGCGCGTAGCGACTGAGTCAGAGGTCATTCTTCATCATCTATGCAAGGATGACGATCAATACGATCTGCGCATGGACTTGCGGGGTGAGGAGCGTGAACTTTTTTCTAATGATCTAGAGATATATCTCGCTGATACATGGGAATTATGCCGCACATTAGTGGCGACGCTAGAAGAGATTGAGGCGAAGATTGATGAAACAAATACGCTTATTCGGTCACTGAGCGATGAGGAAAATGTTGCCGCATCCCGCTTTACAGGGGCAATAGCTTCACTTCTTCTTGTCCCGACGTTTATCGTGGGTTTATACGGCCAAAATTTTGTTTCAATGCCAGAGACGAATTGGGCGAATGGCTATGGATTCTCATGGGGGCTAATTGGAGCAGTGACTATTTTGCAGTTCATTTTCTTCCGCAAAAGAAAATGGATTTAAAGTTAAGACTTCTAATTAACTTCTTGCGCTTCTCTGTCTTTAGCTACTTCGTCTAACTCAAGAAACTCTTCGCTGGTATCTACCCAATCTTCAAATTGGATAACGCCGATGTCGGTGAATCGATCGCGTAGCCAACCATCGCCGGCATCTAAGAGACCTAATTTCTTGCAGTTAGGGACGATCTTAGAAAATAACATGCGTTGGAAAACGCGAAGCTCGTCAGGCATGGCTAATTGAAACTTGACCATTTCTTCGGTATCAACTCCCATACGGTGCCAAACTTCTTGACGCATGAAACGGTCACGCATTCTTAGAGCAGCTTCGAAAGCAAATTCTTGCCGCTCTCTTAATTCCGCTTGAGTCATGTCTTCGTAAACTTCTTTCAAAGAGAGAACACCGAACGCTACGTGTCGAGCTTCGTCGCTCATAACGTAGCGAAGCAATTTCTTAAGCAGCGGTTCTTCTGTTGTCTGATGCATAAAACCAAAGGCTGCTAAAGCAAGCCCTTCAACCATGATTTGCATACCAAGGTAAGTAATATCCCATCGGCTGTCGTTAAGAATGTCATCAAGTAAGAGACCTAAATGATGGTTAACTGGGTATCCGATTCCCCCAAGTTTTGAATCGAGGTATTGGGCAAACACTTCAACATGTCGGGCCTCATCAACTACTTGAGTGGCCGCATAGTATTTAGCGTCAATCCATGGAACACTTTCAACAATCTTCGCTGTGCAAAGCAAAGCACCTTGTTCTCCGTGCATGAATTGAGAAAGGCTCCAGTT
>CACPKO010000017.1 GCA_902634555.1 Actinomycetota bacterium
TTTCAAATTTGAGTCCGAGACGCTCTGCTGCGTCACGTGCTTTTTGTTCAACTTCTGGATCGTTAACTTGAGCTAAGTAAACGAGACGTGTGTAGGACCCAAAGTAGTCTTTAAGCAGTTCGGGGTGACGGTCAAGCCAAAGCGCCTGAATTACGAGGCGGTCAAAATGTCGTGTTAGATAGTCCGTGAGGTAAAAGGTTCCGATTTCTGCATCCTGTATTTCAGCAAAACGTTCGCTTCCGGCGAAGAACTCATAGCAATGAGCTCCTGGAAGGCGTTCAACTTTAAGTTCTTCGCAAACTTTGTCTAGGAGACCTCCGGTGCCACAGTCGGCGTAGCCGACATATATATTTTCGTATTTGCTTTTAGCTTGAATGACACGTTGTCTCACCGCTTCAGGAATCAGCTCAGGTGAGTTGTGGTAAGAAGCAGGTAGGTATTCAATATCAATAGTTTCTAGACCGTTTATTTTTGTTAAGTCAATAAGTTCTCTTGCTAGCGCTCCACAAGCGACTACAAGAGTTCGGGGTGAGGTATCAGAGTCTGGCATAGTTCCTGAACCCATTTGAAGTTAGTCAGGCGGCAGAGGAACGTCGTTCTGCTACCAGACGCTTTGCTGTTTCGGCGGCTACAGCGGCATCACGGCAGTATGCATCTGCGCCGATGGCTTCCCCGAATTCTTCGTTAAGGGGGGCCCCTCCAACGATGACCATATATTCTTCTCGAAGACTCTTTTCAATAAGAGTGTCAATGACGACTTTCATATATGGCATTGTGGTGGTTAACAAGGCAGACATTCCAAGAAGATCAGGTTTATGTTCGTCAAGAGCGCCCAAGAATTCCTCAACGTCAGTGTTTATGCCTAAATCAATGACTTCAAAGCCAGCTCCTTCAAGCATCATTCCAACTAAATTCTTTCCGATGTCATGAATGTCGCCTTTAACTGTTCCAATGACAATTTTTCCAACTGGTTCTGCACCAGTTTCAGCTAGTAACGGACGTAAAATCTCCATGCCTGCTTTCATCGCATTGGCAGAGAGAAGGACCTCGGGAACAAATAAAATGCCATCGCGAAAGTCAATGCCGACAATTCGCATGCCTTCAACTAAAGCATCATTGAGCACGTCTGAAGGACTCCATCCGCGTTCAAGCAAGATAGTGGTTCCTTCAACAATTTCTTCTCCCAATCCGTCGTAGAGGTCATCATGCATTTGGACCACGAGATCTTCATCAGAAAGATCTGCAAGAATTATTTCTTCTTCTGGCTGCTCTTCTGTCATTATTTCAATCCCCTTTTAATTTGAGTATTTAGATTTTTGATGTTTAGGTGAATTTGATTTCTAATTTTTACTCTGGTTAGAGCCTTTAAAGCAAACCATCCCATAACGTGGGAAGATCTATATTTGAAACTCTACTGAATGCGAATGAAACCGTCCACCATTCTTTTTGCACTTCCCGTATGGTGGCAAGTATCATTTAGGGAGTTCAAAGTCAGGACCCCGCATGAAAGTTGTACAAAGTATTGAGAGGGCGTTTGCCATTCTCAACGAGATATCAAAAAGTCCGGCTGGAATAAGTGATCTATCTCGTAGCACTGGGTTGCCTACAAGTACTGTGGCTCGGCTTCTGTACTCTTTGGAAAAATTAGATGTCATCGAAAGAGAAGACGGAAAGTCTATTTACCGAATTGGCACCTCAATTGTCACTATGGCATCAAGTGTTAATCCTACTCAAAGGCTGCTTACCGCAGCACAGCCTCATTTGCGAGGACTTGTAGAAACGCTTGGAGAGGCAGCAGGGCTAGCAATTCCCGCAGGCTATGACGTTCATTACATTGGGGAGATTGACTCTCCGCACCCAGTACAAATTCGCGACTGGACGGGCACAAGTCTTCCGATGCATATCGTCCCTTCAGGAATCATGTTTTTGGCTCATTGGCCGGATGACGCTGTTGAAGCTTTCTTGAAGCATCCCCTAGACCGGTTTACTGCACAAACTGTCATTTCTCCTTTAGCCATACGCCAACGTATTCTCGAAGCAAGAGAAAAAGGATACGTGTGGTTGTTTGAAGAGTTTTCTGAGGGAATAAATTCGATAGCTGCACCGGTTTTTAACCACACAGGCTCGGTGCTGGGAGCCTTGCACAGTCATGGGCCTTCTTACCGTTTCCCTGCTGAAGGAATGGAAGACGTAATTGCTCAACGCGTGATGCAGACAGCTTCTTCCATCTCGGAAGCTTTAGGTTTCGTGCCCAACCAAATTAGTAAATAATCAGGTTTTGTATGTCAGCTATATATGGAGTCATTGCAGCACTAGGAGTAGGTGTCGGAGACCATGTCACTCGAGGGTCTGCTGATCGAAGTTTCATTTCTCAAGCACTGGGAGCTTTTTTCCTTGGAAACTTTATTTTTGCACTCTTAGCGGTTCTTTGCTTTGGAGGTGAGTGGCGTGCAGGGGATCTCATAGTCGGTGCTTTGAGTGGTTTGATCGCGGTTACCGCGATCGGCACGCTCTATCTCGGTTATCAGGCAGCAAGTGCTGGAGTAGTTGGTCCTCCAGCAGCAGTTTTAGCAGTAGTGGTACCAGTTGCATTTGATTTGGTTTTTGGCCAAGTCCCTTCTAATCAAATTTTGGTCGGCATCACAATCGGAATTGTTTCGGTTTTACTAATTTCATTTAATCCTTTATTTACTGGGAATTTAAGACGTGGTATCGGGTTCAGTGTTTTAGCTGGACTGAGTTATGGCTTTTTATTCGTGACACTTGATCAAATCAGTTCAGAGAGTGGATTTTGGTCGGCGGTTTCTCAACGTTTAGTCGGATTTTTAATATTCGCAGGGTTCAGTCTGAATCGAGGACGCAAGGTGTTCCCAGAAAAAAACGCCTTCGGGGTTTCTTTTCTTGGAGCACTTTTTGCGAGTGTCGGAGCTCTTGCATTTCTGTATGGGCTCCAACATGGTGACTTGGCGCCTGTAGCTGCAGTCGGCACTCAATACGCAGCAGTCACAGTCATATGTGGGTATTTCTTTCGACAGGAAAAGCTGCGCTCTTGGCAATGGGTAGGGCTAACAGGGACTGTTGCTTCTCTTTCTCTCATTGTCACTGGCTGAACACTTTTCGGTGCTTAAAGAAAAGTAATAGTGGGCCTTTGTTATGGTTGACTTTCTTGTGGATTAGGTATGATCCAAACTCGTGGTTAAAACAGTATTTAAGTTTTGATCTTAAGAATTAACTCCGTTCGAATAGGAGAAATAAATGAGTGAGTTTCCTACAAAAGCCAAAGTTGTGGTCATTGGAGCAGGCATCGTCGGCAATTGCCTTGTGGGGCACCTTGCCCGATTGGGATGGAAAGACCTTGTTCTTTTAGACAAAGGACCTCTCCCTAACCCTGGTGGCTCTACAGGCCACGCCTCAAACTTTATTTTCCCTGTTGACCACAACAAAGAAATGGCTTTATTAGGAGAGCAAAGTGCTAACCAGTATCGAGATTTAAATCTTTCAGTCGATTCCGGTGGTATCGAAGTGGCACGTACAGAAGAGCGGATGGAAGAACTCAATCGCCGTATGACTTCAGCCAAAGCTTGGGGCATTGAAGCCCACCTTCTTTCTCCAGCAGAAGTAAAAGAACACGTTCCTTTCATCAACGAAGATGTCATTCTTGGTGGTTTCTATTGCCCAACCGTTTCAGTAGTTGATTCTCTAGAAACAGGAACTGTTATGCGAAAAGAAGCTGTAGAGACAGCAGGATGTCAAGTTTTTGCTAACACCGAAGTTTTAGATGTTGAAACCTCTGAACAACCTGGCGGGGTAACTCAAGTTGAAGCAGTAGTTACCGATAAAGGAAGAATTGAAGCAGAATACGTCGTTATTGCCTGCGGAGTATGGTCAAACCGTATAGCGAACATGGCGGGGGCAACTATTCCTTTGGCTCCTGTGGTGCACCAGATGGCTGATGTCGGGCCGATGGATATTTTGGCAGAGACAAATAACGAAATCGGATATCCGATTGTTCGCGACATGGACACTTTCTGTTACGAACGACAATCATCAGGATCAATGGAAGTTGGGTCCTATGGACATCGCGCCATCATTCATCATCCGGACACGATTCCATCAAATGAAGAGGCAGCATTGTCCCCTACAGAGATGCCATTCACCCAAGATGATTTTTATGATCAGATGGAAACAGCAATCGAACTGATGGACATGCTCGGTGACGCCGAAATCAAATACGCAATAAATGGACTTCTTTCCCTCACGCCTGATGGAATGCCATGTCTTGGGGAAACAACAGAGGTAAGAAACCTTTGGTCCGCTGCCGCTGTCTGGGTAAAAGAGGGTCCAGGAATGGCTCAAGTCGTAGCTGAATGGATGACCTATGGGTACCCGCGAGTAATTGACGCACACGGTGCGGATATCGCTCGCTTCTATGACGGTGAACGTTCCGAAGACCACATCTGGTCTCGAGCTGATGAAAGTTTCATTAAGACATACGGCATTGTTCATCCAAGTGAGCAATGGGGGGGTCGACGAAATATTGATGTCGGACCCTACTTTTCACGACAAGAAGATCTCGACGCGATGTTCTTTCAAGCGAGAACATGGGAACGACCGCAGTGGTACGGAGCAAACGCCGACCTAGTAGACCGCTACGACCTTAAAGAAAGAGAAGTTGAATGGGATAACCGGTGGTGGAGCCCTATCACCGTAGGAGAACATCTCAACCTTCGTGAAAACTGTGGATTAGTAGATCTCAGCGCTTTTCAAATTTACACACTTGAGGGAGAGGGTGCAGTTGAGTACGCCGACTATCTCGCGGTTAACAAGGTTGATGTCCCAGTAGGTCGATCAATTTACACCCCATGGCTAAACCAAGATGGAGGCTTCCATTCTGATTTAACAATGATGCGTTTAGCCGAAGACAAAGTAGCCATAGTTACCGGCGTATTTGACGGAGGACGCGACTCTTTCTGGGTCAACCGACACATGCCAACAGACGGATCAGTCAAGTTCACGAATCTAACTCACAAAATAACCACTCTTGGTCTTTGGGGCCCCAACGCCCCAGCTGTTTTAGGCCAATTAACTGACCATGATCTCACTCAAGAAGGATCCTCATATGGGTCGATTGTTGAAGTCGATATTGCTGGGTTACCTTGCCGCATATTCCGCATCTCCTATGTGGGAGATACCGGATGGGAAATTTACACCGACTGGGATAACGGTCCTGCCCTTTGGGACGCCCTAATGAAAGCTGGAGCGGATCTAGGTATCCGAGCAACAGGTGGTGGAGTTTATGGATCCTCTGGACGGATTGAAAAAGGCTATCGACTTATGGGTGCTGAATTAGAGAGCGAATACAACCCACTTGAAGCAGGCCTAGCTCGACCAAAGGTCAAAGCAGCTGACTTCATCGGAAAAGAGGCGTACTTAGCAGCCCGCGAAAAGGGAGAGCCAGAGATAGCGATGTGTACACTCACTGTTGAGGATCTTGCTGACAGCCAAGGAAGATCCCGATACCCTCAAGGCGGAAACGAACCTATCTTGACTACTACCGGAGAACGAATTGTTGATTCACACGGTCGAGCAAGCCGGGTTACTTCAGCCGGGTATGGACCTTCAGTTGGCAAGCATCTATTAATGGCTTATTTACCAACTGAACTAGCGGTTCCAGGGACCGACCTTCAGGTCATGTACATGAATGAGTTGTATCCAGTAAAAGTTGGATCTACAGGTTCTGTGTTTGATCCAGAAGATTCGCGTCTGAAATCATAAGGACAATTCATGCGTCTTTTAGTTTGTGTAAAACGAGTACCAGCACCTGGAGCTCGGATAAACATAACCGCTGATGAGCAAGACGTTGATGCTGCTCATCTTGGTTTCACAACAAGCCCCCATGAAGAATGCGCTCTCGAAGAAGCCGTTCAAATTGTTGAAAACCACGGAGGAGAAGTAACTGTTCTAACCCTCGGACCTGCTGATGCTGAAGAACAATTGCGTTATGCAGCGAGTGTAGGGGCTCATCACTTTGTGCTGCTCCCTGTTACAGAAGTTGATTGGGACCCACAAAGAACTGCTCGAGCGTTGACAAAAGCGATTCAGGATTTAGAAGAAGGTGCAGAACCATTTGATCTTGTTTTGTTTGGAAATGAATCAGCGGATTCGGGCGGTTTCCAAGTTGGAGTTCGTGTGGCTCAGGCTTTAGGTCGGCCAATGGTCAATGGAATAAAAGGTATAGAAGTAGGCGAAGGCGCAGTTACTGCCCGACGCGAAATAGACGGAGGGTTTGAAGTCTATGAAATGCCGACACCAGCGATCCTCGGGATAAAAGAAGGAATAAACCTACCTCGTTACCCAACTATGAAGGGACGGCTAGCTTCAAAGAAAGCAGAAGTTGAAGTCAACGAACCGGCTTCAGAACAAGGCGGTCAAACCCGAATAAAACTTCATCGCCCAGAAGAGAAAGTTTCAGAAACTGTTATTTTAGGCAAGGGTCCAGAAGCGGCACCAGCAGTCGTTGACCTTTTAGAAGAACTCGGGGTTCTTTAAATGTCAGTACTTGTTCTTTGCGATCATGATCGGGGTGCGCTCGCTGAAGCATCGTTGGAAGCTCTTACATTCGGACGGAAACTTGCCAATGATCTAGACGTCGCTTGTAGCGCTGTCTTAATAGGAGAAGGTGCTGATAACGCTTCAACTTCTCTTGCTTCATATGGAGCGGACAACATTTATTTAGTTGAACATAGTTTATTAACAGATTATGGCCCGTCAGCTTGGGGAGAATCTCTGGTTCAATTAGTTAATAAAGTCACCCCAACTGCAGTTTTAGCATCTGGAACAGATCGCGGAAACGAAGTAATTGCTCATTTAGCGGCGAACCTTGACGCTCCGTTCGTAGCCAACTGCTTAACAGCAGACACAGCAAATCCTTCTACGTGGTTAATGACTCGAGTTCAGTGGGGAGGGTCTCTGCTTGAAGACAGCGAACTTTCTACGGAACAGGTAAAGATATTTACCGTTGCTCATCACGGAATAGAAGCAGAGCAGCCCGAGTCTTCAAACTCAGGACAAAAAGAATCTTTCGCTCCAGAACTCGAAGAATCAGTGACCCAGACCATTGTTGCAGATCGGGTAGTTCTAACTCAGGGAATCACACTTTCGACTTCTCCGGTAGTGGTCGGCGGTGGACGTGGTGTTGGTTCAGCAGAAGCTTTTTCACCGTTAGAAGAACTAGCCGCAGAATTAAATGGAGTAGTTGGATGTTCTCGCGCTGTTACAAATAATGGCTGGAGGCCGCATTCTGATCAGGTAGGGCAAACCGGTACTCGCATTGCTCCTCAGATATATATAGCGAATGGAATTTCAGGAGCTATTCAACATTGGGTTGGAGCTATGGCTGCTAAAAATATTCTCGCTATAAATATTGACCCAGAAGCCAACATGGTAACTAAAGCCGGGTATGCAGTTATTGGGGACCTGCATCAAGTGGTACCAGCAGTCTTAGAGGAAGTGAGACGTCGAAAGTCCTGAGATTTAGATTTCGTAAACTTGCTCGGGCGTCAGTTCAAGAGTTGCCGGTGTGATCTTCTGATTAAAACGTAAGGGAACCCAGCCTCGTAAAGAATTAATCATCCAAATTGCTGAGGCTCTATCTAGATCAGAACGATGGATAACGTTTTCGATTATCGCACCTTCATTTATTAACTGTCGTCTAAAGGTGCCTGGCAGCAACCCGCAAATAACAGGAGGAGTAAATAGTTGTCCTCTCATCTCGACGACCAGGTTTCCTGTTGTCGTTTCAGTTAATTCTCCTCGTTCGTTCCAAAGTAAAACATCTGGACAGTCTGGGAAACGATTTCTAGCCTCATCGTAAATTTCCCGCATAGTTGTCTTATGGAATAAAAATTCATTTTCACTTTGTACCGGAACAACATCTATAGGGACTTCCCAGAATTCTGTGGTTGGGTCAGGTAAATCTAGGATTTGAATCTCGGTTGAACCATTTGGAGAAGACAAAAGCCGGACTCGTTTTGATTCATTTCCTTGGATCTGATCAAGAGAATTTGAAGTTTTTTCTCTATCAAAATCAAACCCAAAATGTTTCGCTGAGGCAGTTATACGGTCAAGATGCAAATCTTTGAGGCGTATCCCTTCATTTGGATCCCATCGCATCGTTTCAAGAAGAAAGAAGTTTGATTTGGCTCTATCGAGGACGCGACTTTTTTGCTCCACCTCGCGCCATTCTTCATTTGGGTCAGAGTCCCAAACAATTCCACCACCAACGCCATATTCTGCCCGTCCTCGTGACTTATCAACCCAGACAGTGCGAATAGCAATATTGAATTCCATAGTCCCATCGGGAGCGAGAGCACCAATCGAACCTGTATAAATGCCTCGTCCATCTCCTTCTAGTGCTTCAATGATTTCACTAGTGCGCACCTTTGGTGCACCGGTGATGGAGGCAGGAGGAAACAAAGCATTCAGTATTTCGGGAAGTTTCGCTTCTGATTCGGCTGTAACTGTCGAAGTTAGAGTGTGAACAGTCGGGTAGGACTCAACGGTATGAAGAGCTGGTACATCCACTGACCCTGAAGCGGCTATACGGCTTAGGTCATTACGGACCATATCTACAATCATGGTGTTCTCTGCCAGATCTTTTTCTGATCGGCTTAGATGAGAAGCAGCTAATTCATCCCAAATAGGGTCCGGGTGACGACCAATAGTTCCTTTCATTGGGCGGCACGTTAGTTTCTTGTTTTCTAAAGAAAAGAAAAGTTCCGGAGAAGATGAACATACTGCGCGATCGCCTAGATCAAGGAATGCTGCGTGTTCGGATTGCTGAGCTCGTATCAGGTCACCAAATAGCCCGATTGGTTCACCAGAAAAATCTGATCTTAGACGGATGGTGTGGTTAACTTGGTAAGTTTCTCCTGCAGCGATTAGTTGACGGATCGTACGAATCGTGGTCAAGTAAGCAGAATGAGAACGGTTTGGCACCCAAGGGCCAACTTCATATCCTCCGCTTTCAGACGGCTGTGAAGCAATCTTCGGAGATGGAAAAACCCCAAAAGAAATAAGAGGGACTCTTCTAATTCTTGATGATCGGATAGCTTCATCAAAAGCTGGTCCAGCATCATAAGAGATCATCCCAACTACCCAGTATCCATCTTCTGCGGCTGACTGAGCAGAATGTATTGCATTAGGTACATCTTTTAAATCTTCCGCAACAATGGTGAAAATAGGATGTTCAAAAGACAACCATTGCCTCTCTCCATTTAAGGGGTACTGCAATAAAGCGCTTTGAATTTCAGCAGTCATTAGTTCGTTGGATCTACCCAACCGGCTTCTCTGTCAAGACGGCGCACAAAAACTCCAGATCGCGGTTTGGGTTCAAAGTAAGAAGATTTTGGAGGCATCCGTTCTCCTGCATCAGCTACTGCCATTAATTCATTAATTGAAGTCGGAGGCAAAATGAAGCCTATTGAACCAGTGGCGTCACATTGTGACTCAAGCGTGGCTACTCCTACTGGTTCTGGGACATAACTAATGACAGGATCATTTCCTGGGTCTTCAATATCAAATAGTGGTTTTAAGATCCCATCTTGTAAGCGAGATACATCAAGTTGATCTACAACTCTGTTACTAGAAGATGGCGGCAGGTTCATTGTGTGCCAAGAGTGGTTGAGGTATATCCCCACTTGTCCCGCATCGGGACGTGCTTCCGACACGTTTTCTCTACTTGTCAAAGATCCTATTGCTGTCAAACTGTCAAACAATTCTTCCGGAGTGCGATCTTTCCGGTCCTGTATTTGTCGATGAAATGGGAGAACCAACATTTCTGAATCTGGGAAAAGGACTGCTTGTATGTGGTTCAATGGTCCACCTGCATCCCCAAAGAGATCCCGAGCTTCTGATGCAGCGGCTAGCCGGTGATGCCCATCAGTGACGTAGAAAGTTTTTTCCTCAAAAAGAGAAGAAAGTTTTTGAGCGTCATCACCTGAGACAACCCATACAGTTTGCAGCACTCCTTCATTGTTTGAGATTAGCTCTGGTTCATTTAAACACAGCCGAGTCATTTCTTCTTCAAGGGCTTTATCGGAACGATAAGTAAGCGAGACAGGGCTCGAAGATGCACCAACTGTCATTAGGTGATGCGCCATGAGTTGAGCGCGCCCAGGCCTAAACAATTCATGGCGCAGAATCTGTTGATCGTCGTCATCAGTAACTGGCAAAAGGCCCATCACCCCAGTTTGGGCATGCCCTTCAATCTCAAGACGGTAAAGAAACAAAGACGGTTCATCATAAGAGTTGTAAACATCGGCTTCATATAAAAGATTCATAGCGTCCGAGCAGCTTGCTAATAAATTTTCTACATCATCTCGTGACTCTTCAGGTAAGTCTTCTCGAGATTTAGTGACGTTAAGAAAACTATAGGGGTTCTCTCTAGAAATTTTTATGCGCTGTTCGGGCGTGTAGGCGTCATAGGGTCCTGTAACTACTTGATCAGCCCATTCTGATTTAACTACTAGTCCCGGAAAAGGAAGAAGGGTAGCCACTATTCGTATTCCGCTACTTGAATCTGAATTACGTGTTCAAGGTCACGAAGTTCTTTACATATCTCGTCAGTCACGTCTCCGGAAACATCTAATACTGCTACCGCTGAGTTTGCACCAAGAAACACATTATTTTTCACCGTCTGAACATTAATTTTTGCATTTCTTAAGACACGAAACACTTCTGCTAATACGCCGACTTGGTCAAAATGGCGAACCGTGATGGTGGCAGTTCCTATACGTGAGGTAGCCATATTTACGCAGTTCATTACCTCACCATTCCGATAGGCCTCAATGACTTCAATCGTTCCAGAAGTAGTTGCATCTTGGGCTTGAGTGGTAGAAGCCCCAATATGGTGTGTCCCTACCACTTTTGGATGTGAAGCCAATTTAGAAACGAATTCTGATGTTCCACTTTTTGGTTCATCACAAAACACATCAAGGCCAGCACGAAGATTTGTGGAATCTAAAGCCTCCAAAAGAGCACTTTCGTTAATAACCTCGCCGCGGCTTGTATTTAAAAGAATACTGTTGTCTTTCATTTGACTCAGAAAATTTTCGTCAACGAGGTTCACAGTGTCTGTACCACCAGGCACATGAATTGATACAACGTCCGCTTCACTTAGTAAGTCTTCTCGACTATCAACAAGACGGATCCCAATTGATCGAATACGTGCCTCAATGCTTGGTTTTCGATTTGAGTTCCTCTCAGCAATAACCGACATTCCAAAGGATCTCGCTCTTTCTGCTACAGCAAGACCAATTTCCCCTACACCTATAACGCCAAGAGTTTTTCCTAACAAGCCATCGGCTTGGCTGTATTTCTTTTTATTCCATTGACCATTTCTTAGATCCTGAACACAATCAGCTAGATGACGATCAATGGCAAGAAGTAAGGCAATAGTAAGTTCAGCCACAGCTACAGAGTTTGTTCCCGGGACGTTACATACATAAATCCCTGCATCAGCCGCCGCTTGGCAATCAATCGTGTTGGTGCCTGCACCCGATCGAACAATTAATGCGAGCTGGTCGCTGCTCGATATTGCCTCAGCGGAAACCTTGGTGCTTCTTACGACAAGAACATCAATCCCTGAAAGTACATTCGGGAGATCTTCAGCGGTTATTTCTGAGTCAATTACGCATTCATCTCCACGTTCGCGTAAAAGGTTAATGTGGGACTCTGGAAGAGCATCTGCAAATAAAATTTTCATATCTTTCCTTTGGTACGCCGGAACCGGCACAATGGCGGGTTGCAGGGTAACCTCTGCGGATAAGGGTCTTAAAACTCTATGCAAAATTCACAAGAAAGGCAAAAATAATGGCCTTAAATCAAATTAGACAATTAGTAATGGGGGAAAAATGCGTCGGTCAATGAATCGGAAACCGATCGTAACTTGTGCGATCACTGGAGCAGGAGACACTGTTGGAAAAAGTTCAGAAGTGCCAGTTACCCCTGCACAGATAGCCGCCTCTGCCTTAGAAGCAGCTGAAGCCGGAGCAGCGATAGTCCATTGTCATGTTCGAGATGAAGAAACTGGAAAGGGAACACGAAAAGTTGCCCTCTACGAAGAAGTAGTTGAGAGAATACGTGACAAAAATAAAGAAGTTGTCGTTAATCTCACCGCAGGCATGGGCGGCGACCTTAATGTCGGGCCAGATGACAATCCAATGGACTGGCAACCAGGCACTGATCTGGTTGGAGGACGTGAGCGATTAACTCATGTTGAAGCTATTCGTCCTGATATCACATCTCTAGATTGCGGATCACTCAACTTTGGAGATGAGAACGAAGTTTATATTTCAACCCCATCAATGTTAAGAATCATGGCAGAACGAGTTCAAGAGTTAGGTGTAAAGCCAGAACTTGAAGTGTTTGATACAGGAGGGCTTTGGTTCGCAGAAACGATGATTTCGGAAGGCATCGTTGATGCGCCTTATTGGATACAACTATGCCTTTCCATTCCTTATGGAACTCCCATGGACATTGGGATATTGCAAGCAATGGTAAGTCGGTTACCTGATGAAGCCGAGTTCACCTCATTTGGATTAGGAGCCATGCAAATGCCAATGGTTGCACAATCCATAATGTTGGGCGGCCACGTACGAGTCGGCTTAGAAGACAATCTTTATTTAGAGCGGGGGGTGCTCGCCACAAATGCATCCCTAGTAGCAAAAGCTTGCCAGATTATTGAATTATTGGGAGCATCACCACAGACACCACAAGAGGCTCGTGAAACACTAGGACTGAACTAATGACCACTCCAGATAAACCTGTGGTTGCATGCATCGGCATGGGAGTTATCGGTTGCGGTTGGACAGCCCATTTTCTAGGCCAAGGTTATGCCGTTCGAGTTTGGGACCCAGTTGAAGGAGTAAAAGAAAGGCTGAATTCTTTTTTAGATCTTGCTTGGCCGGCTATGACAGATTTGGGCCTATCAGAAGGTGCAGATCGCAATAATTTCATTGTCTGTGAAACAGTAACTGAAGCTGTAGAAGGCGCTCTCCTCGTTCAAGAGAGCGCACCTGAACGTCTTGACCTAAAAGTAGAACTCCTTTCGGAACTTGATAAATCATGCTCCAACGAAGTCGTCATCGCTTCTTCAACTTCAGGATATTTAGTGAGTGACATGATTGTGAACTGTGAAGATGCACCAGAACGAGTTGTAGTAGGACATCCATTTAATCCGGTCTACTTATTGCCGCTTGTCGAACTAGTAGCAGGACCCAAAACTTCTAAAGAAATTTTAGAAAAAGCACAGAATATATATGAATCCACTGGGAAAATAGTTCTAAAGCTAGACAGAGAAGTAGATGGATTTATCTCAGATCGTCTCCAAGAGGCAATGTGGCGTGAGGCTTTACATATGGTCGCTAATGGTGAAGCCACTGTCGAACAATTAGATTTAGCAATTACTGCAGGCCCCGGATTACGTTGGGCTTTAATGGGGCCGATGTTGACCTTCCATCTCGCAGGAGGTGAAGGAGGCATGGCCCACATGCTTGATCACTTTGGGCCATCTTTGAAATCTCCATGGACCAGACTTGAAGCTCCAGAACTAACTCGGGAATTACGTGATGCGGTTGTAGAAGGTTGCGAAGACGAAGCAGATGGAAGGTCAGTAGCTACTCTCGTTAATGAGCGAGACAAAGGACTTATTGCAATAATTAAAGCGTTACGTGCAGCAGGAGTCGGAACTCCCGGCGAAGGGGGACTGCATGGAACCTGAGGAGCGAAAAGAATTACCCGCACCGCACAATCTTCCCACTGGAGATTTTTATTTGTATCCAGTAGTCGCAGCGATCAGCAAAGCAGAAATAACAGAGAGAACCGTGGTAGTTGAGTGGAGCGACAGCACGGTGAGCGAATTTCATTTTTTGTGGCTGCGAGATAATTGTCCGTGTTGCGTGCATCCTTACACTCTTGAACAAACTTATGAGGTCGTTAATGCTCCTAAAAATCTAAAACCCGCTGAAATAGAAGTCACATCAAGCGGGGCATTAGCTATTGAGTGGGAGCCAGAAGATCATAAAAGCATCTTTCACCCTGGATGGCTTAAAAAACACTGTTATTCCAACCAGCCCCCGACATCGCCCAACATGAAAAGTGTGAGTTGGGATTCCTCCACTCGAACAAAACCTGATGAATATGAGTGGGAAGAAATAATAAGAGATGAAGAAGTGGAACTTCAATGGCTCCAGTCAGTTCAGATTTCAGGCTGTGCGTTAATACATGGAGTTCCTCAAACAGATCCTGCAGTGGGTGAAGTCGCCAACCGGATTGGTGTAGTTCGACACTCTAACTTTGGAGATCTCTTCGATGTGCGTGTCGATTTTGATCCAGTTAGCAACTCAAATACAGGCCTAGAGTTACCTCCTCATACCGACTTACCGACACGTGAATACCAGCCAGGTATGCAATTACTCCACTGCATAACAAACAATGTTCAAGGCGGCAATAGCACTCTAGTTGACGGTTTTCGCGTTGCTGAAGAACTCCAAGACAGACATCCCAGAGCTTACGAGTTACTAACTACTGTTTCTTGGGACTTCGCGAACCGTAGTCGAACCAGCGATTATCGTTGGAAGGCACCAATGATTGGTTTAGATAACTTTGGTGAACTTTTCGAAATACGAGCTGGAAGTTGGCTGAGGTACCCGTTACAAGCTCCTCCTGACTTGATGGACGAGATGTATGAGGCTTATCAAATATTCGAGACCACAAGTCACAATCAAAAATTTCAAATCAAGTTTCGCCTAGAGACTGGAGATTGCATGATCTTTGATAATCGCCGCATCCTGCACGGCCGGACTGCTTTTGAAGCTCAAAGCGGAAACCGACATCTTCGCGGGTGCTACATCGACAGAGACGAACTTCGATCACGCGTGCGCTTGCTAGAGGGCAACAAATCGCGCCGGTCAATACTTTCAGAGATAGAGAGATAAGTCGAAATCACGTAGTAGTTTTATTCGTGTGAATTTCTATTTTTAATGCACTAATAGTTAAGGAGCGTATATGAGCGAACGACTCACAGTGCCAATGATAAGAGACAACGGAAAACTGCGTGAAGCAACGTGGGAAGAGGCTTTTGAAAGAGCAGCTTCAGGATTCCAAAAAGTTGTCGAAAAACATGGCCCTACAGCGTTCGGTATGTTTAGTTGTTCAAAGACTACAAATGAGGTGAATTATGCCGTACAACGGTTTTCGCGCTCAGTGATAGGTTCGAACAACATTGACAGCTGCAACCGAACTTGACATGCTCCCAGCGTCGTCGGTCTGGCGACAGTATTCGGAGCAGGTGGAGGAACCTCCTCTTATATCGAGGTAGAAAACGTTGATTCAATTTTATTGTGGGGATCAAATGCCCGCGAAGCTCACCCAATTTATTTCCACCATGTACTAAAAGGTCTTAGTAACGGTGCAAAAATGTGGGCAGTTGACCCTAGGCGCACATCTTCAGCAAAGTTTGCCGACGCATGGTTAGGTCTGAACGTTGGAACAGATATCGCTTTAGCAAACGGTGTGGCACGAGAAATCATTCACGCTGGCCTAGTGAATGAAGAATTCATTGAAAACGCTACGGAAGGCTATGAAGAGTTCAAAGCTCACGTAGAGCCATGGACGCTTGATATAACTTCTGAAGTAACTGGTGTTCCAAACGAAGCAATCGTTGATTTAGCGCATGGCTATGCAACCGCTCCAACTGCTCAAATTCTTTGGACTCTGGGTATAACAGAACATCACACCGGAGTCGACAACGTCCTCGCCTTATCAAACCTAGCTCTATTAACTGGCCATGTCGGAAGGCCAGGTTCTGGGCTTGTCCCACTACGCGGACAAAACAATGTTCAAGGCGGAGGAGATATGGGGGCGCTTCCAAACAAGTTGCCTGGCTTCCAAGATGTCGATGATGACAACATACGGGCGCGCTTTGAAAAAACTTGGAAAGCAGAATTCACAGGAGAACATGGACTCAACCTGACAGAAATGTTTGAGGCAATGGGGCAAGATACGTTACGGGCAGTATGGGTCATAGGAGAAAACCCTGCCGATTCCGAAGCAGACGTCAAGCATGCTCGTGCCATGTTGGAACGATTAGAAATACTTGTAGTGCAAGATGTGTTTATGACTCGTACAGCTCAGATGGCGGATGTGGTCTTTCCAGCAGCATTAGGTTGGGCTGAATCCGATGGAACAGCCACTTCAAGTGAGCGTCGCGTGCAACGAATCCGCGCAGCAGTTCCTCCGCCCGGTCAGGCTAAGCAAGAAATAGAAATTATTTCAGAAATGGCAAAACGACTGGGATCAACGACTTGGGGTAATCCGACCCCTCAAGAGTTATGGGACGAGTTAAGAACCCTTTCTCCAATGCATGGTGGCATGTCGTGGGAACGCCTTGAAACGGAAGGAGGAATTCAGTGGCCATGCCCCGACGAAGACCACCCGGGCAGCCTCTTTCTTCATGGACGTTTATGGGAACGACCAATTTCAGGACGAAGGGCGCCATTTTCTTGTGTAGAACACCGACCTCCAGTAGATGAACTAACTGATGAGTTCCCTATACGTCTCACAACCGGACGAGTTTTAGATTCTTATAACACCGGAGTTCAATCTGGAAAATTTGACTCTCCGATCCGATCCGGAGATGCTTTAGAAATATCTTCAGAAGATGCGTTAACGCTAAACGTTGTTGATGGAGAAACAGTTAGAGTCTCTTCGCGTAGGGGATCAATACTGATGAGAGTAAAGACCGATGCGGAACTTCAAGTTGGCCTCGCATTCACAACATTCCACTTTCCAGAGTTAGTTGACATCAATCAACTAACCAGTGACGCAACGGACAGCAAGTCAGGAACCGGCGAGTTTAAAGCAGCCGCAATAAAGATTGAAAAAATTGAGAGTATGGCTAATGTCTGATCTCAAATTTGGAACCGAAGAACCAACCGCTGAAGAAAAAACAGCAATCGATGAACTCTCATCAGAAATAGGACCAGCAGAGATCAAACTAGATGAAAGGTTTGTTGTAGGTGGCCGGACCAGAGTCAAAGATCGAAGACGGCTACTCCTGCCTGCACTGCATGAACTACAGAATACCGCTGGTTGGATTAGTCCCGGTGGCCTCAATTACGCATGTAAAGTTTTAGGAATTCCCCCTGCAGAAGCTTATGGGGTAGCCACTTTTTATCACCTCTTTTCTCATGAACCTCCAGAAGTCAAAGATTTAATCCATGTGTGCGACGATGTCGCTTGCCGGCTTGTCGGAGCAGAAACTCTTATCAAAGACTTGAAGGACTCCGGCCACAAAGTAAAACCCAGCCCTTGCTTAGGTCAGTGTGAACGCGCTCCAAGCGTTCTTATACAACGCACGAATAAAAAGAACTTAACCGCCGTCGCGGAATCCAATAACTCTCTTACAGCAGTCAACGTAGAGCAAGTTTTAACATCAGAAACGGTGACGCCACAAATGACACTTCCTCAGAAAGGATCAGAGAACCTTTCTCTACTTTCCCGCGTTGGTGTAGTCAACCCGGAGAGCATTGAGGAGTACGTAAAACTGAATGGCTATGACGCACTAAAAAAAGCCTTAACAATCGGGCCGGACAAAGTGATAGAAGAAGTAACCGCCTCAAAACTTTCAGGACGAGGAGGCGCAGCATTTCCTACAGGAGTTAAGTGGAGAGCAGTAGCTGATCAAGTAGGTCGACCTCGCCATCTTGTGTGCAATGCAGACGAATCAGAACCAGGCACTTTCAAGGATCGAACGATAATGGAAGGGGACCCTTTCGCTGTAATAGAGGCAATGACCATTGCAGGGTTCTCAATTGGAGCAGAACAAGGATGGCTATATCTTCGTGGAGAGTATCCCGTTGCCGCTGAGCGTTTAGAGAACGCAATCAGAGAGGCAAGAAAAAATGGTTTTCTTGGAAAAAACATAGCCGGCTCAGAGTTCAATTTTGATATCCAACTTTATAAAGGTGCCGGGGCTTATATCTGCGGTGAAGAAACAGCATTGTTTAACTCAATAGAAGGTTTTCGAGGAGAACCACGCAATAAGCCGCCATTTCCCACGACGCATGGGTTATTTGGAGAACCAACAGCGATAAATAATGTAGAAACCCTAGTAAACGTGCTTTCTATTCTGGCTCTTGGTGGGGATAAGTACGCCATGCAAGGGACGGGGAACTCTACAGGAACCCGATTATTTTGCTTAAGCGGACGTGTCGTAAATCCGGGAGTTTATGAACACCCATTTGGGGTAACGCTACGTGAAGTAATTGAAGCTGCAGGAGGCGTAACGGATTCTAAAAAAATCAAAGCAATTCTGCTTGGCGGAGCAGCAGGAAGTTTTGTCACTTCCGATCATTTAGATCTACCTATGACACTCGAAGATACAAGAGAGGCCGGTGTGTCATTAGGCTCAGGAGTGGTCATGGTGTTTGATGAATCCGATGATCTGCCAGACACTGTTCGTCGGATCGCACAATTTTTTCGTGATGAATCCTGCGGTCAATGTGTCCCTTGTCGAGTGGGCACAGTCCGACAAGAAGAGGTTCTTGCTCGATTTACGCGAAACGCTTCTTTTGATACAGATGAAGAACTTCTTGAAGATTTAAGTACGGTAATGAAAGATGCTTCAATTTGTGGTTTAGGACATACCGCATCCGGGGCTGTACTATCTGCTATCAACCTTGGACTACTGGAGAGAACCCTATGAATGAGATTCCAGTTGGAGCTCCCCGCTCACAAATAGAAGTTCAAATAGATGGTAAACAGGTGAAGGCCGTTGAAGGCGCAACCATCCTTGATATTTGTCAAAAAGAAGGAATTGATACACCAACTCTTTGTTGGGCAGAGAATCTGACTCCGGTCAATGTTTGTCGAGTATGTGTAGTGGAAGTAGAAGGTTCAAGAACCTTAGTCCCTTCGTGTTCACGTCCCGCCGAAGACGGGATGGTTATTTCAACCGATAGTGAACGTGTACGCAAGAGCAGGAAATTGGTTTACGAGCTACTCGATTCTTCTGTTGATATGGATCGTTCGACGGCAGAAGTTAAAGAGTGGATGGAACATTATGAGGTGGACAGCTCACGAATGGGTAGTAAAAATGAAATTGCTACTGTCGCTCAACCTCCAAAAATACAAGACTCTCTATATGTGCGCGATTATGAACGCTGCATTCTCTGCTACAAATGTGTGGAAGCATGCGGAGAAGATGCGCAATATACCTTTGCAATAGCAACAGCTGGGCGAGGATTCGATGCGCATATTTCAACTGAATTTGATGTCTCCTTGCCTGATTCAGCCTGCGTTTATTGTGGAAACTGCATTGGGGTTTGCCCCACGGGAGCACTTGTTTTTAAAACTGAGCATGATATGCGCGAAGAGGGTACATGGAATGAAGAAACTCAAGAGGTAACAACAACTGTTTGTTCATTTTGTGGTGTTGGCTGCAATTTAGAGTTGCATGTTCAAGACGAAAAAATTGTGAAAGTTACTTCTCCTGCAGATCACTCTGTTACTTCAGGGCATCTTTGCATTAAGGGTCGTTTTGGCTGGCAACACGTCCAATCTTGAAGAAAGTCTTTAGAACTCATAGCAAAATGTTCAAGAATGGTGTCATGTCGGCTAAAGTTCCGTGATCGCAGTTTTCTATGCTCACATATAAGTTTTATGGTGTAAGAGATTGAGATAACTTAAATTAAGTCAATGAAAGAGGGAAAAACGGTGACTGCAGTAGCAGAGGGGAAATCGAAAAGACGAACTCCACTAGTTGATCGCTTTCTCTTTGTGGTGAAAGTTTTATTGATCGGCCTTGTAACCATCGGTTTCTTAGCTTTTGTGGCTCAACAAATTTCACCTGATAATTGGTTTGCTAGGTGGCGTAATCCCGGAGCGACTGGGCTCTCAGCAGATCAAATAAAAGGCTTAGTTATATCAGGACTCTCACAAGGAGTTTTCTACGGGTTGATTGCTTTGGGCTACTCAATGGTTTATGGCGTACTCGGTTTCATTAACTTCGCACACGGTGAAGTGTTTATGGTCAGTGCTTATACGGGCTATATAGCAGCGAATAAATTTTCGGCGAACGGCATGTGGGAAAGCAATTTTGCTCTTTGCCTACTAATAGTTCTTCTTCTAGCTGTAATGGTCTCTACAGTAACTGCTGTTCTGACGGAGCGGATTGCTTATCGTCCTCTTCGTAACTCTCCTCGACTCATACCGTTAATCACTTCAATTGGTGTTTCGTTTGTCCTTCAAAATGCTGTACTTGGGATCTTCGGTCCAGGAACTCAGGGTTACCCGCAATTGCCGGAATGGCTAGCGAAACAAAGATCAATACTTACGTTTGAAATATCAGGAATAAAAATTCTTGTGTTCCTAGTAACCATAGTTTCAATGACGGGACTCTGGTACTTAGTTGAACGTACAAAAACTGGTAAGGCAATGAGGGCGGTAGCAGAGGACAAAGAAATTGCTTCCTTGATGGGAATCAACGTTAACCGAATCATTGTGACAACCTTTGCTGTTGGTGGAGCAATGGCAGGAGTCGCAGGAGTAATGTTTGGACTCTTGTTCCGTGCCGTGAATCCGATGACAGGGTTCCTTCCCGGCATTAAAGCTTTCACTGCTGCAGTTGTGGGAGGTATAGGTAATCTTGGCGGAGCGATGTCTGGAGGCCTTGCTCTTGGATCGGCAGAATCAATCGCTCCACAATTAATTCTTGAACCCCTTGGAGTTCCAGGCGTCACGCAATTAAAGGACGCTGTGGCCTTCACTGTCCTAGTCATGGTTCTTTTATTCAAACCATCCGGATTATTTGGTGAGCGTCTCTCACAGGAGGATAGAGCATGACAGCTTTGCCTTCCTCTTTACTTCTTGACTGGAAACGAATTGTTAGGTGGGGATCAATCTGCGCTGTAGCGCTCTTATTTGTCTCCTTAGTTGGGATGCCTATAAAACTTGATCCAAAAAGCATTATCAGTCCGTTATTAAGCCTCGGCTATGTTTCTTTGTTCTGGTTGCCTCTCATCTTTGGTTATGTCGCTTCATCACGTGTAGTACTTGAAGGAGTAGAAACATCAAAGCCAGGGCTTCCAGATCTACTCACTGGTGTTTTAACTGGCGCTATCGGCGGAGCTGGACTTACGTTGTTGATGCTAGGAATAGAAAACTTTGACATTCGAGACCCCCTAATCAACTGGAGTCCACAACTTCTTGAAGTTCTTGCTTTCGGGGCTCGGGATCTAAATCCAGCAGTATGGATCGGTATAGGTGGGGCACTGGGTCTCTTCGGAGCGGCTCTAAATGTAATACCTGAAAGTCTTCGACGAGGTATTTCTTATGGTTTCTTTACAGTTCTTGCCGTAGCCATTTTTGAACCAGCATTAGATGACATGTCTGAAGGTTTCCGCCTTGAGTGGCTAATCGAACTTATTTTCCAAAAGCGTGGAGGCTTAAAGCTCTGGCCAGCAATCATTTTAGCTTCCTTAATTGGAATGATTTCAATCATCTCTAAAGGCAAAGTTAAAAAAGCCGTAGCTCAATACCGGGAACAAGAGGCACCGAAGAAGAAACAAACTTCTTACGTACTCTTTGGAGTTATTGCGGCATTAGGAATCGTTCTTCCAATATTCATGGGAACTTACGTCAACTCTCTACTCGCAAATGTTGGCATCTTCCTGCTGCTGGCTCTCGGCCTCAACATTGTTGTAGGACTCGCCGGAATACTTGATCTTGGTTATGTCGCGTTTTTCGCAGTAGGAGCGTACACCACTGCAGTTTTAACCTCGGAGATATCACCATTCTTTGCTCCAGGAATGACTTGGGTTCTTTCGCTCGTATTTGTCGTCATCCTTGCCGCTTTGACAGGGCTGATTATTGGAGCGCCGGTGATCCGCATGCGCGGAGATTACCTCGCCATTGTGACGTTAGGTTTTGGCGAGATTATCCGTTTACTCTTCCTGTCAGATTTCCTCAAGCCGTATTTTGGTGGAGCACAAGGAATTCTTGGCATTCCAGGCATCGATCTTGGTGTTGTCTACATCTCTGGGACAGACACCAGAGGCATCTTCTACTTAGTTCTCTTCTTTTGCGCCATTGCGGTTTACGTGTCTTGGCGTTTGCAGGCTTCGCGACTCGGACGTTCATGGATGGCGATTAGAGAAGATGAACAAGTCGCCGAAGCCATGGGTATCAATACCGTTAACTCGAAACTTATGGCTTTCGTCGTCGGAGCGGTCTTAGCTTCTTTCGCGGGGGCGATTATGGCCGCACGAGTAGGTTCGGTATTCCCCAACAGTTTCATGATTCTTATATCAATTGTGATTCTTGTAGTGGTAATTGTTGGAGGAATGGGCTCAATCCCCGGGGTGTTTGTCGGAGCGTTTGTTCTTATCGGTATTCTTGGTGGCCCAAAACAACCCGGCTTGTTACAAGAATTTGGTTCATTAAAACTGCTTGTGTATGGAATGCTGCTGGTTTACATGATGCTTCAACGACCAGAGGGGCTTGTACCAAGCGCTCGCCGAACCCAAGAATTACATCAAGAAGAATTCCTCCAAGACTCATGGCTTAAAGGAACGGACGACGAAGAACAATCCGTTGAGGGAGAGGAAGCCCAGGTATGAGCCACCTTCTTGAAATTAAAGATCTACAAGTCACTTTCGGCGGTCTAGATGCCCTCTCTGGATTGAATTTCCATGTTGATGAAGGAGAGATTGTAAGTGTTATCGGTCCTAATGGGGCTGGGAAAACAACATTCTTCAACACAATCACTGGTTTGGTTGAGCCAACAGGAGGGGACATCCTGTTTCAAGGAGACTCGGTTCTAGGTTTAGAGCCAAATGAAGTAACTAGTTTGGGTATTGCCCGAACATTTCAAAATGTTCGCCTTTTCCCAAATATGACAATTCTGGAAAATGTGATGGTTGCACAACATTGTCGAACTTCTCAGAACGTGTTTGGGGCGCTATTTCAAACAAAAGCATTCAAAAAGGAAGAAGAAGAGATCAGGCAACGTGCAGAAGAGATCCTTAGTTTCTTCGGATCTCGATTAGTCGGCTATCGCCTCGACCAGGCAGCTTTCATGCTTTCGTATGCCAACCGAAGAAGATTAGAAATTGCTAGAGCTATGGCGACTCAACCTCGATTGATGCTCCTTGATGAGCCAGTAGCTGGAATGAATCCGTCAGAAACTGCTGAACTGACTGAACTTATAGGACGATTACGCTCAGAATGGGGCTTCACAATTGTGATCATTGAACACGATATGGCAGTCGTGAAAAACGTTTCAGACCGAGTCGTCGTTCTTGACCACGGCGTGCCGATTGCAAGTGGAAGTTATGAGGAAGTCTCAACTGATCCTGATGTAATTGAGGCGTACCTTGGCCGACCAGTGGAGAGTCACTCGTGAGTACAGAGATAAATAATCCAGAATCAACTAATCCTTCGGCTTTACTTGAGTTCCGTAACGTCAATACTCACTATGGAGCGGTCCACATACTAAAAGATGTTGATTTAGCTATTTATCCCGGAGAACTCGTTTGTTTATTAGGTGGAAACGCAAGCGGTAAAACTACGACACTTAAAACTCTCTTAGGTATGGTTACCCCTACTTCAGGAGATGTTGTGCTTGACGGGGAAGTCGTAAATAGTCAACCCACGAGTTATCGGGTGGCCAATGGGGTCACAATGGTTCCGGAGAATCGTCGCTTGTTTAAACGTTTAACCGTTAAAGAGAACCTTATGTTAGGGGCTTATCTCCGCAACGACCGCGATGGCATTAACGAAGATCTTGAAGGTGTTTACGACCGTTTCCCCCGAGTCAAAGAGAGATTGTCACAGAAAGCTGGAACACTTTCAGGTGGAGAGCAGCAGATGGTTGCAATAGGGCGAGCACTTATGTCTAGACCAAAAGTGTTACTCATGGATGAACCTTCAATGGGGTTGGCGCCAGCTCTAGTTCAACAAAACTTTGAATTAATTGAGCAAATCAATAATGAAGGCATGTCAATTTTCATGGTTGAGCAGAACGCAAATATGGCTCTTTCCATAGCTGATCGAGGATGGGTTCTCCTCACAGGACGAGTAATACTTGATGATACGGCTGAAGCACTACGCGCCAATGAGGACTTGCAGAAGGCTTATCTCGGCGGCGGTTCTGGCGAGTAAAGAACTCTAAAGTTCTTGCCCGTAAGAAAACTCAGTTACAAACTTTCAACTGGAGGGAAGTTCTGTGGAGGCATAATATCCACTGTCGCAGAACGCTGTTGCGACAACATGCCGCCGTCTACTTTAATAACATCACCAGTGATGTAGGAAGCATCGTCAGAGGCGAGGAACACGGCAGGGCCGGCCATATCATCTGGCCCTCCGGGATACCCGAGAGGAATGTTTTCACCGCGTAGTCGCCTTGCATCTTCATCCATTCCTTCGGTATCAATAGATCCAGGCATTAAGGCACATACGCGTATCCCATAGGGTCCTAAATCAAGAGCCATCGCTCGTGTAAGTGCTTCTATTCCACCTTTCGAAGCGTCATAGGCGGAGAAGGCTCGATGAGCGCGAGTAGCTCCTCCGGAAGACATATTTATTATTACGCCACTTCCTTTTTTAGCCATCATGCGAGCGGCGTGCTGAGAGCAAAGAAAGTGTCCAGTTAGATTTACATCGATTATTCGACGCCACCATGATTCATCGGCTTCAAAGAAATGCAGCATCGGGCTAACAAGACCTGCATTGTTTACGAGTACATCAACGGGGCCGTATCTTTCAACGGTCTTTTGGAACATTTCACTAACTTGGCTGCTGTCTGAAACGTCTGCAGTGATTGCGAGAGCTGATCCGCCTGCATCAAGAATTTCTTTGGCTGCTTCTTCTGCTATTGGGCCATCTATGTCATTGACGACAACATTGGCGCCTTCTTTAGCAAATCGAATTGCTATAGCTTTGCCGATTCCGTTTCCGGCTCCAGTAACAACAACAGTTTTTCCTTTATGTAATTCGCTCATTTGGCTCTCAATTCGTTGGTAATCTAATCAGTCACGATAGTAGAGGTCTGGAAAAACTTCTGCTGATAATAGAGTAGCGAATCATGAGATTGCGTGAAAATTCACTAATTTAGGACTATTTTTCCCACAATGTGGGAAAAAAGTCATCACCTCTTTCGCTTTTTCTCAGTTGCCTATAGGGTTCCGAAGGCATATTGCAACATATTGCATTTGGTGAATCCAAAAAT
>CACPKO010000018.1 GCA_902634555.1 Actinomycetota bacterium
GGCCCAATTGAAGCCGAATACGTTGTTACTGCTGCAGGGATGTGGTCTCATCAACTTGGTCGAGATGTTGGAGTGAATATTCCCCTTCATGCATGTGAACATTTTTATCTTGTTACTGAACCTGTTCCTGAGCTACCGTCAGGTCTTCCAGTTCTTCGTGACACAGATAACTGTATTTATGTAAAAGAAGATGCTGGTCGGTTACTTGTTGGAGCCTTTGAACCTATTGCTAAACCGTTCGGGGCAGAAGGACTACCTCATGATCGGCCATTTATGCAACTCGATGAAGATTGGGACCACTTAGCACCGGTGTATGAACGAGCTTGTGAACGGATACCTCTTCTTAATGAAATTGGTATCCGTTTATTTTTTAACGGACCAGAAGCCTTTACCCCTGATGATAGATATTTGCTTGGTCCCACTCCTGAACTTGATAATCATTTTGTCGCTGCAGGATTCAATTCTGTTGGTATTCAGTCTGCAGGTGGAGCAGGAAAAGTTTTAGCAGAATGGATAGTTGATGGTCGACCACCTATGGATTTATGGGATGTTGATATTCGACGCGCTCAACCATTTCAAACCAACCGACGGTATTTGCACGACCGTTCAATTGAATCGCTTGGGTTGTTATATGCAATGCATTGGCCTTTCCGACAAGTAGAAACTGCTCGGGGTGTGCGTCGTTCCCCTTTTTATGACCGTCTGGTAAATCTTGGAGCATGCCACGGAGAAAACGGTGGTTGGGAAAGACCAAATTGGTTCGCGCCCGACGGAGTTGAACCAATATATGAATACACCTATGGTCGGCAAAATTGGTTTGAACACTCAGCCGCGGAACATCAGGCTTGCCGAGAAGGCGCTGCACTATTTGATCAAACTTCGTTAGCGAAGATACTGGTACAAGGACCTGATGCAGCAACTGTTCTTAACAAAATTTCTTCAGCGAATATTGACGTTGCGTCAGGAACCTCCGTGTATACAACTTGGCTTAATGAACGAGGCGGAATTGAAGCTGACTTAACTGTTAATCGCCTAGACGAAGAAACATTTCTGGTTGTCACTGCGTATACAACTCAGTTAAAAGATGCTGATTGGATCCTTAGAAATATTCCTGAAGAGGCAAGAGTTGTTGTAACTGACGTGACTTCTGGTTGGGCAACTTTAGGAATATTCGGCCCACAGGCACGCTCCATGATGTCTCCACTAACTGACGCTGACCTCTCAAACGAAGCTTTTCCCTTCGGGACTCTTCAAGAAATTGACTTTGGGTATGCCCGAGCTATCGCGGTCCGTCGAACATACATGGGAGAGTTGGGTTGGGAAGTTTATTTACCAACTGAGTTTGCGGCGGGCGCATTTGATCAACTTTGGGAATCAGGCGCGCCTAAAGGATTGAAATTAGCAGGCATGCACGCAATGAATTCTTTACGGATGGAAAAGGCGTACCGGCACTGGGGAGATGATATATGCGATGAAGATACCCCTCTAGAAGCAGGGCTCTCTTGGGGTGTTGCCTGGGATAAGCCCGGAGGCTTTATTGGAAGAGAAGCATTACTTGCTCTCCAGGAATCTGGAATTACTCGACGATTAGTCCAATTTCGTGTTGACGACTCTGAGCCTTTGCTTTATCACAATGAACCTGTCTATAAAGATGGAATCATTGTTGGAAGAATCACATCTGGAATGTACGGACACACAATAGGTGCAGCTTTAGGAATGGGTTATGTTTCCCATGAACACGATGTTCCTCGCAACCAAGTGTTAGATGGTTCCTTTGAAATTGAAATAAACGGAAAAAGATTTCCTGCAACTGCTTCGTTCCGGCCTTTCTATGATCCAGATAGTAAACAAGTTCATCTTTAAGTCTCGTCTGCTGAAGAGAATAGAATTTTTTCAATAAGATCAGTAAGTGTTTCTTTTTCTTGGTCTGTAAGAACACCATAAAAATCTTGTTCGGATTTATGTTGTTCAATGTAAGCATCTTTAACCGCGTTTTTTCCTTTTTTGGTTAAACCAACAAATACGACTCTCCGATCATCGCTTCCATTTTTTCTCGTTATTAATTGATCGCGTTCTAATGTCTTAAGTGCGCTTGAAACAGAGGCCCGAGAAAGACCAGAAAAACGTGCGACACGATTTGACTCCATGCTTCCACAGACCCAAACCGTAAATAAGATTCGGAAACCAGCCCATGTCAGTCCAGATGGACGGTGAACATGTGATTCTACATGACGAGCAAATTGGGTTGAGGTGCGTGAAAACAGAAATGATAAGAGAAAAAGTTTTAAATCCGGATGTGGGAGTTCGTTAGTTACCCGACTTACAGCCATTTCGCTGAACTGCCGTGCATCAAAATCTTCAGATGCCATATCAGTCAGTGTCTAACGCTAAGCCTTCTTCGTCACCAAGATACGCGGCAATAACTGCTGGATCTTTTTGTATCTGTTCTGGTGTTCCTTCAGAAATCTTTTGGCCGAAATCTAGAACCATGATTCGATCTGCTATGTCCATAACGAGACTCATGTCATGTTCAACGAGAATCATTGATATTCCTAGTTCGCGACGGATATCAAGAATAAAGCGAGCCATATCTTCAGTCTCTTCAAGATTCATTCCTGCTACTGGTTCGTCTAATAAAAGTAGTTCTGGGTTCATAGCAAGCGCTCTTCCAAGTTCTACCCTTTTTTGAAATCCATATGGGAGTAGTGCAACTGGATGTTTGCGCCATTCTTCAATTTCAAGGAAATCAATGATGTCTTCAACTGCAAGACGGTGTTCCATTTCCTCTTTTTTTGCGGGACCAAACCATAAGGCTCCAGCCAGCCAAGATCTTTTCATCCGCACATGTCGACCGAGGAGTAGATTTTCTAGAACTGTCATATGCGGGAAAAGTTCTATGTTTTGAAAAGTTCGTGCAATACCGAGACCTGCAACTGTGTCGGGACGCTGACCGCTAATACTGTTTCCTTTCCAAAAAATGTCGCCTTCTTGTGGGCGATAAACCTGACTGATGCTGTTGAATATTGAAGTTTTTCCTGCACCGTTAGGGCCAATAATTGAAAAAAGTTCACCCTCTTGGACTTGGAAGGAAACATTTGAAATAGCTTTCACTCCTTTGAATGAAAGGCTTATGTCTTTAACTTCGAGAAGAGGTTGATTCATGACAGCCAACGCTTTCTTCTTTTGTAATGTTTAACATCTCTGAAGGATTTTCGTTCTGTTCCTTCACCGTGGAGGCCTAAATAAAATTCTCGTACATCTTCGTCTTTAAGAAGTTTGCTGGCAACACCGTCCATAACAATCTTTCCGGTTTCCATGATGTACCCGTAATTAGCTATTGATAAAGCCATGTTTGCGTTTTGTTCAATAAGTAAAACACTTGTGCCATCTTTATTAATTTCAACAATTGTGTCTCGGATCTGGGCAACAAGTTTTGGTGCGAGGCCTAATGATGGTTCATCCAAAATAAGAAGTTTTGGATCAACCATAAGTGCCCTTCCTATTGCAAGCATTTGTTGTTCTCCACCAGATAGGTAACCAGCGATTGATTTCCTCCGTTCTGAAAGAACAGGGAACATTGTCATTACTCGTTCATGGGCTGTTTTTATAGCTGCTTTATCTTTGCTAGTGATTGCTCCAGCCGTTAAATTTTCATCCACAGTAAGTTCAGCGAATATTCGTCGACCTTCTAATACTTGACTTATGCCGTCGCGAACAATTGTTGAAGGGTTTTTGTTATCAATTTGTTCACCATTGAATTTGATAGATCCTTTAGTAACTTTTCCTTCGTGTACATCTAGCAGGCCTGTGATAGCGCGGGTCGTGGTTGTTTTCCCCGCACCGTTGCTTCCCAGTAACGCGACAATGTCTCCTTGCGGTACTTCAATTGAAAGGCCGCGTAGAACGAGAACTACTTCGTTATAGACAACTTCTAAGTTAGCGATTTCAAGCATTGGATTCCTGGGTCTTTTAATATTTTGAGTATTTGGGGTGGCCGGTTAACCGGCCACCCCAAATAGTTTTATTCAGCTTTAAAGCAAGCGCCGTCGTACACCTGCGCAGCAGTGATATCTGAAACGAATGGGCCACCATTCATCAGAACTGAACCGGTGCTTCCGCCACTTGAGATAGTTGCTTCAGCATCATACAGATCAGCCTGAATATCAAATATGTATGACTCACGCACAATGTAGTCATTTGGCTCGCCGCCGTACCCTTGGTTCGGAGCAAGACCCATATAGTCAACGGTTGTTGAATTTGCTGCAGCAATAACACCGGCTCTTGTTAAATCGCCAGCCGCAGCAGCAGCTTCAAGAATTTGGTGAGCTGCCATAGCTTCAGTCCAACCAATTGCATATGAATCAGATACCGGATCATCGGGCATAGCTACTTCTAGTGCAGAAACCATGTCTGCCATACCTGGTGCATCTCCTGCATTCCAGGTCAAGGTATATGTTGACTGGTAGAAGGATGAATCAAGCACTGGAGCAAGGGCTGTTCCTAGAAGGACGTAACTGTATGTTGGTGAGTTTCCTGACCAAACAGCGCTAAATCCTTCAGCGGCAGCGCCACCCATAAGTTCAGCTAAAAGGCCTGGCCCAGTAGTAACCCATACGAGGTTGGCTCCTGAGTCGACCAAACCAGCAATTACTGGAGTCTGGTCGGCGCCAGGGATTACTGCACCTTCGCCGTCATAAACGATTTCAATTCCGAGTGCTTCAGCAGCGATTTTTGCACCTGCTGCACCATCTTGACCATATTCACCTGGGTAGGTAAGGATGGCAAGTTTTGCATCGCCTTCCACAACGTTGGCTGCTAAATAATCCACTGCGTTAATGGATTCGTAGCAATAACTTGTGTAGGACTCAAATACGTTTTCGCCAAAATCTGGATCTGGCCAACCGGAATACCATGAAAGTGGAATAGCCCCTAATCCATCTTCAACAAGGGCCTCTGCTATTGCAGCAGTGTGTGGCGAACCTGTGGATTGGCTTAAGAAGACAACTCCGTCATCTGCACTCATCTCTTCGTATTTTTCAAGATGTGTTGGGACATCGTAAGCATTGTCTTCTATCCAGAAGTCAATCATTTTGCCGGCGATGCCACCATTTTCATTTACTCGGTCCCAGTAAGCGGTCTGAGCTGCAATTATTTGAACTACTAATGGAGCAAAAGGACCACTTAAGTCAGCGATAGCGCCAACTCTGATTGTGTCCTCAGTAACTCCGTAGTCATAAGCAACTTCAGCCCCGTCAGCTGGAGTTTCAGTCTCGGCAGGAGCTTCAGTCTCGGCAGGAGCTTCAGTCTCCGCCGGGGCCTCAGTCTCCGCTGGAGCTGATGATGACGCTGATGCTGAGGATGACGAAGAGTCTTCGTCACTACCGCAGGCTGCAGCGACAACCGTGAAGGCCAGCAGAATTGCTAGCAATTTCGACACGTGTTTCATATTTTTTTCCCCTCTCTTTGGGATTGTGCTCAGGCGTATAGCCAGAGATCTTTTTAAGCTGTTCAATAGCTGAACGGCCAACCTTTCCAATAGTTTCGTATATTTGTCCAGATTCCGTAAAGACCTAAAGGTTCAAATAACATAAAGACGACTATCAGTAAGCCATAGATAATTTCATCGAGTGAACTATAGGGAATCGGGTATCCAAGGGCTGTTTCGCTGACAGAAATGATTCCAAAATCACCGGAACCTAGCGAGATGATGCCATCCCACATACCGGAAAATGTTCCATTTCCTTCCGCTTGTTCAGTCATCCACTCAATTATTTCCTCAACAAAGCGAGGAGATAAAACAACAAAAAATGTTCCAGCAAGCGCCCCTGAAATTCTTCCCATTCCGCCTATGAGAAGAATCGCTACGAACTCTACAGACAGGATTAAATCCCATTGTTCAGGGGGTACTTGTCCTACAAAAGATGCGGCTAGAGCACCAGCGACTCCGGCATAAAAAGAAGAAATTGCAAATGCGATGGTTTTATATTTTGTTTCAGGAACCCCCATAATTTCAGCGGCTACGTCTTGATCGCGAATTGCTGCAAGCGCGCGTCCGGTTCGGGTTCGCGCCAAATTTGCTGCACAGAGAGAGAAAATAATTAAGAGCGCAAGTAAAAAGTAATAAGTTTTTTGGTTGTCAGTTATGTCAAACCAAAACCAGTGTCCGTCTGAAGAGAAATCAAGAAATGGGTTTTCTTCTTTCCAAATCCTTATTTCAAGTTTTGGCCATTTCCGTCCAAGGGAACCTGGTCCAGCAATTTCAGGAAACACCCGAGATAAATGTAACCCTATGAAAACAAGTCCAAGAGTCGTGATAGCTAAATACAGTCCTCTTACTCTTACTGCTGCAGGGGCTACGAGAATACCTACCAGTGCAGCTACCACACCAGATGCAGGTAACCAGATCCAGATTGGTAGTCCCCATCCCCAGAGGCTTGATGTGCTCGGACCTCCAACAAGAACTGCGGTATATGCACCTACTCCCATGAAAAATGCATGACCTAAAGAAACTTGTCCTCCAAGACCAGAAAGAATATTTAGACCTAAGGCGGCTATGCAGAAGATAAACATGCGATTTACGATGCGAAGCCATGAATTATCCCCAAGGAATCGAATCAGAGGTATTTGATCGACAATAGGAAGGTCAAATGGCATGAGAAGGAGGAGGACAAGCGCGATACCTATTCCAACTTGTTGCGTTCGTGTGGGGAAAATCCGCGATTCAGAAGCGTAAGAGGTATAAAGGTTTGGTCTTCCTCTCATACCCGACGCACCTCCTCGGTCCCAAACAAACCGTAAGGTCTTATTAATAGAGCTATCAGCATTACTACGTATGGAATGACTTGCTGGTAACCGAATCCCAAAATATTTGCGTAACTTGAGAGATATTGTCCAGCAAAAATTTCAACAAACCCAATAAGCATTCCTCCAGCTAAAGCCCCAACAACAGAATCAAGGCCACCCACGATCACTGCAGGTAGGGCGCGGAAGGCAAAAAATGCTCCTTCACGACTAGCTACTCCCGCTGCTGCCCATGGTGACATTGATGCAAAAATTCCAGCTGCTGCGGCCAAAGCTGAACCTGCTGCCCATGCAATAGCAAATATCATGCCGACATTTATTCCTTGTGCAAGTGCAGCTTCTTGATCAAATGCTGTCGCCTGCATGGCTACCCCAGTTCTTGTACGGAGAAAACGCCAGACAACAGTGAATACAAAAGCGGCCATGACTGCTGCTGCTACATATGACCAGGCAACTGAAGCTCCGCCGAGACTAAAAGTGTCGCTACCCCATGGAATGCCAAGATTTCTTGGGACAAGACGTACAGCATCATCAGCAATAGCGCGAATAATTACTTCTAATCCCAATGTAATAACAGCCATTGAGAAAACTGGTTCACCGATCATGGGACGGATTGTTAATCGTTCAATAATTAATCCAAATACCGCTGTTACTGACATAGCCAGCAACAATGCAATACCCCAATGAAGCCAGTTTGGGCCAGGCAGCCAACGTCCCGGTATATCCCAATCAATGAAAATCATGGATAAAAACCAGGTTCCTGCTAGCGCTAACGCCCCATGAGAAAAGTTGACTGTCTGGGTTGCTTTAAATATGAGTACAAACCCAAGCGCAAGCATGGAGTAAAGAGAACCAAGAGCAAGTGCTTTAAAAAGAGTTTGGACAAATACGTCAAAAGTGGAGGCTGCGAAAAGCATTGGAATTGATGTCATTTATACATCGACTCCACTAAGCCGCTAAACATGTTCTCCATTGATGATCGTTTTAGTTTTTGAGTTGCAGTTAATTCACCATCTTCATGATCTAGTTCTTTTGGAATCATCCGAAACTTTCGGATTGTCTCAACTCGAGCAAATTTTTCATTCGTTTCATTGATGACATTTTGTATCAGTTCAATTACTTCTTCTTTTTCAGATAAATCCCTATAAGTCGTGTAGGGAATATTTCTTCTTAAAGCCCAATCCCCAACAGTTTCAAGTTCAATACCGATAAGAGCTGAAAGAAACTTTCGCCTATCGCCGATGACCATGGCTTCTTTTACATAGATTGATGCTTTAAGACTGTTTTCAATTTCTGAAGGTGAAATGTTCTTCCCCCCAGATGTAATGATGATGTCTTTCATCCGGTCAACAATTCGCACATGGGTTCCATCCACCCATTCACCAACATCTCCGGTTCTTAACCATCCATCGGCAGTGAATGTCTCTTTAGTTTTTTCTGGTTTATTCCAATATCCAGCAAAAACGCCGGGGTGTTTGGTTTGGATTTCTCCTGTTTCTTCATCAATTCGAAATCCGATATCGGCGTATGGTTCTCCTACTGTTCCTAATTTCAAACGTCCAGGAAGATTTGTGGTTGCAACGGCTGAGTTTTCTGTCATCCCATATAGTTCGTATACCGGCACGCCTATGCCCATAAAAAATTCCAGAATCTCTGATGAAATAGGAGCTGCTCCGGAACCTGCATGCCAGCAACGTCGGAGTCCAATTCGTTCGAGTAAAGCGCGAAAAATGATTGGATATCCAATTAAATTAAGCAGCCAACTTTTTACGGTGTGTTTTCCGTTATTTGATACTTTTTCTTTTCCGATGATTGAAGCTAACTTAAGCCCAACTTTCAACAACGTTCGTTTAAATAACGAAGCATCATTTCCTTTTATGAGAACTGAAGCGTGCATTCTTTCCCAGATGCGAGGAACAGCAAAAAATATGGTTGGTTGTATTTCACGTAAGTTGAGTTGAACGGTGTCTATTGATTCAGCAAAATTAAGCGTCAACCCACAACTCACTAGATGCCAAGTCGAAAAAATACGTTCAGCGACGTGACATAAGGGCAAATAAGTTAAAACCAGATCTTCTGAGGTGGGTTTTCGGTTGCCTCGTAATCCGTTTTCTCCTGTTAGACGCGTTAAAGCGAACGCTACGTTGTCGTTAGTTAACATTGCCCCCTTTGGCGGACCAGTAGTTCCAGATGTGTACACCAGAGTCATAACATCGTCGCCTTTGGCTTCTGCCATTCTTTTTTCTACTGCTCCAGTATGTTCGCGACGATGCGCACGTCCCATTTCTAAAAAGTCTTCCCAGTAAAGAAGGCGATCATCGTTGTAACTCACAACACCACGCGGCTCGGTATAAAGAATGTGCGTTAATTCCGGTAAAGATGTCCGATCTATTTCTAGTACTCGATCAACTTGTTCTTGATCCTCAGCAAAATGCACCGTTGATCCGCAATCTGTCAACAGGTATTCGACTTCAGCAGCCGGATTTGTTGGATATAAGCCAACAGTAACTCCACGTACCGCAACAGCAGCCAAATCAAGAATGACCCACTCTGGACGATCTTCTGACTGAATAGAAACTCTAGAACCCGGATGAATATCTAATGCTAATAATCCGTGAGCAGCATCAAGAATAAGGTCCCATGTTTTCGCCCAACTGTATTCCTGCCAGATGCCGAAATCTTTTTCACGCAAAGCTATTTGATGAGGGCGATGTTGAGCCCACCCTTGAGCAAGGGAAGCAACAGTCGTAATAGTATTTTCAGGAGATGCACTTACAGGTTCAGCAAGAGTTGCTGTCATGATTCCCCCCTCTAGAAATTATTTATTACTTAAAAGTTAGTAACGATTCACTAACCGAACAAGACCGTAGTAGAAAATATTTATTTTTAACTTGTCGGGATGCAAAGCAGTGCCGAAACTTTCACTATTGTAAAGAAATGGTCAATCCGAATGAATTCTCCGCAATTTCAATATCTGAATTAAGTTCATTAATAAAAGATGGATTAGACACCTTATTTCCAGAAAAATTTTGGGTTGAGGGACAAATTTCTAACTTTAAGAATTCTCGCCCCGGGCATTGTTATTTTGATTTAGTTGAACCTAACGATGAACCAGGGCAACCTCCTGCCGCTGTTTTAAATGTGGCTTTATGGCAAAGTAAGCGAAATCAAGTTGAAAAAGTCTTGACTGAATCCGGGAATCTAACACTCAGTAACGACCTTCAAGTACGTGTTTTAGTTGGTTTAAATTTTTACCCTCCAAGTGGACGTCTAAACCTAATTATGGATCAAATTGATCCATCGTTCACTCTCGGTCAACTAGCGATAGAACGCGAGAAGTTGTTACAACAACTTCTAGTTGAAGGGCTTCTAGAAAAGAATTCTTCTCTTCCATTAACTTTTCCACCACTCCGAATCGGATTAGTTACAAGTGTCGGATCTGCTGCTCATGCTGATTTCATAACAGAAATTTCAAATAGTAACTTTGGATTCACTGTTTTAGAGTATGACGCCAGAGTCCAAGGCGAAAGTGCGGTTGTTGAAATTATTTCTGGGTTAGAAGTTCTCTCTTCGTATAAACCAGATGTAATAGCTTTAATTAGAGGCGGAGGATCTAGTGCAGATCTCTCAATTTTTGACTCTGAAGCGATAGCCCGTATTATCGCGGGACTAAATTGCCCTGTTTTTACTGGTATTGGTCATGAAATTGATCGAAGCGTCGCTGATGAGGTAGCACATAGCGCATATAAAACACCTACAGCGTGTGCAAACGCTTTAACTAATGACGTTCAGAGGTTTGTGAATGAGATTTCAAACTTAAATCAATTAATTTGCGAACGAGCACGAGCATTAATAGATCAAGAATTACGTTCGCAAAATGAAACAAGTTTGCGATTAACAAAGGCTGTTTCATTAACTCTTTCAAGAACAGAAGACAAATTTAATGAAATAGCGAAAAGAGTTTCTCGATCAGCACCGTTGCATTTAGAACGCCAAAGCGAACGATTGACTGAACTTGAACATCGGCTCCGGGTGCTTGATCCAGTTAATGTTTTAGCTAGAGGCTGGTCAATTACTCGACGTAGCGATGGTCAACTTATAACGAAAAGTGAGCAAGTACAAAAAGGTGATGTTCTTATTACGTCTGTGAGTAACGGAACAGTCTCCTCTACAGTTAATGATCAAGGAGAAAAGCAATGAATTCATTAGAAGAAAATGCTGAATCAGCGAGTGACATGCGTTATGAAGATGCTTTAACTGAGCTCCAAACGATTCTTAGCGCACTAGAAGGAGAATCTGTTGATGTAGATCTTTTAGCATCTCAAGTTGCTCGTGCTGATGAGCTAATACGTCATTGTCGAAATCGCATTGATGCCGCGCGCCTACAAGTGGACCGCGTGGTTGATGCTCTTGAGCAAGATTAATGATTTATGTTTATTAGAAAACTCTCTGACGGTTCAGCTTTTGTAGCTGTGGATTTTCCAGATGTTGCTGGGAAAGGGAACATTCGTCTTGCCAAAAAAATTCTTCAAGGTGGAGCGAAAGATTTCGCTCGCTCGTTTAGTTATTCATTAGCTTGTCTTGAATTGCAAGAAACAGGAATTTCTGCGGGTATCAGTTCGCTCCCTGAAAATCGTAAAGAGGGAATAGAGGGTTTTGTTGATGAAGTATCTGGATGGGAAATTGACTACACGTTTCAGACCGGTAAAGGAGTAGACAAAGGTGAAGTGAGTGGTCTAGAAGACACTTCAAATGATGAAACTCTTTTTTTTGGTGCAGTTCTAGCAGCAATGACCGCTTTCCCAGAAGCAAGAACTGCCGTCACTGATCTTGAAGATCCAACCCTTTTGGAAGCAGAGTTAAAAAAAGTAAACGTTGATCTTGTTGTATCTGAGTCTCCCTTTACTGCAGAAGCAGATCTACTTTTTGTTGGAAAGACTATGCGCGTTCTTGGCCATGAAATAGTTCCAAATATCCAGGCAAAAGTAGTTGTTCCTACTACTCGACTTGCCGTGACTACACGAGGTCTAGCCCACTGTGTAACCAAAGAAATAATTGTTTTACCGGACTTCATCACCGTTGCTGGTGATCTCATGGGAGACAACGTAAATTCGCTCATGGAATCGTTAATTAATGAAATTTTGAATCATCCAGAAGGCCCAGTTCTTGGTGCTTGTTATAAAGCCGAATCCTATTTATCTACTTGGTGTCCTGAGTTGCCGTTCGGTCGACCCATTTAAATCTTCAAAATAGATTTCTCTATCTCGTAGTGGCAAGGCGGTACTTCGCGTACGCTATAGGGGCTTGGGGCTGTAGCTCAGTTGGCTAGAGCACCTGCTTTGCAAGCAGGGGGTCGCGGGTTCGATTCCCGCCAGCTCCACAAGCAATCTTCTTAGAAAATGATTACATGTCTTATCCTCCTATGCATTTAGTAGAAAAACCTGCTCTACGAGGATGGTCCCATCGTTTAGCTTTCGTAGCAGCCATAGTTCTTTGCCCAATTCTGATCATTAGCGCACAAGAAGCAAAATTTTTAGCTTCGCTTTACTCAATCTCAATTATTGGTCTCTTTGGAATAAGTTCCTTCTATCATGGCCACACATGGAGTCGCCAAGCACATAGTCTTTGGCGACGCGTTGATCATGCCATGATCTTTGTAGCAATAGCAGCAACGTACACCCCTATCTCTTGGCTGATGCTGCCTCGTTCTCACGCAACCTTTGTTTTATCAGTGGTTTGGATCGGCGCTCTTATAGGTGTACTAGTGATGATATTTTGGCCTGCTCCACCTAAACGCATCACCGTTCCTCTATTTATTACTGTGGGCTGGTCAGCGCTTCTAGTAATTGATGAACTCTGGAAAAATTTAGGGGGCTGGGGGTTTACTTTTCTACTTTTAGGTGGAGCATTTCACACACTAGGGGCACTTGTTTATGGAACACAAAAGCCAGATCCCTGGCCAACGAAATTTGGATTTCACGAAATCTTCCACTTATTTGTGGTTCTCGCTATCGCATCGCATTACATAATTATTGCTTTCATCGCTCTACCCACAACGAAAATTTAATCTCTTTGTTTCATAACTGTGACAAAAAAATAATTTAGATTTATTGAGAAGTGGTCTAATACAATTAGAACATGAATAGTTCCATAAATTCTGAGCTAGCGGCGCTTGAACAAACATGTAAAGCGCTAATTCGTCTACGTGACGAAACAGCTGCTCGAAGTTTGGCAGAACTAGTTGTCTCTCGTTACACCACTCTTACTCAGGTAAACGCTGATGATGCGAAACGAAAATTCTTTACTTCTCTAGTTGAAGATTTCTCACCCGATGTTTTGGCATTAAAAGACGCTGTGACTGCCTACCAGGAAGCTCTAGACCCTATTTCTGCTCAAAGGGTGTGGGATGCAGCAGAGGCACCGCGACTAGATCTTTTCCGATCAATAAATCTTGCTTCTGATGGAATTCATACTTTGCTTCACATGCGAGCTGATCTTTTACGACTTAAAGACACTTCACTTTCTTCTGTTGAAAAAGACTTGGAATATCTACTCTCATCTTGGTTTAATCGAGGTTTTTTAGAACTTCAAAGTATTGACTGGCAGACACCTGCTAAAACTCTTGAAAAATTAATTGAGTACGAAGCAGTGCATGAAATTCGTGGATGGGATGATCTCCGTAGACGGCTTGAACACGACCGGCGTTGCTATGGATTTTTCCATCCAAGTCTTCCCGACGAACCATTAATTTTTGTTGAGGTAGCTCTTCTGCATGGTTTAGCAACCAGAATCACTGACGTTATTGATGCGCCAGTACCAAGCAATGAAACTACTGATCCTTTTCTGCCTGATACAGCAATTTTTTATTCAATTACGAACTGTCAAGCCGGATTACGCGGCATCCCCCTTGGTGACTTTTTACTGAAGCAAGTGATAAGCGAACTTCAACTAACTGTTCCAAGTTTGAATCAATTCTCAACTTTGTCACCAGTTCCCGGTTTACGTCGTTGGGTGGATGAAGAAAACATTGACTTTGAAGTATCTGAAACCGATCTTGAAAAATTAGCCGCAACTTATTTATTAACTGCAAAAAGAAATAACCAACCTCGTGATCCTGTTGCTCGCTTTCATTTACGTAATGGAGCAAAACTTGAACAGATCAACATCGATGGAGATTTATCACAAAAAGGCCAATCTGAATCATTTGGTGTGTTAGTGAACTACATTTATGATCCTGAAACGGTTGCGGAGAACCATGAAGTATTTATTAATGAAAACCGTTTAGTCGTAAACCCTAAAATCTCTGCATTGGTTTCAAAAGAATAGGAGGTGCTGATGTGTTAACCAGTTTTGACGATTATTTTATTCATCAAACCCCGCATCCAGTAACAACCCCATCGACTTCTGACCGGCATGCTTATGACCGTTATTGGTTTAATGGTTACACCACTGACGGGAATCTTTTTTTTGGAATCGGCGCAGCACGATACCCAAATTTAGGTGTTCAAGATTGTGGATTTAGTGTTATCCATGATGGTGTCCAACATTGTTTTCATGCTTCTCGACGAATGCCTGTTGACCCTGCTGACATGTCAATAGGGCCCTTTTCTATTGAGGTTTTAGAACCATTGAAGTCTTTACGCATCGTTATTGACGATAATGAAACCGGTATTAGTGCTGATTTGACTTGGATTCCGCGTACAACAAGTTTTGCTGAAGACCATCAATTATTAACTCGTGAAATGATCGGTTTTCATATGGAAGCCACCAGATTTAACCAATTTGGTCATTGGGAAGGAACTATTCATATTGGTAATGAATCAATAGTTGTGGATCCAAGTGACGTTTATGGAACGAAAGATCGATCTTGGGGTGTGCGTCCAGTTGGTGAACCTGCTCCTCCCGGTGCCCCAAGAGACCCAACTGGATTTGTTTTCCTTTGGGCACCGCTTCATTGGGGTGATCACACCACACATGTAGGACTATTTGAAAATCCAAAAGGACATAGGTGGCATTGGGATGGATTTATTGTTCCGGCCTATGAAGACTCCACCGATATTCCTAAAAGCGAAGAAGAATCTATTGAACGATTGCTGTCTGTAAAGCATGATTTGCAATTCGCAACCGGCACTCGTCGAGTCACAGGAGGTCAACTTTCTTTAGAGCGTGTTGACAGTGAGCCATTGGTCATCGAATTAGAAGAGATCCTTACCTTCCGTATGAAGGGCATTGGTTACGGACATCCAATTTGGCGGCATGGTCGATGGCATGACGAGTTAGCTATTGGCACAAGTTCTTGGCGGCTAGATGAGATAGATGAAATGGCGTTAGAAAACCTTCATGTTCAAGGGTTGATGAAAGTAACAAGCGGAGATAACGAAGGTGTAGGTGTGTTAGAGCAGATCATTGTTGGTCCGTGGGCACCGGGCGGTTTCACTCAAATGTTAGATCCAGCCTGACCTATCGAAGTTGCAATAAACGTAAAGATAGAAAACAAGTAACCACTTTTATTTGTTTATATGACCAACAAGAACATTGACGGTATTGACCCCTATTTCTTCTACCGCATAGCCACCTTCCATGACGTACAACGTCGGAAGTTTCAAACCAGAAATTAGTTGACCAATAGTTAAATAGTTATTGCTAGTTAAACGGAAAAAACTAATCGGGTCATCTTTAAAAGTGTCAACGCCAAGTGAAACAACCAAAGCATCAGGACGATAATTTCTGATTGTTTTTAAACCAATTTCTAAAGAATCAACCCATGCAGGAAATTCAGTTCCTCTGCTCATTGGAAGATTGAAATTAGTTCCTTCTCCTTTGCCTTCACCGGTTTCATCTACATATCCAAGAAAGTGAGGGAAGGCATCTTTTGGATCCCCATGTAAAGAAACAAATAGAACATCATCTCGGTCATAAAAAATGCTTTGTGTTCCGTTTCCATGGTGAAAATCAATATCCAAAATGGCAACTTTAGTAGCACCATCAGTAAGCATCCCTTGAGCTGCAATCGCAGCATTATTTAAAAAACAATAACCACCGAATTGGTTTGATGACGCATGATGTCCTGGTGGTCGACAAAGAGCAAAAATCTCTGATGCTCCATTACTGATCCGTTGTTGACCAGTTTGAGCAATAGCTGCAGCAGCTTGAGCTGCTTGCCAAGTGCCTGAAGTAATTGATGTTTCTGCTGCAAGTGCGTAATAACCTAGTTTCCCATCAATGTCATCCGGTACACGATCTTGATGTAAACCTCGCACTGGGAAAATCGTGGGGATTGCTTCCCCGGTATAACCAGAAGAAATCCATTGGTCCCAACAAGTTTTTAAGAAATCAACATATTTTTTTTCATGTACGGCAAATAATTTTTCTTTATCCAAGTCATTTGGATTTGACTGGTTTAAAAATCCTTCATTGTTTAATGCATCAACGATGTAATCCCATCGTTCTGGACATTCAAACGGCCGAACTAATTTTCCATCATAAATTTCTCCAGCTGGAAAATGAGCCAAATGGTCTTTACTTAAGATGATTTCCATACTGGAACCCTAGACATTTGTGAATGCACGTAGGCTATATATGTGCTTAAAAGTAAACCTGATCCTAAAAAAAGCCTTTTTGGTGTGCTTTTAATTGGAATATTAATTTGGTTCGCCTTTATTTTTTTAAAAATACTTATTGCAATAGTTATTGGAATTGCCTTGCTGTGGGTGGGATTTATTATTTTAAGAATGTTGGTGGCTTCACCACCTGAGCCACCGCCAGCCGGGGAACTTCGAAAAGTAAAACTGCTTTATCGATGTAGTTTGTGTGGTACTGAAGTACGAATGACTACTGCACCCAATGAAAGTCCTGAAGCTCCACGTCATTGTATGGACGACATGGATCTTTTAAAGACTGAAGAGTAATTTTCACTTTCCGCGCGAAGTTATCCACAGTTGGGGATGAACCTGTGGGAAATTACAAGGTTGTTATTTCATACCTTTTACAAGAAAAAACACTGATTATCGGTACTGAGTGGCTGTAATTATGCCACCTAAAATACTTGCCAATCCAACCATCAAATAAATGTTGTTAGTACCCCCAGGTAACCACGCAACGTAGTTAAAGAAGATTATTACCATCCCGAGACCCAGTAAGAAAAACATTAGAACTGGAACCCATTTGGGTGAAGAGTCCGATCCTGATGGGGTTGGTGCTTGATAACGAGAACCAGAAGGTCCTCCTTTTGGAGTTACCCTTCCACCTTCAATACGACGTTTTTGTGGTTTAGCCATATAACGAGGATACGTCATTAAATCACTACAAACGACAGATCAAACGATTCTGACCGATACTGTTACAGGTGTGGGAGCAACTGTATTAGTAATAGACAATTATGATTCTTTTGTTTATAACCTCGTCCAGTATTTAGGCGAACTAGGAGCAAATCCTGTCGTACATCGACACGATGCGATCACATTGGACGACGTGGAAGCATTAAACCCAGATGCAGTTCTAATTAGTCCTGGTCCAGGAAGACCGGAAGATGCAGGAATTTCAACCTCAGTAATTCAATGGGCTGCTGGCCGTGTCCCTGTACTTGGTGTTTGTCTTGGTCATCAAGCAATTGGGGTGGCTTGGGGCGCACAAGTGGTTCGCGCTCCTGAAGTTATGCATGGAAAAACTTCTCATATTGAACACACAGAAATGGGTGTATTTGCGGGTCTTCCTTCCCCTCTTGAAGCTACTCGTTATCATTCTCTGATTGTGGATAGAGACTCTCTCCCAGATGTCCTTGAGATTACCGCAGCAAGCACAGATGGTTTAATTATGGGTATTAGACATAAAGAATTTGATGTAGAAGGAGTTCAATTTCATCCAGAATCAATTCTTACTAAAGATGGGCACGACTTACTAGCTAACTTCCTTACTCGCATTCACTAGAACTCTTCAGGATCGAAGAGCAGAATCTAGATCGGCCCAGAGATCATCTAAATTTTCACAGCCGACACTCATGCGAATTAGCGATGGCGGAATGTTCTCTTGACCAGGAATCACGAAACGCCGCTCCATGGTGGTCTCCACACCGCCGAGGCTAGTGGCGTGGTGGATAATCTCAACAGCCTCACATGCTCGCGTAGCTTGATCACCATCATCAGTAGTCTCAAAACTAAGGACTGCTCCATAGCCGTCCATGAAAGTCGCGGCGATCGCGTTATTCGGGTCGTCTCGCAATCCGGGGTACCGAACCTTAGCAACATTGGGATGAGTCGTCAGACGATGCGCTAACTGTTCGGCGTTATCAAGTGCTCGCTCCATTCGTAAGTGGAGGGTACGCATGCCGCGTAACGTCAGAAACGCTTCAAGAGAACCGATCACTCCACCGTTAAGTAAACGCCGATGATGTAGTTCGTCGCGAAGATTATCGTCTCGGACAATCAGAGCTCCAGCTAGAAGATCTGAATGCCCGCCTAAAAACTTTGTCGCCGAATGCATAACAATGTCCGCTCCGAGGTTGAGTGGTAACTGACACATTGGTGTCGCGAACGTGCTATCAACAGCAAGGATCGTTCCACCGCGGCGTGGAGCGGAACACACTGTGGGTAGATCAGTGACGTCAATGAGTGGATTTGCTGGGGTCTCAACCCAGACGAGGTCAGCGGTTGCACATGCATTAACCCATGAATCCGTGTCGTTCGGATGAATACGCCAAATCTTCCACCGACCCTGAGCCTCACCTTCCTCAGCAAGGCCATTTACTCCATGATATGGATCCGTTGGAAGAGCGAGCGTTGAACCAACCGGTAGGCGATGAAGTACAGCAGCAGCAGCAGCCATACCCGAGCCGAACATCAATGCATCGCCTCCTTCGATTCCACCAACAAGCTCTTCTAGGCGGTTCACCGTTTCCGTCTGTTCATTACGTGAATACACGCGCTCGGACGGAAGATAGAAGTTTGAAGCTGGCATCGGAGGGCTGTTAAGTGGTGCACCGTTTCGACGATCACGACCCGAACTAATAAGAAAGGTCTCTTTGTCCATGTTCATAGCGTCTTCTTTGGAAACTTTATTAAGGGGCTTCGGTCGTAGTGGTAGTTGTAGTTGTTGTTTCTTCTGGAGGTTTTTGTTCACCAACCACAATTGCAACATAAGAACCAGAGTCAGCTTCTACTCCAGCAACAGGATCTTGAGATATAACTCGTTGATGATTCGCGCTTCCATGTTCAACTTCTTGAAAAGTAATAGACACACGGAATCCAAGAGTTGGGCTAGTCAGTAAATCATTAGCTGCAGTTACCTCAAGTGCGACTACAGAAGGAACAATAACTGGCGCAGGACCGTCGGAAACAATTATTTCCACTGTTCCTCCTGGTGCAAATTCAGTTCCTCCAGGCGGATTAGTTTGAATCACGATTCCTTCGGCAACGGTTTCATTATTTTCATAAGTTGTAGTCACTTGCCAATCTTGAACAAGTATGTTCATCGCATCAGCGACAGGACGATTCTCCAACGCTGGTATTTTTTTCACTGCAGGCCCAGAGGAAACAAACAGTGACACTTCACCACCTGGAGATATTTCAGATCCAGCTGATGGTATTTGATTAATTATCTCTCCTAGAGGAACTACTGGATCTTCTTGGCTAACAATTACGACTGCAAGTCCCATCGCTTCAAGGTCACGTTGCGCATCTGTAATAGAATCTCCTATGACATCAAGTAAAACCATGGGTCCAGTTCCTTGGCTTACCAATAATTTAATGGTGTCTTCTTCTTCAATCTTTGTTCCTGCTACGGGATCTTGATCGAAGACCGTATTTTCAGGGAAGTCACTATTTGTTTGAAAATCCATCTGAATATCAAGATTTAACTCATCTAAAGTTTCTCTTGCTTCTTCAAGAGACAAATTAAGTACTGATGGAACTTCAACTAAACCACTTTGAATTTCTTGATCATCTTCATTAAACCCAAGTTCATCTACGAAATTTATGACGAGATATCCAAGTAAACCTAGTAAAGCAGCAAAACTGATTGCGAAAAGAGTAAGTCGTAACCAACCATCATCACGGCGTCTCTTTTTATTTTTCCCAAATTTTTCATTTTCAGGGGAAGAAACACCTGATGACTTTCCACCGACACCCACTGGGTTTGCTGGACGAAGATCATGAGCTCCTTCACAATAACGGCGAAGGTCGCTGCGTAAATCTTCTGCTGTTGGATAACGATTAACAGGATTTTTTGCAAGTAACTTCATTGTTATTGCTTCAAGAGAGTCAGCTACCTGAGCCCCTACTTTTCTAAGCGAAGGGGGCGCTTGTTGAACATGCTGATATGCAACTGCGACTGGTGTTTCACCAATAAATGGTGGTTTTCCGAGAAGCATTTCATATAGAACAACTCCGAGTGAATAAAGGTCACTTCGTGGATCTATTTGATGTCCTTGGGCTTGTTCAGGAGAAAAATAAGTTGCGGTCCCCATTACAGTGCCAGCCTGTGTTAATTCATTTTGCCCAGGAGACATAGCAGTAGCTATACCGAAATCAGCTACTTTTATTTGGCCGTTTGGAGATACAAGTACGTTTCCGGGTTTGATATCGCGATGAATAAGCCCATTTCGATGTGCAAACCCTAATGCTGCAGAAATATCAACTGCGATTTCTGCAGCTCTATCTGGATGCAACGGTCCTTCTGTTTTAAGAATGTCTGCGAGACTCCGGCCTTCAACGTATTCCATAACGATGAAATAGGTTCCTTGCTGTTCTCCCCAGTCGTAAACACTAACAATATTTGGGTGATTAAGATTTGCGGCAGCTTGTGCTTCGCGTCGAAATCTTTCAACAAAATTTGCATCATGAGCGAATTCGTCAAATAAAACCTTTACTGCTACTGGTCGATCAAGCAAAAGATCGCGCGCTAAATAAACCTCAGCCATTCCGCCTCGAGCGATTTGACGATGAAGTTCATAACGATCATTAAAAATAGTCGGCTGTTGATCAGACATAGCAATAAATTGTATAGCCACAATCAAGCCCACTGGAGGCAGGGGGCCTTAATTTACTCATTAACTTCAAACATCTCTAAAAGAATTTCTCTTGCAATTGGGGCTGCGACCCGTCCACCTGTTTGTTCTCCTTCAGTAGAATTTGCCTCAACAAACACAGCAAAAGCAACCGATGGAAGATTTTGTGGATATCCAGCAAAACCCACAACCCATGCATGAGTTTCTGAATCTTCAGAAGATATTTGCGCAGTTCCAGTTTTTGCTCCAATAGTGAGCCCATTAATTGCTAATCGCTGAGCAGTTCCACTATTTACAATTTCTTCCATGCTTTCACGAAGCATTTCAGCCGTTGACTCTTGCATTGTTTGCTGCCAAACAGAATTCGATGCAAAAGTTACTACCTCGCCTTTACTGTCCAAAATTTCTTTTACTAAATATGGCTTAGGTGTGTTTCCTTGCCCAGCAATAGTCGAAGCGACTAACGCCATTTGAAGTGGCGTAGCTGCAACTTCATATTGACCGATCGCTGCTTGAGCGAGAAGTGGAGTGTTTTCAACTACCGCAATCTCAGTGTTCTCTCCGTCAGGTGTAGTCACCATGGACAACTCATTACCAAAGTCCGTAGGAAAGTAAGAAGGGACAGTTGCAATATCAAAAGGAATTACTTTGTTAAAACCAAATTTTTCAGCAGTTTCTTTTAATAAGTCTGGACCAAGATATTCAGCCCCGATCTCTGCAAATGTTGTATTACACGAAACACGAAGACTTTCTTTCAATGAACCGCCACATTCATTTCCTCCATAGTTGGTGATCGGACGAATAGTTAATGGCGGAACGTACGCTGCAGTGATCTCAAAAACTGGAGTCTCTAAAGTGAACCCTGCTTGTTCAAGCGCAGCAGTGGCAGTAACCAATTTAAATGTAGATCCTGGTGCGTAAATTTCATTTGTAGCACGTGAAATCAAAGGATTGTCTTCTTTGTTTAATAATTCAGATCGAGCATTATTCGCATTTGCTGTATTAGTAGTGGAGAGTAAATTTGGATCAAATGTAGGTGAGCTAACAAGCGCAAAAACCTCACCAGTTAATGGACTCATCACGACAACAGCGCCATTTCGAAAACCTAACGATTCTGCTGCGACAATTTGAAGATTATGTTGAATCGTTAAAACAAGATCATGAGTTTCGGGGTCATCAGCAAATAACTCATATAATGCGTCTGCTAATTGTTCTGGAGTGCGTCCACTAAGTTCTTCCCCGTAAGAAGATTCAAGTCCAGAAGATCCCGAATTAAAAGAGACGTACCCTGTTATGTGGGCATAAAAATTTCCATAGGGATACTCTCTTTCATAGCGAAATTGATCCGAAATTTCATTAATTTTGGAATCAGCAATAACAACTCCATCGCTTGTTGCAATACGTCCACGAGCAGAACCAAAGGATTCAATCGCAATTCGAGAATTTGTTGGGTCTTCAATAAGTTGTTTAGCGTCATAAATCTGTACTCGATTTATTTGTATAAACAGCAAGCCGTAAAAAACAAGGAAAACTGCAGCTAATCGACGAATACTTTTATTCATTAGACATTTCTCGGATTGATTTTTCTTTATTTGATTGTGAATTTTCTACTTGATCGCTAAGACGTAAAAGAAGAGCGACCAGTATGTAATTGGCTAAGAGTGAAGACCCTCCATAAGAAACAAAAGGGAGTGTTACTCCAGTTAAGGGAAGTAGTCGAACGACGCCTCCCATGATCACAAGAGCTTGCAATCCAATCAAAGTTGTAAGTCCCAAAGCAAGAAGTTTGTTAAACGGGTCAGATGATTTAATTGCGATTCGCAGGCCTGAGCTAATTATCAAAAGAAAAGAAGAAAGCACTAGAACTGTTCCTAACAAACCCATTTCTTCACCAATAGCTGCAAATATGAAATCTGTTTCAACCTCTGGGATGCGATTCGGTTCTCCGCTTCCAAGCCCTGTGCCTATAAGCCCACCATTAGCCATGGCAATCGCAGCTTCTACTAGCTGATACCCAGACCCTGAGCGAAATGACCATGGATCATGCCAAATAGAAACTCGCGCTTGTATATGTTCAAAAATTCTCCAAGAAATTAACGCTCCACATATGAATAATCCAAAACTTATTATTAAGTAGGAAAGACGTTGTGTAGATACCCAAATCATGACAGTAAATAAAGCAAAATAAAGAAAACTTGAACCTAAGTCTTTTTCTGCAATAAGAACCAACATTGCGAACCCCCATGCAAGTAGCACCGGAGAAAGATGTCGCCATAATGGCACTTCAAATCTAAAAATTTTACGAGTTCCTACTTGAAGAAGTTCCTTTTTTTCAACAAGATATGAGGCTAAAAATATTGTGAGAGCAAGCCGAGCAAACTCTCCTGGTTGTAAATTTATTGGACCTATTGAAGCCCAAATACGAGCTCCATTTATCTCGCTCCCAATAAAAGGCAGCAATGGAAGCGCCAAAAGAATTATTCCAATAACTCCAAATGTGTACTTCTGTGTTTCTAAATCTTTTGAATTTCGAATAAAAACAAGAACAAAAATAAATGCGACAACACCAACTGCAGTCCATGTTGACTGTAGAGCAGGGAGTTCATCTGCTACTCCGCTCTCATGAGAAAGTCGTGTAATAAATACTTGTCCAAGACCATTTAAAAAAAACACAAGCGGCAAAATGACAGGATCAGCAGATGGAGCAAACTTTCTAACAACTAGATGCGCCAAGACACCTAATCCAAGCACAACTACAAAAAAAGGTACTAAGTCAACTGGAACCGATGCTGAATTCCCAAAACTTGTCAAAATATATAGAAGAGTTACTACAAAAGATCCAAAAATAATTAACCAAAGTTCAGTACGTCTTCGATACTGTATTTCTTTATTTTTCATCCGTCAGATCGTTGTTCAAGACGGTCAATTACATCCTCGGCCTCTTGCCGTGAGTTGACCTCAATAACTTCAA
>CACPKO010000019.1 GCA_902634555.1 Actinomycetota bacterium
CTCGCGGAGACATTATTTTATTCATAGATGAGATCCACACTCTCGTAGGAGCTGGAGCGGCAGAAGGAGCAATTGATGCTGCTTCAATTTTAAAGCCAATGCTTGCACGTGGCGAATTGCAAACGATCGGGGCTACAACGATTGAAGAATATCGTAAGCATTTCGAAAAAGATGCAGCTTTGGAGCGCAGATTCCAACCCGTGAGAGTTGAGGAACCTTCCGTTGCACACACAATAGAAATATTGAAGGGGCTAAGAGAACGTTACGAAGAACACCACCGTGTGACAATTACCGACCAAGCGTTAGTAGCGGCAGCAAATCTTGCAGACCGATACATCTCTGACCGCCATTTGCCTGACAAAGCCATTGACCTAATTGATGAGGCTGGATCTCGAATGCGGATCAAACGCATGGCTACACCAGAAGACCTTCGCGAGTTAGAAACTTCACTTATTGAAGTTACTCAACAGAAAAAAGCCGCGGTTGAAGCCCAAGACTTTGAAGAAGCAGGCCGCCTTCGCGACAGAGAAAAAGAACTCTTGACTGAAAAAGAAACACGCGAAGGAGAGATCAAAGGAAGCGGCGTAGACCTATTTGATGAAGTAGATGAAGAAGGAATAGCCGAAGTTCTTTCAATTTGGACAGGGATCCCGGTCTACAAACTCACAGAAGAAGAAACTCAAAAACTCTTAAGAATGGAAGACGAACTCCATAAGAGAGTAATTGGGCAAGAAGACGCCATCAAAGCAGTTAGTCAAGCAATCCGACGAACTAGAGCTGGACTAAAAGACCCTAAACGACCATCAGGATCTTTCATTTTTCTTGGACCGTCCGGTGTCGGTAAAACAGAGCTATCAAAAACATTGGCTGAGTTCTTATTTGGCGACGAAGAAGCGCTCATCGCTTTAGATATGTCTGAGTACATGGAAAAACATACAGTCAGTCGGCTTGTAGGGTCTCCTCCTGGATACGTCGGTTATGACGAAGGTGGCCAGTTAACTGAAGCTGTTCGTCGACGCCCATTCTCAGTCGTGCTATTCGATGAAGTTGAAAAAGCTCATCCAGATGTTTTCAATACCTTGCTTCAAATTCTTGAAGAAGGACGACTAACGGATGCTCAAGGACGTTCAGTAGATTTCCGAAACACAGTACTTATTATGACTTCAAACTTAGGTACGGCAGATCTCAGAAAAGCAAATCTTGGCTTCACTAAAAATGATGAAGCAGTAAGTTACGAACGTATGAAAGCTAAGGTCCAAGATGCGTTGAAGGACCACTTCCGGCCAGAATTCCTAAATCGTATAGATGACACAATAGTTTTCCATGAACTTAGCGTTGAAGAAGTCACTCGAATCGTTGATCTAATGATCCGCAGAGTCGCTAAGCAACTATCTGGACAAGGATTAGGGCTTGAATTAACTGATGCCGCTAAAACTTACTTAGCGACACAAGGATACGATCCGACTCTTGGGGCTAGACCATTACGACGAGCCATTCAGCGCATGGTTGAAGACCCACTATCTGAGCGTCTGTTACATAAAGAATTCCGTGCCGGGGAGATAGTAATAGTTGACGTTGAAGAAGATGAAGAGGCCTCAGGTGAACAAAGAATTGCTTTCCGAGCAATCGAAGGATTTGAGCCTCCAACAGCGGAGATGGTGACAGAAGGCGCAGAATAACGCACTGATCCTTCTTGCGGGCCAGTATTAAATCGTGTCAACACAAGAACTCTTTTGTCGCCTAGCGTAAGTAATTATGAAACGTTTGGTGCCGGCATCCCTATCACTAATACTTCTCTTTGGTTTATTGTCTGCTTGCCGAGTAGAAACCACAGTCGTTATTGATGTTGCACCTGATGGATCAGGAGAAGTAGCAGTAATTGTAGCCTTGGACGAAGAAGCAGTTGCGGCGGTTGAAAACACTAACTCACTTTCAGAACAGCTACGTATAGCCGATTTAGTAGATGCTGGGTGGGAAGCAAGTGAACCAGAGCTATCCGCAAGCGATGGGTTAACTCGAATTACAGCCACAAAACCTTTCTCAGTGCCAGAACGTCTTCCCGGGGTCTTAAATGACATAGCAGGGACAGAAGTCTTCACAAATGTTTCACTGGTTAGGCAAAGATCTTTTGCGAGGACGTCATGGGATTTAACCGGACAAATAGACCTGTCACCTGGGTTAGCTCTTTTTAGTGACCCAGATTTAGAGGCTGCTTTATCTGGGTTAGTGCTCGGACGAACCGAAGAAGAAATTAGAGAATTTGCTGGCTGCACCACACCAGAATGTGAACCTACTGAAATGTTTCTTTTCAATCTTGAAGTTCCATTACGTGATGGCGGTAAAGGAAATGGAATTATCGACAGCAGCGTCGCTTCTTGGAGTTTCCTTTTAGGAGAAACTCAAAATGAGTCATTTGATTTGCGTTGGACGGTTGAGGACCAAGCTCCAAGACTGTGGAGAATAGGTTCGGTAATCGCAGCTGTTTTATTTATCTTGGTTGTCGGACTCCAAATTGTGCGCCGCCGCCAAGGCCCTCAAGCTGGTCCGTCTTTCCCCAAGCCTAAAAAACCAGTTCGTCGGGCTAGAGAAATTATTCAAGAATCTCCAAGCGAAACCCAAGAAGAAACTTCACGCAGTCTTGAACTACTTGTTTTAGGCGGAGTGGGAGTTATTTGGGAAGGAGGCAATAATCCTGAAGGGCTATTGGTTTCTTACGTTCAAGACAAAGGTGGTATTGCTGATACACAAGAAATCGCAGATCGTTACCGCTCTGCCAGTTTAGGTCACGTATCACAAGAAGACTTTTGGTCTTCCCTTGGAGTTAATGGACTTGTTTCAGAAATTGAAGAGGAATACTTAGATCGTGTAATTGCTCGAACAGATGTGATCCCTTTCTTGGACCGCATGAAAGAACGCGAATTTGAAGTAGCTTGCCTGACTAACGCCGTATTGCCTTGGGCACTACAACTTAGGCAGCGCTTCGGTCTTGATGAATTCATATCTCACTGGGTGATAAGTGGAGAAGTAGGGGCACGTAAACCTAGCCAAGCCATGTTTGAAGCACTACGTCGAACATCCGGAGTTTCTTTCACAAACATGCTCTTGATTGATTCAGAAGTGTCAACTCTTGAAGCCGCTAAAGGTTTAGGTATTTCTACAGTGCTTCTTAAAGGATCCGCCTTGATTCCCGAGGGATTTCCACATCCAGTAATAAATAGTTTCGCTGAACTTTTTAGACCAAGCGACTCTCAACCTGACCCAAAAAATGAATCAGAAATATTGGATTCTGAGAACGAATAAATTTTTCAACTGCTCTCTGTTAGCGAATCAAACTTGCATAAGTAATAATTGAATATGAAAATAAATCTTCCCTCTGGAACCAAAGCTGAAGTTGCGAATCCACTCAATGGTGATCCGGAAAGAGGCATGGTAATAATTCCCGATGTTATGGGTTTAAGGCCCTTATTTGTTGACTTGGCAAAGGAACTAGCGGAAAAAAACCAGTGGTCGGTGTGCGTATTTGACCTTTATCCAGGTCAAGAAGATTTAGAAGTAGGCGAGAGACTAGCGACAGCGGGGCTATTAAAGGACGAAGATGTCTTAGGCGATGCGATCGCTGCAGCCGAAGCAACCAATTGTGACCCAGTCGGTATTTTAGGGTTCTGCATGGGAGGCATGTATACGTTGAAAGCAGCGGCTACTCAGCGGTTCGACCGCCATTGTTCCTTTTACGGAATGATTCAAGTTCCTGACCAATGGCAAGGATCTGGCCAAGGAGAGCCTTTAGATTCGTTGAAATTAGGGGATCCATCGTCAGTTTTAGCCATTATTGGCAGCCAAGATGACTGGACTCCTCCAGATCATGTTGAGCTTCTTACTAAGGCCGGAGTGAAGGTAGTTTGCTACGAAGAAGCGAACCATGGTTTCGTTCATGACGCATCACGTCCTGCTCATCGACCCGTTGAAGCAGCTGATGCTTGGCGGCAGGCAACACAATGGTTTCAGAAGGATTGCTAACTTCTGTTCAGATTTATTTCGAACGAATCGTTAGTTGTTCTCGATTAGTAATCCGGTAAGAACGATCCATCTGTTCAATCCATCCGAGCCGAACAAAGGCGGCAATAGCTTTATTGACTCGCTCACGAGAAGCGCCAACCATTCCCGCTAGCTCTTCCTGAGTGATAGGAAGCGAGAACTCTTCGCTTTCCCCAGCAAGTTCAAGCAACTTCTTTGCGGTACGCCCAGTGACGTCAAGGAAAACGGAATCAGCAAGAGCTTCGTCCATGTTTCTTAATCGCCCAGCCAGCATTTGAATAACTTGCCATAAGTAAATAGGAGTTTCTTCGTAGAGAGAACGAACCGGCTGGTAGGGAATACAAGTGACAACAGAATCTTCTAAAGCTCTTGCTTGAGCAGAACGCCCTTTTCCATCAAAAAGACCCATCTCCCCAAATAAATCACCTGGTTCCATCAAAGCAACCATTGATTCTCGGCCATCTATAGATTTATTAACAATTGCGATTCTTCCCGATAGCACAATGTATAACTCATCAGGTGAGTCGTCTTCACGAAAAATAATGTCACCGCGCTGAAGATCCCGATCATGCGTTTCATTCACAATGCCTTCAAGGGCGTCTTCAGGTAACTCCCCGAAAAGTAATGTTTCACGAAAGAAAGTAGCGTCTGGCATTTCAATAGACCATGCTAGTTACATGACACACTTAAATGACTCATCGGCTGAATATAGAATCCCGAATGTGTGGACGGTCGTCGTAGCCGCAGGAGGATCTAGCCGTTTTGGTTCAGATAAACAGAAAGTAACAATTGGTCACAAAACTGTTCTTGAGTGTGCTGTCTCTACGGCAGGAACTGTTGGTTCAGTCGTTGTTGTCGGAAAAGCAGAATTTATAGAAGAAATAGAAAAAACGTTTTCTTCAAATCAGAGTGTTGAGGCGGTTGTTGCAGGGGGTTCAACACGGACAGCTTCTGTTTCGGCAGGATTATTAGCAGTTCCGAACACAGCGGAGATAATACTTATTCATGATGGAGCCCGCCCTTTAGCATCACAAGTTTTATTTAATCGAGTAATAGATGTAGTTAATGGAGGAGTTGACGCTGTAGTTCCTGGAATAGAAATCAGTGACTCTCTTCGTAGTGTGAGGGGCCATGAAGTCAATCGGTCAGAAGTTGTTGCGGTGCAAACTCCGCAAGGCTTTAAAGCTTCAGCAGTGCGGACTGCCTACTTGAATAAGGATGAATTCACAGACGACGCCTCAAAGGTAGAGGCGACGGGTGTAAAAGTAGAGATAATTGAAGGCGAAACAAATAACTTAAAAATTACACATCCCGTGGATTTATTAGTAGCTAGACAAATACATAAAGAGGTAGAAGAGAATGACTGAGATACGAGTGGGTCATGGATTTGATATCCACCCTTTTAGCGAGGATCTTGATCGTTCCATGGTTCTAGGAGGAGTAGTTTTTGACGGCCCAGGTTTAGAGGGGCATAGTGACGCAGATGCAGTGTCTCATGCTTGTATTGATGCTCTTCTCGGAGCAACGGGATTAGGTGATATTGGTGAGCGTTACCCAGACACAGATGAAGAATTTTTGGGAGCAGACAGCCTTGCGCTACTCGCAGACACTGCAAAGGCGGTAACTGAAGCTTCATGGAAAATAGCGAATGTAGATTGCACAGTAGTTTTAGAGAATCCGAAACTATCTCCTCACCGTGAAGAAATGGAAAATCTTTTAAGTAAGGCTGTGGGCGCTCCCGTGACCGTTAAAGGTCGTCGCCCAGAAGGGCTTGGAGCTCTTGGTCGTGAAGAAGGCATAGTCTGCTTTGCAATAGCGTTAGTGAGTCGGTAAATGAATCAGAATTCTCGTAATGGTGGCCCAGGGCGCAACCAGAAGAAAAAAGGTAATAAAAATTCAAAAAATATGCAGCGGGGCCAAAGAGGCTCCACTCCAGTTCGCCGCCGCCATAACGATTCTAAGAAAGGCCTAGGGGGAGACAGAGTAGAAGGAAGACAGGCTGTACGGGAGCTCTTACTCGCAGGAAATCGCAGAGTTATGGAAGTGGTTTTAGCAGGAGATTTAGACCCTTCACCAATTCTTGACGACATTATTGACCTAGCAGACGAAGCGAAAGTCACGATTAGAGAATTAACAAGGGGAAAGTTTGAGTCAATGGCAAAAACAGAATCCTCTCAAGGAGTGATTGCGAATGCGGCTCCTCTTCGGGATTATGACCTTGAAGACCTTCTCCTTCTTGGCCCGCAAGGGCAACTTCCTTTCTTGCTGGTTTTAGATGGTGTTACTGATCCAGGAAACCTTGGAGCGATCTTGCGTTCAGCTGAATGCGCTGGCGTTACAGGAGTTATTTTGCCGCAACATCGAGCTGCTCGAGTTACCGCTACTGCAGCCAAATCAGCAGCTGGAGCAATCGAGCATTTAAGACTATGTTCAGTTTCAGGACTTCCTAAGGCTCTAACTCGGTTAGCAAAAGCAGGGGTATGGTCAATCGGGTTCGATGCTTCTGGTGATTCCCCAATTGAGAAAGTCCGAGTTGAAGATAGTGGAGTTGCTTTAGTTCTGGGAGCAGAGGGTTCTGGACTTTCAAGACTGGTTTCTGAACGCTGCGATAGCTTGGCATTCATACCAATGCAAGGCGTTTTATCCTCAATGAATGTCTCTGCAGCCGCGGCAGTAGCGCTATTTAATGTGGCGGGACGACGACAAAAAATATTAAATGAGCCCGAGGTCGGATTCGAACCGACGACCTGACGCTTACAAGGCGACTGCTCTGGCCAACTGAGCTACTCGGGCTTGAGATAATAAGCGTAGGCCATTTCAAACATAAACGGAGGGGGTACTTGCGTATTGCTTCTAAAAAGATGAAGATCAAGAGATGGAACTTACCGAAAGAGACCGCGAAATATTAGAGTTCGAAAGATCATGGTGGACAGTTGATGTCCCGAAAGATCAACAGATTCAAGAAAAGTTTCAATTATCCACAACTCGGTATCATCAAATTTTAGTAGAGCTATTGGATATGCCGGCTGCGGCCATTTATGATCCTCTTGTGATTCGTCGTCTTCAACGGCAGCGAGATCGACGTAGACAAGCAAGATTGGATGCAGTTTCAGAAGAACGGCCATCTTCAACTGGATCCACGGGAGATGAGATATGAGTAACGGTAGAAGGGGTAAAAAATCTGGAGTGGGGCTTGGGCCTAGCAATGGCTCGGCGGCACCACGAGGAATAATACTTATTGTTGTTGCTTCTGTTCTCGGCGTTTTGCTCTTATGGAAAGGTATTGATGGGCCAACTTCAGATGTTGCTAGTTCCTCAAGTAGTTCACCAACAACGACAGTAACTGAAACTGAATCCGGAGCGGAAGAGGGCGTTGAAGGAGAAGGTGGAGAATCTGACCTTTTGGATATAACTGGAGACCCGACAACAACCACGACGACAACACTCTTTCCACCAACACCACCGGCTGAAGTTCAGGTCTTAGTGGCAAATGGTTCTGGTATTTCAGGTGGCGCCGGAACGGTAACCGACATGCTTATCCCTAAGGGTTATACGACTCTGCCAGCAGCTAATGCAATATTGACTGGTGTCTCCGGGATATATTTCCGAACAGGAATGTCTCAGGAAGCCCGGGTCATCCAAGAGTACTTAGCTCCGGATTACCCCAACGTGCTTATGCAAATACCTGATGGGGGATTAGAAGTTCCTGATTCAACAGCTGACCGTGTAGAACAGGCAGACGTTGTGATTATTCTCGGCAGTGATGGAGTCATTCTCGCTGAGTAAATTGTTTTGCACGTAGTAGCCGCACCAGATAAATTCCGCGGAACAGCATCCGCTCTAGAAGTAGCGACTGCTGTTGAGAGAGCAGTCGCAGAGCACGGAGGCACTACAGCAGTTCTCCCTATGGCTGACGGGGGTGAAGGCACTCTTGAGGCGCTCGGTGGGTCAAATCAAACATCCCTAGTAACCGGGCCTTTGGGTGATTTAATTGAAGCCCCTTGGCAACTAACTGGAACTACAGCGATTATAGAGATGGCTAAAGCTTCAGGGCTAATAACAATAGGCGGCCCAGAATTCAATGAAGTTCTAGATGCAACATCGGCAGGCACCGGGGAACTGATTTTAAGCGCTGTTGAACATGGCGCTACGAGAATCATTGTTGGTTTGGGAGGGTCAGCTAGCACAGATGGAGGGCTAGGAGCGATTGAAGCTATGGGTTCTCCAGCTAGATACCGCGGGATAGAGATATTGGTTGCTTGTGATGTAAATACACGGTTTGTTGATTCAGCAAAAATGTTTTCTCCACAAAAAGGAGCAACAAGGGCAGAGGTAGAAATGCTAGAGCGTCGACTTAAACGGCTTGTTCAGATCTATGAAGAAAAATTTGGAATAGACATCTCGTCTTTAAACCATGCAGGAGCCGCAGGAGGGCTTGCTGGAGGGCTGGCGGCTTTAGGAGCACGATTAGTCGACGGATTTGATCTTGTAGCAGATGAATTGAGACTTGATGAATTTATCGAAAAAGCAGATCTTGTGATCACCGGAGAAGGCCGTATAGACCGATCTACTTTTGATGGAAAAGTTGTTGGTGGGGTTTCTGCGTATGCATCCGCGATGATAAAACCTCTCTTGGCTGTTGCTGGTCAAGTTGAAATAGAAGTTAAAGACAGAATCCAAAACATTTCACTTACTGAAGAGTTCGGGGAGCATCTATCCCACACAGAGACCGCAAATTGTGTGCAGCAGTCTGTCGCTAGATTCCTAGAAGGTTTTAAGTCCGATAACAAAGTTATATAGAAAAAGTTACGCCTGTTTTGGGTTGTAATTTCAGTAGAATGCTGGTTGGATTAGCACTCGCTCTAAAAGAGTGCCAAAAGTCGAAAATGAAAATGTTAATTACTACTACCTGTCCCAAGAAAGGCAGTTATTTCAATGGCTAAAATCATAAGTTTTGATGAAGAAGCACGTAGATCACTTGAACGTGGAATGAATCAACTAGCAGATGCGGTACGAGTTACCTTAGGACCAAAGGGACGTAACGTTGTCCTCGATAAAAAATGGGGTGCTCCTACAATCACAAATGACGGTGTTTCTATTGCTAAAGAAATAGAACTTGAAGATCCATACGAACGGATCGGAGCCGAACTAGTTAAAGAAGTTGCTAAAAAAACAGATGATGTTGCAGGAGATGGAACAACGACAGCAACCGTTTTAGCTTGGTCGATGGTTAGCGAAGGCTTAAGGAATGTAGCGGCTGGGGCAAACCCGATGTCTCTTAAAAAGGGAATAGAAGCAGCTATAGAAGCTTGCGTTGAGTCAATCAGAAGCGAAGCGATGGACGTTTCAAGCAACAAAGAACAAATTGCCAACGTTGCTGCAATATCTTCAGCAGACACAGAAATCGGAGAAATGATTTCTGAAGCTATTGAAAAAGTTGGTAAAGATGGTGTGATAACCGTTGAAGAGGGTCAAACCTTTGGGATGGAAATGGATCTAGTAGAAGGTATGCGTTTTGATAAAGGCTACATTTCTCCATATTTTGTTACTGACCCAGAAAGAATGGAAGCTGTTTTAGACAATCCATACATACTGCTTGTTGGGTCAAAGATTTCGGCAATTCGTGACTTAGTCCCTGTGCTCGAAAAAGTAATGCAAACATCTAGGCCGCTCGTAATCATCGCTGAAGATGTTGAAGGTGAAGCTCTTTCAACATTAGTTGTGAACAAAATCCGAGGAACTTTTACTTCAACAGCAGTGAAAGCCCCTGGATTTGGTGATCGTCGCAAAGCGATGCTGCAAGATATGGCCATTCTTACCGGTGGTCAAGTAATTTCTGAAGAGGTCGGCTTAAAAGTTGATGGGGTTTCCTTAGAGATGTTGGGGGAAGCGCGAAAGATACTTATCACCAAAGACGAGACATTAATCGTTGAAGGCTCTGGAAACGATGAAGATATTGTCGGTCGAATAAATCAAATCAAAGCAGAAGTAGAAAATACTGACTCTGATTATGATCGTGAAAAACTTCAAGAACGACTTGCAAAACTTTCTGGAGGAGTAGCGGTTCTTAAAGTCGGAGCCGCAACTGAAGTAGAACTCAAAGAAAAAAAGCATCGTATTGAAGATGCGGTAAGCACTACAAAGGCAGCAATTGAAGAAGGTGTAGTTGCAGGTGGAGGAGTAACCCTTGTCCGTGCCCAGAGCGCCGCACAACAAGCTGAAAGCGAACTTAGTCACGATGAGGCTACAGGAGCACGCATCGTAGCAAAGGCGCTAGAAGGTCCATTACATCAAATAGCAGTCAATGCCGGTTTAGAAGGTGGAGTAGTGGTTGAGAAGGTAAGAAACCTTAAAGGCGCTAATGGTTTAAATGCTTCTACCGGAGAATACGAAGACCTAGTAAAAGCAGGAGTGATAGATGCCGCGAAAGTAACACGCTCTGCTTTGCAAAATGCTGGGTCAATCGCTGCATTATTCCTTACTACAGAAGCAGTCATCGCTGACGCACCAGAAGAAAATGGTGAACCTGGCATGCCTGACATGGGATTCTAAAGAAAATTAACTAGGCATCTTCTGATGCTGAAATTACTCTTTGGTAAAGTTTGCCTCTAGGTTCAAGTGAAATGAGTTAGAAACTAAGGATTGTTTCAATGGCACGAGGTCGAACAAAGCGCGTTTTCACTCAGCGCATAGATCCAGATGGATCGCGTCGAGTTCCAGATGAACTCATTGTGGAAGAGCCAATGTCAATTCGGCTTGACGGAGAACTCGTAGCTACCACTATGCGAACTCCTGGAGATGATTTTGAACTAGCCGCCGGTTTCTGTTTCACTGAAGGCCTTCTCGGTGAAGCTGAAATCAAGTCAGTACGGTACTGCGGGCAGGGAAATGCTAGCGAATCTGAATATAACGACGTCACCGTTGACACAGACGGCAATGCCGAGCCACCTACGCCTCGACTGGGACCCTCCTCCTCCTCATGCGGGATATGTGGGACAGAAGCAATAGATCAACTTTGCGAACGACTTAACAAATTAGAAGCCACCCCTTTTGATCTGAGTGTTATATCTACAGCCGCAACTGAAATTACCGAAGAACAAACCTTATTTACTGCTACCGGCACAGTCCATGCAGCTGCGGTATTTAATAGAACAGGCGATCTAATACTTTTACGTGAAGATATTGGAAGACATAATGCGGTAGACAAAGTTGTGGGTAATTTGCTTCTCGACAAAAAACTTCCTTCAGAAGATTTAGGCCTATGGGTGAGTAGCAGAGCATCATTTGAAATGGTTCAGAAAGCTTGGGCGGCAGGATTCACAGCATTAGTAGCAGTTAGTGGACCTTCTGCTTTAGCAGTAGAAACAGCAAATAGGGCAGGTTTACAACTGGCAGGATTTGCTCGAGGTTCACGTCTCAATATTTACAATGAAGATTGAACTTAGTTATCTGTCCACGAAAGGTAAAGAGGTCCGTAGACTTCTAAGTCATGAGTGAATTAATTTCCCCAACTACAGGTCTGGCGGTCCTACATCTCTTTTGTAAGACCAAACAAGAAAACGATGAGCAGTCCGCTCGTGGTACTGACAGGCAGGCTGTAATTCAAGCGGTAAAAAAAATTGAAGAACAGGGCGACCAAGTCGTTACTGCCGCAATATTGGGGCACAAAGCAGACGTAGCCTTCATGCTTTTAGGTAACGACTGGTGGCGCCTACGAGATGCTCAAACATCTCTTGCTCAAAGTGGTCTGGAGATAGTAGATAGTTATGTTTCATTGACTGAGATTTCAGAATATGCAGCCGGGCTTCCTGAACAGATGCGTAACTCCCGTCTCTACCCCGAGTTGCCGCCACCTGACAAACCTGCATTTTGCTTTTATCCGATGTCTAAGCGTCGAGACGAACAAGTGAATTGGTTCACTCTCCCTTTTGAAGAGAGACTTGAGCTTATGCATGAACATGGAGCATCAGGAAGAGCATTCGCTGGACGAGTTTTACAAGTTATTACTGGATCAACTGGGGTAGATGATTTTGAATGGGGAGTAACTTTGTTCGCTGAACACCCCGATGATTTGAAAGAAGTCGTTTACACAATGCGTTATGACAAAGCATCCGCTATTTATGCTGATTTCGGACCTTTCTATGCTGGTGTGGTTAACGAACTAGAAGTAGTTTTCGAGCACCTCAGTATTAATTAGGCATATTTCATATGAGTCACTCTCAGCAGTTAGAGAATCTTCAAACCAATCTGGAGAGGATGGAAAATGTTGTTGTGGCTTTTTCGGGAGGAGCAGATTCTTCTTTTCTCGCTCATGTCGCACACAACACACTTGGGTCTAGTCACTGTCATGTAGTAACAGCAGTTTCTCCTTCGTTACCTAAATCTGAATATCAAGATGCAGCAGATTTGGCCTCAGAATGGGGTTTTCGATGGAGCACCGTAGAGACAAGTGAGATGGAATCTGAGAAATACCTGAGTAATGATGCAGACCGTTGTGGCTATTGCAAAGAGGCATTGATGGATTCTTTAATTCCGATAGCGGAACAAGAATCAGCCACTGTTTTACTCGGAGTGAACTTAGATGACCTTGGAGATCACCGACCCGGGCAGGCGGTTGCATCTTCTCATGGTGCTCGGTTCCCTTTAGTAGATGCTGGCTTTACAAAGAATGCGGTCAGAAAGACTTCTCAAGAACTTGGGCTACGAACCTGGAATAAACCAGCAGCTCCATGTCTTTCTTCCCGTCTTCCTTATGGAACCCCAGTGACGTTAGCGAGACTTTCTGCAGTTGAAAAGGCTGAAAAAACATTAAAGCAATTAGGGCTTAGCGATCTTCGCGTTCGCCATTACGACAAAACAGCGCGTCTGGAAGTCCCAATTTCAGAAATCAACAAAGTTCTTTTAAAGCGAGAAGAAATCGTAGCTGCTGTCCAGTCTGCTGGGTATCTTTATGTGACTTTAGATCTTGAAGGTCTGCGATCTGGAAATTTGAATCAAGAACTTGGAGCGTACGATTAACAAATGATCACACATGCTGAAGATGTTTTAAAAGATCGCTCTTTAACTGGTTCAGCATTTTGTGATGCGCTCACTAAACGAACAGACGCATTTCTTAAAGCACTTTACGAAGATGCAATGGCGCCTCAGGGCACAGCTCTTGTAGCTATTGGCGGGTATGGAAGAAGAGAATTATGCCCCGGGAGCGATATTGACGTACTCCTAATCCATGACCCAGAACTAGAAGTAAGCGAACTAGCAGAAAAAATTTGGTATCCGTTATGGGATGCAGGATTAAAACTCGGTCATCAGGTAGGGACTATTGACCAAATAGCCGAAGTTGCTTACGAGAACTTAGATATGGCCACCAGTTTGCTGGCCGCTCGCTTAGTCGCTGGAAATGGTGAACTGATTGAAGAACTTTCGCTAAAAGCACGAGATCAATGGGTGAACAAATCCTTTCATTACTTATCTGAACTAAATAAATCAGTTATTACCCGACATCAAAAGTTTGGCGAAGTCGCATTTCTACTAGAACCAGATTTAAAAGAAGCGAGAGGTGGTTTACGAGATGTTCATGTTTTGAAGTGGGTTGAAGAATCAGAAAAAGTATTAAGAGGACAAGAGAATAAAGTCTTAGAGGAAGCATTTGAAACTCTCCTTGAAGTTCGAGTTGAACTTCATCGCGAGACTGGCCGTCGGTCAGATCGGCTCTTGTTGGAGCTCCAAGACGACATAGCAGCGCGACTTAATTATGAAGACGCAGACCAAATGATGTCTATTGTCGCCTCCGCTGCTCGGGTTGTCGCTTGGACAGGAGATGGAGCTCATCGCCGGATTGGTCGTGTATTAGGGCAACGTGGACCCAGGAGAATGATCCAGAAAGTATTGAGACGGGAAATTTCATCAGGGCTAGTGCTTGATGACGGGCGAATCCAAGTTAATAAAGAAGCTTTAAATGACCCTTTGGTAGTTCTTCGCAGTGCAGTCGCAGCAGCAGAAAATGATGCATATCTTGACCGTGTTTCGTTAGAAACTCTTTCAGAAGGAGCAACCGTTCTTCCAGACCCGTGGCCTAAAGAAGCTCGTAAACTTTTTGAAAGACTGCTACTTACTGGTTGGCCAGCAATCCAAGTCATCGAGGATCTGGATCAAAGTGGGCTTTTTGTGACTCTGATACCAGAATGGGGCCCTTGCCAGTCCCTTCCACAAAGAAATGCTTATCACCGTTTCACGGTTGATCGACATTTGTTAGAAACCGCAGCTCAAGCATCTCTTCTAAAAAATCGGGTAGATCGGCCGGACTTACTAGTAGTTGGGGCTCTTCTACATGACATTGGAAAAGGTTACCCAGGTGACCACTCAGAGGTCGGAGTTGATCTAGTAGTAACTATTGCCGGGCGAATGGGGTATTCCGTTGAAGATGTTGGCCTTTTATCTGCAATGGTGGAACAACATCTTCTTCTGCCAGACATCGCAACAAGGCGAGACTTAGACGATGACGGAACAATTAGGTCCGTAGCTGCAACAGTTGGAAACATTCGCTTACTACAGTTACTAGGTGCTTTAACTGAAGCGGACTCTATTGCTACTGGACCATCAGCTTGGAGCCATTGGAAAGATGGACTTGTGACTGAATTAGTGGCGCGAGTAACCCACGTCCTTGAAGGCGGCGATGTTCTTGATGTAATTGGAGGCTCCTTCCCAAATCAAGAACAAAAAGAAATGCTGTTCTCTGCTGACCAAATCATTAAAGGTGAGAACTCAACATTTACTGTTGTAACAAATAATCGATCCGGGATCATTTCAAAAGTTGCTGGTGTTTTAGCACTAAACGGCCTTGGGGTTTTTGGAGCTGCTGCACATACAGAAAACAATCGACTTCTAACTGTATTCCGAGTAGAAAGTAAAAAAGATCAAGAAATTAAGTGGGAATTGATTGAAGAGCAAGCAGAGAAAGCTTTAGCAGGGCGACTAGCAGTCGCGGCACGCCTAGGTGAGCGTTCACGCTTTGAAAGGAAGACAAAAGCTACTGCTCGTCCAGTGCAACCACGATTAACGGTAGATAACGAAACCTCAGAAGTTGCGACAGTTCTAGAAATCAGTTGTCTTGATCAACCAGGCATTCTTTACCGAATCACACGAGCGTTCACAGAGTTGGACCTAGACATTGTCAGCGCAAGAGTGCAGACTCTCGGATCTGAAGTAATAGATGCTTTCTATATTCGTGACCAATATGGAAATAAAGTTGAAGACCTGGAACACTTAGCAGAGATTGAACTGGCGGTTTTGCGCTGGATTGGTATGGACTTATAAAAGTCAAAAAGCATAGGTTTTGCTGAGAGAAAAAGCATTTGCTACTCTTCGCCGATATCTAATTTTTTAAAAGCCAGTCAACTTCTGAATGGAGAAACAGTGAAAATTAACGCAGTGACATTAGATGCAGTTGGTGGCCCTGTCCAAGTAGAAGAAGTTGATCTTGAACAGCCGCATGAAGGTGAGGTACTCGTGAAGATGGGTGCCTCTGGGGTTTGCCACAGTGATCAGCATTCCATCACGGGACAACATCCTGCTGACCTTCCTTGTGTAGTAGGTCATGAAGGAGCTGGAGAGGTTGTAGCTGTTGGATCGGGTGTCAGCCGTGTAAAAGTGGGCGATCATGTAGCGCTCAATTGGCAACCAAATTGCGGTAACTGTTTTTATTGTGACCGTTCAGAGCACGCACTGTGTAGGGAAGTAACTAAGACGGTGTGGAGCGGGTATATGGCAGATGGGACAAGTCGTATCTCACGCGATGGTAAACCGCTTCTCCATTATTCCGGTGTGTCAACGTGGGCTGACCATATGGTGGTTGATCAGGCTTGTTGTGAAGTGATCCCCGATGAAGTGCCTTACGAGGTGGCCGCCATTATTGGGTGTGCTGTAGCAACAGGTGTAGGAGCAGCAATATACCGAGGTCAAGTTAGTCCTGATCATAGAGTTGTAGTTGTTGGAGCCGGAGGTGTTGGCCTTAGTGCGATCATGGGTGCTTCTATGGCAGGCGCTAAACAGATCATTGCAGTTGATCAGTCCCCAGAAAAAGAGTTAATTGCGCGAGAACTTGGGGCGACTGACTTTATTCTTTCTAGCGATAACGACGTGGAACAGGTTCTAGAAATGACTGAAAGCCGAGGCGCTGATGTGGTGATTGAAGCGATTGGGATTCCTCGGCTTCAACAGATCTGGCTGGACGGTGTTCGACCAGGAGGCAAACTAGTGCTTGTTGGAGTGCCGAGTGTAGAAGACGATTCAACATTCGGGTCAGCGAATTTGATTCGAATGCAAAAGACAATAACCGGGAGTTATTTCTCTACGACAGATACCGGGAAAGCGATTAGGGACTTATGTGAGGCTTACCTTAAAGGCCTCTTACCGATAGATCGGTTAATTTCGAGACGTGTTCGAATTAACGAAATTCAAGATGCTCTTAATTGGATGTTGACCGGCAAAGAAGGACGAATAGTCGTCACTTTTGACTGATCTCTTTTAAAGAGAAAGGACAGCATTATGGAATCGTTAACTACCTATCAGTATTTTGCTGACGGAGAGTGGCACGAGCCCGCTTCAGGAAAATGGATTGAAAGCGAAAATCCGGCGACTTGTGAAGTTTGGGCACGTATCCCGGATTGCAACGAGGTTGACGTAGATCGGGCAGTACAAGCAGCTAAATCAGCGTTTTATGATGGCCCGTGGCCTCAAATGAATGGAACTGAGCGAGGCAAGATTCTTCGGGGTATTGGCGACGCAGTAATAGCAAACGCTGAACGACTCGGAGAAGTTGAGACTCGCGACAACGGCAAACTCCCACAACACATCACCCCGGGGTTGCGTGCATGGCAAACAGATAGTTTTTATTACTACGCCGGGCTAACAGATAAATTTGAAGGTTCTTTCATCCCTTTGGATGTACCAGACATGATGAATTACCTTCAATGGGAACCATTTGGAGTGTGTGGCCTAATCACTGCGTGGAATTCACCACTCGGAGTTCTTATCTGTAAATTAGCCCCAGCTCTTGCCGCAGGTAACACCGTGGTTATTAAACCTTCAGAACACGCTTCAGCATCCACACTTGAATTCATGGACGTGCTCCAACAAACAGATTTACCCAAAGGTGTGGTGAATGTTGTTACCGGCTACGGGCAGCCAACAGGTGAGGCACTAGTGGCGCACCCAGATGTACGAATGGTCAGTATGACTGGAGGAATCCCTGGTGGGAGAGCGGTGGCGTCAACGGCAGCCCAACAAATCAAACCACTAGTAATGGAACTAGGCGGGAAGTCACCACAACTTGTTTTTGAAGACGCCGATCTTGAATTAGCCGTTAACGGAGTTGCCTCTGGCATTTTTCCTGTTTCAGGCCAAAGTTGTGTATCTGGCTCTCGTGCTGTGGTTCACAGCAGCCTCGTTGACGAGTTTACGAAACGATTAGTTGCTGTTGCAGGTAAGGCAAGAATTGGTGACCCGCTTGATCCTTCAACACAGGTAGGTCCAATAGCTAATCGACCCCATTACGAGAAAATACTCACAGACATTGAGGCTGCAGAAGCATCAGACGCCACTCTGCTTTTGGATGGAAGAAATGTGGGACCCGATACGGGGTATTACATTGGACCAACAATTTTTAGTGAAGTAAGTAATGACATGGATTTAGCTCAACATGAGATTTTTGGACCAGTTGTTGGAATCATCCCATTTGATGATGAAGAAGAAGCAATTCAGATAGCTAACGATTCAATTTATGGTCTTGCCGCAGGGATATGGACAGAAGATATGAACCGAGCAATTCGTGTTGGAGAACGACTTGAAGCAGGAACTATCTATATCAACAATTATTTCAACGCTACAACTCAATCCCCAGTAGGCGGGTTTAAACAATCCGGATACGGAAGAGAAAACGGGGTTGAGGGTATGCGCTGCTTTATGCAAACTAAATCAGTATGGCTTGCTACAAACCCGTCAGAGCCTGACCCATTCCCAAACTGAAATAGAACATATTTCAACCTAAAGAAACATGGTCAAAGGATACAAGGTCTTTCTTTGTTGTTTTAATAGTGATGTGAGCGGGTGAACATACTACGGTTGAAGTTATGAGTGATCTCCCAAATCAACTGGATCTGCTTCGATGGGCAGAAGCGTTAGCAGGATCAGCTCGAACCGGCTTGGGATTCACTGAAAACCTTTACGAACAAGAACGCTACGAAGAAATATTGAAAGTAGCAGCAGAGATCAGAAGCCAGGCAGATGCCCTTGGAGGGAAGAACGTAGACGCAGAGGTATTAGCAGACGAATGGTTGAAATCTGTGGGTAAAGGAGTCCCTGGGTATGTGACTCCCAAAATTACAGTTGGCGCTGTTGTTGGAAATGACAAAAATGAATTGTTGTTAGTGCAACGAGCAGATTCTCTTGTATGGCTTTATCCCACAGGATGGGCTGATGTTGGTTACTCTGCTTCAGAAGTTGTCGTGAAAGAAGTCAAAGAAGAGACAGGAATTGACTGTGAAGTCATTCGCCCAATAGCAATATTGGATGGAATGAGGCTTGGTTTCACAGGCATACCGCTTTATTCATTGGTATTTCATTGTCAAATGACTGGAGGAGAATTAAAACCGCATCCTCTTGAGTGTGCTGATGTGGGGTTCTTCGCAGAGGGAGAACTTCCAGAAAAGACTGCCGTTCCTGAACAATGGGCAGACGAAGCTTTTGCCGCTATTCGTGGAGAAGAACTTGCAGTTCGGTTTGATCGCCCGCGTGACCCTATTTGGATTGGGGACGAAGATAGCGCTTTAACGGAGACTATCGGTTCAGAAAATCTAAGTTCTTTAGTAGAGGATGTAGAGAACTAGTTCCGGCCTGGATGGTTGCGAAGAAAATCTTCAACTTCGGAGACAAGCCGATCAGGATCATCCGAAAAATCTGATTCCGAAGCTTCTCTATCAAAGTCACTCTCAAGTTGTTCTACGTATTCAGCAGTTGAGTCATCTTCTGCGACAATGTCGCTGACTTGACGTTCGTAATCAGCAGCAGCTATTTCTAAATCAGTACAGGTAATAGATACATCAAAAACGCCACATACCCGATTAACAAGAGCAAGTGCGGCTTTAGGTGATGGGGCGTTAGACACGTAAGCAGGCACACCAGCCCAAAAAGAGGCGGTCGGCATTCCTAATTTTCGTAAATGTGATGAGAGCACTCCAACTATTCCTGTTGGGCCTTCATATGTTGATGGGGAGATAGCGAGTCGTTCAGCCAGATCAGCATCATCGCTACTTCCATAGACTTGCACCGGGCGAGTGTGCGGCATGTCTACTAGCAACGCGCCAAGTGTAATTACTTGGCAGGCTCCGATGGCTTCGGCTACTGCAGCGATTTGTTCAGCGAAGGTTCTCCACCGAAGTTGTGGTTCATGTCCTATCAGGGTGACCAGATCATATTCAGAGTTTGGAATAGAAGCCGCAGATAGTTTTGTTGACGGCCATTGAATAGTTCTTTGAGCGTTGCTCTGTAATCGCACGAAAGGCCGAGCAACAGTGAAATCGAAAAAATCTTCGGCATCAATAGTTGCTACAGGGTTTGCTTTGAAATGATCACGTAAGTAACGAGCAGCGGTGGTTGAAGCTTCGCCGGCATCATTCCAACCTTCAAACGCGGCTAACAAAACAGGGGATTGCAACTCGACTTCATCGGTCCAACGTAGATGCGGGGTAAGTGATGACATTAAAAGCGATGCTACCGTCGAACTTCAAAAATACGCGCTGGTATACAGATAAGTGAGACGTGACGTACAATTAATGCTGTGTTAGAAATCACTGAAGCAGTAGAAGTAACTCCTGAACTTATAGAGGCTATGGAACGCCTTATCCCACAACTGTCAAGTTCGAATCCGCCGCCTGATTTCGAAGCGTTGTCAAAAATCGTACAAAGCGAAGCTTCAACAGTATTTATAGCTGAATCAGAAGGAAAGATTGTTGGAAGTTTAACTCTCGCCCTTTTCTATATACCCACGGGTTTACGTGCATGGATAGAAGACGTGGTGGTAGACGAAAGCGCTCGCGGGCAAGGCGTTGGCGAAGCGCTTAACCAAGCAGCCATAAATCATGCACAATCAGCAGGGGCTAAAACAGTGGATCTGACGTCCCGGCCCTCTCGTGAAGCCGCAAACCGCCTCTATAAAAGAATTGGTTTTGTAGAACGATCAACAAACGTCTATCGAAAAGATTTGTAATCGAAATAAAGATTTAGTCAGGCGTCTTTTGTTCGTTCTATTAAGCGGTCATCGTTATATTTAACGGCATATTTCGCAATCGTCATGATTACCTGAACGAATACGAAAATAATTGAAAGAGCTACAAGGATCGGCCAGCCAATTACAAGGCCAACAATTAATGAGGTAAGTCCAAATAGCGTGACAACAAGCATGTATAGACCCTAGAGGGTGAATTACTACGAACGCTGGTTTACTAAATAAATGATTACAAATCATGAGATTCAGCAGTTTGAGCGTGAAGGTGTTGTTGCAATTCGTCAGATCCTTAGCGCACAAGAAATTGAATCTTTAAAAACTGCCGTTGCCTCAATTGAAGACAACCCTGGGCCTCTTTCTATTCCTCAATCTCGTGAAGAGAGGTCAAAGGGTTTTGTTGAAGATTTTCGCCGATGGCAGGACCAAAAACCCATTGAAACCATTGCACGAAATAGTTCCTTGCCACAGGTTGCATCTCTATTAACTAAATCTTCAACCATAAGGTTTCATCATGACCATATTTTGGTTCGCTCAAAAGGTAATCAACAACGAACACCATGGCATCAGGATCAGCCGTATTATGACCTGAATGGAACTCAAACAGTTTCCTTCTGGATACCACTTGAGTCAGTTCCGGTAGAAGAATGCATGGAGGTTGTAGCCGGCACCCATACTGGTTCTTGGATGATGCCACGCACGTTCGTAGATAAAGAAGCCCGCTGGTTTCCAGAAGGCACTCTTCAAGAAGTCCCAGATATTGATAACGATAGAGATTCGTTCTCCGTTAGGTCCTGGGCGCTTGAACCAGGAGACGCCATCTGCTTTTCATTTCTCTCCTTACACGCAGCTCCGGGATCAAGAAAAGGAAGAAGAACAGTTTCTCTTCGCTACGTAGGAGATAATGTTCGTCGAGCCCAACGTTCATGGAAAACATCGCCGCCATTTCCAGAATTAGAAGACCCAGTAACAGGGTTACAGGATGGAGAAGAGCTAAACCACCCCTTATTCCCAGTCGTTTGGCCCTAAATCATTAGATTTATGGCTATTTGCCCCGATCTTTCCTCTATCCGCTATTAAGATTGCATTTCATGTCCTCAGCACTCCTTGCTCGTTTAGCGCGTCTCCGCCACAACTATGGAACTAAATTGCTTCGATTTGCCGGAGTCTCAATGGTTAATGTTGTTACCGGCCAAACACTTCTATACATCTGCTTTGAACACCTCAATCTTGTAGGCATAGCAGCTAACGGAGTGGCGGTAGTGGCAGGCAGTATTCCTTCATATTTCCTTAGCCGACATTACGTTTGGGAAAGAGACAGAGGCGGCCACAAAGTTGTAAGTGAGATCGTTCCTTTTTGGGGGCTAGCTTTCGCTGGTCTCATTCTTTCAACAGTGTTCGTAGCGATTGCAGAT
>CACPKO010000020.1 GCA_902634555.1 Actinomycetota bacterium
CAAGCGAACCTCACCGAAGCGAACCTCATCAAAGCAAACTTTGAAGGAGCGGACCTCAACAGGGCGGACCTCACCGAAGCGAACCTCACCGAAGCGAACCTCACCGAAGCGAACCTCATCAAAGCGAACCTCACCGAAGCGAACCTCACCGAAGTTAAATGGGATGAGTCAACGGTGTGGCCTGAAGGGTTCACCCCACCCGAACAACCTGCGTAAACGTTTTGCGCGCTTGGAGGGAATCGAACCCCCCAACCTTCTGATCCGTAATTAGTTTTTTACTCTAACTCTTTTGCTTTTTCTACATATTGCTCTACAGCGACTCGTAGAGTTTCTTCCGGATCGATTTCATTTATTCGAGCCCATTCAACTAATCCAAGTAGAACTTCTCCGAAAACTTCTTCGTTCTTTGGCTCAATTTCTACAGAAATTTGATTTATACCTAATGTTGATGCCTTACGAAGCACTTTCGACGCTCTAGAGAGCGCCGGCAACGTCTTTGGTATCCCTTCAAATACTGAAGATCGGTTTTTTTCCTTCTTCTTTATTTGCTCCCATGTAGAAGCCATTTGATCCATATCTTTCGCTTCTTCTGACTCGTTTTCTGCTGGGAAAACATGTGGGTGTCGGCGTACAAGTTTTTCTGTTATTTCTTTAGCGACGTCTTCCAAGTCAAAGTGTCCTCTGTCTTCGGCAATGCGGGAATGGAAGACGATATGAAGTAATAAATCCCCTAGTTCTTCTTTTAAGTGTTCCGTACCCTTTCCTGTCTCTTCATCAAGATGATCAAGTGCTTCGAGAACCTCATAGGTTTCTTCTAGAAGGTGAGATCGAAGAGATGTATGAGTTTGTTTTGCATCCCAAGGGCAATCTACGCGTAACTGATCCATTAGGACGATGAGTTGCCCTAAGGAGTCCGTTCGCTTATCTGTCATCCCAATTAATTAGTTGTTGGGCCGGATGGAGGGTTTACTTTCCCAATAACTGGATCCCAACTTCCGTATCTCGCGTCAAGAGAAACAGAGCGGGTCATAGTTGCAAATTCAACCAGTTGTTGAAGTGCCTTTTGTCCTGCTTCTTCAAATGATGGAGGATCAACAGGTTTTACTTCATCAATTCGAATGATGTGGAAACCGAATTGGCTTTGAACTGGACCTATCACGGTTTCTTCAGGGACGACTTCCAATTGTTGAAGAGCTCCGAGAACTGCTCGTTCAAACTCTGGAACAAAAGCTCCTGTTGTTACACAACCAAGATCTCCGCCCTGACTTCCCGAACCGGGATCTTGTGAGAAGGTGATTGCTAATTCAGAGAAGTCTGCTCCGTCGCTGAGTGAATTGATTAGTCCATCTGCTTCCTGTCGGGTTGAAACAAGAATATGGCTTGTGCATAGGTCATGGCCTGCTAGATGAGCATGCTCTTCATAGGCTGCCTGAACTCCGGATCCAAACTGATTCGCCAGATTCAAAGCTGATTGCCAAACTTTGAGTCGTTCTAGAACTGGAGAACCCGATTCGAAACCGTTTTCTAATAATTGTTCTTCGGCTGATTCAAGATCAGTTTCAGAAGGGACTACTTCATGATCAGCGAGAAGATCAACAAGAGCCTCAAATTCGATGAATTGTTGGATCACACCCAAAGAGATATCAAGATTTTCTGCTGCATCGGCATCTCCGTAATAGCCGCGTTCAATAATCCAATCATTCAAGGCCTCTCGATCAAGAGAGGTCCGTCCAACTTCAATAGCGTTACTCGATGATCCACAAGCAGAAACAACGAGCAAAGAACTTATGACTAAGAATCGGAAAAAAGTTTTCATCGTCTAGGAGGTTATGGGGGAATCAGCCAAATCAGCGGCCGGAACAAGATCTTTAAGCATTTCTGATAATTTGACCGCTAATTCTCCTGGGGTTTCTTCATCAAGAGGTTGCGGTATTGGAAGGTGCAAAACCTTCTGATCATCTTTATAAATTGATCCTTCAAATAGTCGCTGTAAACGTGCTTGACGGCTGAGCGGCAGATCTACAGGAGAACATCGTGCTATGTATTCTGCTCTTCCAGGATCAAATCCGCCTGGAGTTCGAGAAACAATAACTTCAGATATTCCCAACTGGGAACAAAGAGCACGTAATCTTCCCACCGCTAAGAGAGCCATAGCGGGATCTGGAACTGGACCATACCGGTCTTCCCACTCGGCTTGTACTTCATCAACACTTTCTGTTTCCGAGTTGATTCCTGCAGAAGCCAGGCGACGGTACGCTTCGAGGCGAAGATCGCTTCTTGAAACATAATCTTTCGGTAAATGCGCATCAACAGGTATCTCAACGCGTATTTCTAGAGGCTTTTCAGAAGTTTTCCCGGTAAGTTCCGCCACGGCTTCTGTAACCATCTGGCAATACAGGTCATAACCCACTGCTGCGATATGTCCACTTTGCCCTGTTCCTAAAATATTTCCGGCGCCTCTTATCTCTAAGTCTCGCATCGCTATCCGAAATCCAGACCCAAGTTCTGTTGTTTCTCCGATGGTTCTAAGTCGTTCATACGCTTCTTCTGAAAGAGACCTGTCAGCAGGGGTAAATAAATATGCGTAAGCTCGTTGCCCTGCTCTCCCCACACGGCCTCTTAACTGGTGCATTTGGCCTAATCCAAGTAAGTCTGCTCGATCCACTACAAGAGTATTTACCGTCGGCATATCAATACCTGATTCAATGATTGTCGTACAAACCAAAACGTCGTAAGAGCCCTCCCAGAAATCAAGAACTACAGATTCCAGTGCGGACTCTTCCATCTGGCCATGGGCTACAGCTATTCGTGCTTCAGGAACAAGTTCTTTTAGTCCTCCGGCAACTTGTTCTATGTCCGCTACCCGGTTGTGAACAAAAAAGACCTGACCTTCTCTTAGAAGTTCTCTTCGTATTGCTTCAACAGCGGCACGTTCATCATATTCACCGACATAAGTGAGTATCGGTTGACGGTCAGCTGGTGGAGTATTTAGAAGGCTGAGGTCTCGTATCCCTGTTAATGACATTTCTAATGTTCTTGGAATCGGAGTTGCTGTCAAGGTAAGCACATCAACATTACTTTTTATCTGCTTTATTGCTTCCTTATGTGTGACGCCGAAACGCTGCTCTTCGTCTACAACAAGAAGCCCTAATTTTTGAAATTCCACATCACCTGACAACAAACGATGAGTGCCGATCACGACATCAACAGTTCCGTCTTGAATGTCTCTAATTACTCTTCGTGATTCAGCGGCGGTAAGGAATCGGCTCAGCACCTCAACCCTTATTGGGTATGGTGCAAATCGATCAGCAAATGTCTGTCCGTGCTGCTGCGCTAAGAGAGTTGTAGGCACCAGAATCGCTGCCTGTTTTCCATCTTGCACTGCTTTAAAAACAGCTCTGATCGCTATTTCGGTTTTCCCAAACCCGACGTCTCCGCAAACAAGCCGATCCATTGGCAAAGAGTTCTCCATATCTTCTTTGACACTATTAATTGCTGAGTTCTGGTCTGGAGTTTCTTGAAAAGGAAATGATTGTTCCATTTCTTGCTGCCAAGGAGTGTCTGGCCCAAATGAATGACCTTTTGTTGTAATACGTTTTTGGTAAAGAAGGACTAATTCTTGAGCTATTTCTGATGCCGCAGAGCGAACTCGTGCTCGAGATCGTTCCCAATCGGCCCCTCCCATACGACTGAGAGTTGGAGAATCTCCTCCGGTATAGGGGCGTATGGCATCAATCTGGTCGGTAGGTAGATAAAGGCGATCATCTCCGCGGTATTCCAAAAGAAGATAGTCGCGTTCTACGCCGCCTAAAGTCCGGGTTACGAGACCGGAGAATTTTGCGACTCCATGGAATTCATGAACTACGTAATCTCCAGGATGTAAATCCTCAAACACTCTGACCGCAGCTTTGCGTCTAGGCCCCCTTGGGCGGTGTGTTCGTCTTCTTCCGGTAAGTTCTGCCTCTGTAATAACTGCAAGGCGAGAATTTGTAAGCACAAAACCTCGCTCTAACGATCCAACAGTTATTTGACCAGATGGGTTTGAAAAATTCGGCGGTTCAGCGGATCGCTGTAATTCAATGCCTTCTTTTGCCATGTTTTCGGTCAACCGATTTGCTGTTCCATCTCCATCTGCGACAAGTAGCACTTGATAACCATCTGACAATAACTTTGATAATGATTGAACTACGCTTTCTTCTCCCCCGGCTGAGCGACCCCAACCATGTGCTGGGACTATGGATGAATCAGGTCCTTCAGGCGTAGCATCTATAGACCAGCGCGGCGAATCATTGTGTTCAAGAAGGCGCTCCCATTTTGTGTGGAGTTGAGGGAATTCGGTATTTTCTGCACCCCAAGTATCTGCAAGCACTGCGACAAGATCTGCTTCTTCAGCACGAAGGTCTGAAATTCTGTCTCGGAGTCTCCGTGGCTCAATCAGAACTATGAGTCCGTTGTCTCCAATGAAATCAAAGAGAACTCGCTCCTGGGGGGTAATCCAAGGAAGCCAAGATTCCATCCCGTCGAAGAGTTCACCATTTGTTAAGCGTTCCCATTGTTCACGACCCCACGGCTGTTCCGCTATTAATTGCTGTGCCCTCTGTTTTACTTCTTCTGTGGGGAGGAGCTCTCTGCAAGGAAAAACTTCAACTTTTTTGTATTCAAGAGTTGAGCGCTGAGTAGCTACGCTGAACTCTGTCAGCCTCTCTATCTCATCTCCCCATAGATCTAATCGAATTGGAACTTCAGATGTTGAAGGCCAAAGATCAATTATTGATCCACGAACAGCAAATTCTCCCCGATGTTCAACTTGATATTCCCTTCTATACCCAACCGAAACAAGGGTAGAAATAACTTCGCTTTGATCAATCTCTTCATTCAGAGTCAGTTGCAAAGGTTTTCTTCTCTTTGAATATGGCCCTACTTGCTGCACCAAAGCTTTTCCTGAGGCAACAATTACTTTTGGACAGGTTTCCGGGTCAGATAGTTGATGCAGTATTTGCATTCTTCGACCCATTGTTTCTATTGCCGGGCTGACTCTTTCAAAAGGAAGGGTCTCCCATGCGGGAAACAGTGCCACCTCAGAAGGTTCAAGGAAATTCTTCAAATCGTTACTTAAACGTTCAGCCTCTGAGCCTGTTGGTACTGCTATTACTACAGGTCGGCGTTCCGCTCGTTCAATGAGAGATGCTAAAACAATGGCTCGCGCCGGTTCGGCTACAGCCAAAGTCGCGCTTCGTCTACCAAAAAGACCGTCTAGGGCCTTTTCGTCCTCGAGACGCTCAAGTAACTGATTGAGTATCACGAACGGCTGTTGAATCTTGCCATAGCAGCATCAACGCCTTCGCAGATTATCGCTTCAATAGCATCGACTGCTTCTTGAATGACGATTGAAAGTTCCTCTTGTTCAGCTCTGTTCGGTCGATTTAGTACGTAATTCCTACCATTATTTTTGTTAGGCGGCTTACCCACACCAATTCGTATGCGCAGATAATCTTGTGTCTTTAAATGAGCAGTTATTGATTTAAGCCCATTGTGTCCTGCTAGTCCTCCCCCGGATTTAATTCGTAAATCGCCAGAGGGAATGTCCATTTCATCATGGACCACAATCAGATTCTCTGGGTTTTTGACACTATTTTTTCTCATTAATGCCTTGACTGACTGACCTGAGTTATTCATGAATGTTTGCGGAAATGCCAGAATGACTTTTTCACCATCAATCAGTATCTCATTAGTAAGTGCTTGCTCTCTCATCTTCTTGAGAGGAGAACTATGAGCAATTCCTAGTGCTTGAACTGCAGCAGCTCCAACGTTATGACGAGTGCCGTCATATTCTCTACCTGGATTACCTAAGCCAACGACTAAGAATCTTTGAGATTCAGATGAATTCTTCTTAAATGAGCGTCTCAACATGACAACCTCTCCAAACCGAGGCTGGACGACAGTGCAAACTGTTACTCTTCAGAATCTTCAGAGTCACCCTGATCTTCACTGGAAGCTTCTGCTCCGTCCTCTTGACCCTCTCCATCTTCTTCGCCTTCAGTTGCAGCAGCTTCTTCAGCCGCAATAGCTTCAAGAGTGGATCGAGTGATCATTCCGACCGCAACAGTTTCTTCAGGGTCAGCCTCAGTGGTAACACCTTCAGGTAATCCAATATCTCCTACTCGGATCGCATCTCCAACCGTCAAACTTGAAATATCAACCTCAAGTTCATTCGGGATAGACATAGGCGGTGCATCAACAGTCAGCGAGAAGAGGTTTTGGTCAACCATTCCGTTGGCTTGAGTAACCTCTAATGCATCTCCAATCATGATGACTGGAACGTCTACTGTTACTTTCTGACTCGGATCAATACGAAGAAAATCAACGTGTATCACATCACGTCTCACTGGATGGCGTTGAATATCTTTCACGATACTCATATGACGCTTTCCATCTACCTCAAGTTGGATAACAGCATTCACGCCGGCATCAGTTGTAAGAGCTAGACGAAGCTCTGGCCACTTTACGGACAACGGTATTGAGTCTTCGCTAAGGCCATAAAGAACCCCTGGAATGCTCCCTGTTGTTCGTAGCCGTTTTGATATCCGTGTGCCGGGGTTTCGACCCGTATCTGCTGCAAGCACAATCTCTTCCATTGAAAAACTTTCTTAGTTATATACAAAACTGTTGTTTCGAATAGATCTCTATCTATTTGTATTAAGACCGATGAACGATTCTAGCGAAGAATTACGTCATTCCGGCCTGAATCTTTACCTATGACAGATGATCTCCGCCAAAGATTTCACTTACTGAAGAATCTTGAAATACCGCTTGTAACGCTTCTGCTACTAGTGGTGCTATTGACAGAACTTCTATCAACTCATTGTCGTACCCTTCAGGCATGGGCAAAGTGTTAGTAACAAGCACTTTTTCTATTGATGACTCAGCGAGGCGTTCCATAGCTGGACCAGAAAATACTCCGTGAGTTGTAGCCGCGATCACTCGTTCTGCGCCTTTTTCTTTTAGTTGTTCTGATGCCGCACAAATAGTTCCAGCTGTATCAATCATGTCGTCAACAATTACGCAAGTCTTACCCTCAACATCACCAACTACTTCTTTTGCTTCAACAGTATTGAACGCTGTATGGCTTCTACGCTTATGAACAATCGCAAGATCAGCCCCTAGTTGCATTGCATAACGTTCGGCCACTTTTACTCGACCGGCATCCGGGGAAACTATTGCTATCTCTCCCTCTAACCCTTTAAGTCGTTCTACGAGTACAGGCATGGCCGTAAGGTGGTCTACCGGGCCATCAAAGAATCCTTGGATCTGACCTGAATGAAGGTCTACTCCCACTAGACGACTTGCTCCAGCACTTTTGAAAAGGTTTGCCACCAATTTTGCAGTGATAGGTTCGCGTCCAGTTGATTTCCGGTCTTGACGGCCGTAACCATAATGTGGACAAACAACTGTTATTCGTTTCGCCGATGCTCGTTTCGCTGCATCCACCATGATGAGTTGTTCCATAACGGCATCGTTAATGGAGGAGTTCGGTGTTTGGCAGTGGGTCTGGATAATAAAAACGTCACTACCGCGAATGGATTCAGAGAATTTGCAATGTATCTCACCATTGGCAAAATCTTCAAGATTTGGGTCGCCAAGTTCTTCACCCATTAACCCTGCGATTTCTTTACCTAAAGATTGACTCACTCGTCCAGCGACTAAATAAAGATTTTTATGAGTAACTAGTTCCATTTAAAGTTGCTTACCTTTACTAGTAGCTTGTGTATTACACACTAGGAGCATTTCTGTTTCAATCAAATAAGCGTTCCGCGTCATCAAAATCAACCAGCCACGTGCGTCCTCCGCCAACTGAGTGGTAGGAGCCCCATCCTAAAAGTTGACGGGCTCGTGGCGGCAACGTGGCCGCGGTCTCTTTATCTATCACTAAGGGACTTGCTTCCTCTGGTCGTAGCCACCCAGCCACGAAACTCACATGCATCCCGTAGCGCATTTGTTCCGTGATATTTGCGCCTGCGCCATGTACTACTTTGCCGGAGTAAATCATTCCGCTGCCAGCGGACATCACCGCATATGCAATCTCTTCCGGTGGAACTTCCAGTCCTCGAATCACACCGGTTGGAAGGTTTTGTGATCCTGGAATTACCACAGTTCCGCCATTTTCTTTTGTGAAGTCTGAAAGTGCATACATGCAGCTGAACGTTATTTCATGATCTTCGCTCATCGCTTCTGGCCAATTATCTTCGTCTCTATGTAAATATTGAGCAGGCTCTGATGATCCAACTGCCATAACCTGTCCAGTGTTTAACCAGTAGTCAGCGCAACCTTTGAGAAGATAATGATCAGATACTTTTATTAGATATTCATTTAGGAGAGCATGATCTACAAACGCTCGGCTTTTGGCAGCAAGTCCACAGAAACGAACTGTCTTGTCTCCATGGAAATCTTCCCAACTCTCTATACCGCTTTTCGAACCCGGTGTACTTGTCTCTAACGTTTCGGAAAGGTCTTCAATGATTTGGTTAGTTGCTTCCGTCGACAGTAGGTCTCGGATAATGACTGCGCCATCACGTTCTAACGCAGGAATGATTTGTTCAATAGAAACTCCGTTATCAAAAATTTCCAGTGCCGCCATAGATTCATCATGGACCATTTTGAAAAAAGAAGCATCACTAGAAAATAATTTTTATTTATCTCTGGGAACTCGCAGAGTTTCTTGAACGTCAAAAGTATTAACATCAAATACAAGAAAGAAAAAAATGAAAACATGTTCACTAAAACTTTTAACCATCGTGTCGCTAGCTTTCTCGTTGTCCTGCTCCTCCACGTCAACGTCTGACACGTCAGCTATTTCTGGAAACGCTTCCACGGCAACAACGAGCACAACGTCAACAACAACGTCGACGTTTGTTCCTCCGTCAACCTCAGAAGCCTCAAGCTTTCTCGTTCGTTGCGAAGCTCTCATACCGGAATGCGGTTGGGGCTGGGATTCCTCTGTAGGAGCCTATGTCGATGTTTGGGAACTGTCCGAAGATGGTTCTGAATGGGTAACGAAAGAAGAATACGTCACTGAACCTCAACCACGATGTTTAGGGTTCGTTGAAACATGTGGTTTCCGCCTTGATGAAATAACCGGAGAATACTATGACTTTTGGACCTGGGATTACGGACAAGAACGTTTTGTAGATAGAGAACTCATTGCTCCTGGGATTGAACTCCCACCTCGATACTGGGTCCCTTCTTTAAATTCTGGATTCACTTACAATTTCGCTACCCAAAGGTTCGACGACATGTGGGAACTTTCTTCTGATGGCTCCCAGTGGCTCATCAAGAACGAATACGTTCTCGATTACAACGACCGTTGCGATGCTTTAGCTGATCTCGTTGTTACCAACGAATTCTGGGAGCAAGTCATGTACCTTTTCGGCGAAGAACAAAGCGATGGTTCTATAGCTGAAGGCGATTCATTTACTGCGGAAGGATGCGGGTACCGTTGGGACGCTGATTGTTCCATGTATTACAACTTCTGGTACTTCGATTACGGAACTGAACAATACGTCGATCATGAAGACTTAGGGCAATACTCCCGCGTCGGATGCAGCGAGGATTACACACTTCCTAATATGGTGATTGAACCCTGGGCTGATGACACCGCTGAATACATGTACTGCGAAAATACTCTCAAACCAGCTTTTGGCTGTCTTACCTAAAAGTAAAAGGCACTCTCGTTTTCCGAAAGTGCCTCTTTGTTTAATTTGTTTTCAAATATTAGCTGGCCGGGGAGGGATCGAACCTCCAACCTCTGGGTCCAAAACCCAGCGTTCTGCCAGTTGAACTACCGGCCATTCTGGTTCTGAATCGTACCGCTTCAATAACCAATCACAGAGTGTTTTATTAATTTACTCTTCAATTTGTGCAAATTCTTCTTCATTGCACGATACGGTATCCGCCGGTATGGGATCTTTAATCAAAAAAAGACGTAAACGTATGCGGAAGAAAAAGCATCGCAAGATGCTTAAGCGCACTCGTGCTCAGCGTCAACGCGGTAAGTAAATTCTCTTTCTGAATATTCTCAACTTTAAGTAAGTGAGTGATGAGTGAGGTGGGGTAACACCAGTTGCCCGAATTTTTCGCATTCCTCTATATGGGGATATCCAGAAAATATGAATGCTTCGATTCCGATTTGTTGATATTCCCTAATTTTTCTCACGACTTGGTCGGGGTCTCCAACTATTGCTGCACCTGCTCCGCTGCGGGCTCTCCCAATCCCTGTCCAAAGCCCTTCTTCCGCGAAACCGTCTTGATCTGCGCTTTGCCGTAACTCAATTTGTCGACTTACTCCAACCGAACTTGCATCTAAGGAACGGCTGCGTATCTCTGCTCCAACTCCATCATCAAGTTTGCTCACAAGTTGAGCAGCGGCTTTGCGAGCCTCTTCTTCGGTTTCTCTTACAATGACATGGCTTCGGAGCCCGTATTTCAGGGTTCTCCCCTTCTTTGCTGAGCGGTCTGTCATTTCCTTTATTGTCTTTTCAACCTCCGTGACTGTGTCTGGCCAAGTGAGAAACACATCCGCTTCGGCCGCTGCCACTTCCTTTGCATTTTCAGAAAATCCTCCAAAATAATACGCGGGACAACTGCCAGAAACAGTCCTGATACGGGGAGGAGAAATTTGTAATTTTATGAAATCTCCTTGATGGTCGATGTCTTTGCCATCAAGGAGTTGCCTTAAAACTTGCATGTATTCGGTGGTGCGTTCATACCTTTCTTTTGAATCTATTTTCTCGCCCGGTAAATCGCTAGAAATAATGTTTATGTCTAAACGGCCTTCAGCTATCTGATCTATGGAAGCTATCTGACGAGCTAGCTGTGGCGCCCAAACTTCTCCAGTGCGTACAGCAAGTAGGAGTCTGATTTTTTTGGTTTGGCTTGCTATCGCTGCAGCAAAACTTGTGCCATCAATTCCTAACTGATAACCCGAGGGAAGCAAAATGTTGTCGAATCCTTGTTCTTCAGCTTTTAGTACGATCTTTTTGCAGTGTTCCCATGAGCTTTGCAGTGACGGGTCTGGAACGCCAAGAAATTCGTAATCATCATCGCAAAGGGCTGCGAACCAAGATATTTCTAGAGAGTCATGAGCTGGCATCTAGTTCCTCATAACTTCTTCTATTTTGATGGCTCTTCCCTCTTCTATGGATTGATGGGCTGCTGCTCCCATAGCCACTGACCATAAACCATCTTCTAACGAACTTTCTGGAGGAGAGTTTTCTAGAACAGATTTGAAGAAACGTTCATGTTCAATGTATGAAGAACCGTAATGGTGGCCTTGGTATGGGATTTCGGAATGAGAAGTGATCTTTGTATCTACATTTCCGAGACTATGTTCTCCTCTTATGCCTGTCCGGACCAAGGATTCGGGAACAAGTGCTTCAATTTTTCCTAATGATCCAACAACTGAAATTTCTTCTTGATTATGAGATGCTTCTGCAAACATGCAGAGATCTAACATGGCGCGAGTTCCCGACTCAAAATCAACGATCACATAGGCGTTGTCAAGAATGTCTGGAACGCGGCCGTCGTAACTCTCGTCAAGGTGGTTGACGTCTTGGTCGCCAGAAGCAAATACTCGGATTGGATTTGATCCAGAAATAAGACGCATCAGGTCAAAGAAGTGACAGCACTTCTCAACCAGTGTTCCTCCTGTATTGTCATTAAATCGGTTCCAGTCCCCTACTTTTTTGAGAAAAGGGAATCTGTGTTCCCGTATCGCTACCATGCTGATAGGTCCAGTTTTACCTTCTTTTACTTGTCTGATGAGTTCCGCGATAGCTGGCATATACCTGTACTCAAGACCAACCCAAATTTTTGATTGGTTGCCTGCCTTCTCTATAACTTTTTTGCAATCTGAAACTGTGGTGCACAAAGGTTTTTCCACCAAAGCAGGTAACCCTGTTTCTAGAACTTCTAAAAGTATTTCAGTATGAGTCATATTTGGGGTAGCGATCACCAAAGCATCACATTCCCCTCGTTCTAATAGATCTCTATGATTCTGAAAAAGCCCAGTTTGAGAGTCCACAATTGATTTGGCGTGATTTAGAGAATTTTGATCAGGGTCTGCTACCGCAACAATCTCTGCTCCCGGAAGGGCTTGAAGATTGTGAATGTGTTCGATCCCCATCAATCCTGTGCCGATTACTCCATACCGAACAGTTTCACTCATGGAAGAGGAACGCCTTCTGAAGCTTGGATGATTTTATAAACATCTGCTCTCGTTAAAGACACTTGGAGTGCTTCTGAAAGTTTTTCTAGTCTTTCAATTGTTTGAGTTCCAAGTATTGCAATCGGTGACGTTGGGTGAGATAAAACAAATGCGACAGCGATAGTTGCTCTATCAACAGATTCACGGCTTGCTAATTCATCTAGGACTGCCGCAAGTTCTGATGGGATGCCTTCTCCGGTAGCCAGGCTTCCTCCTGCTAGCGGACTCCATGCCAGTGGAACAAGATCTCTTTCTGCAGCTAAATCAAGTATTCCATCACGTAAAGGGTTTAAATGTAATGCTGAGAACTCCGGCTGAACAGCGATAAGAGGATTCCTTAAATGTTCCTGCAATGCTTTTATTTGACTGGGTGAGTGATTTGAAACACCGAGAGCGATGACTTTTTCTTCCTCTACGAGACTGTCAAGCGTTGCAGCGACTTCGGCTGGATGAGTGTACATGTCCGGGCGATGCACTTGATACAAGTCAATCTGTTCAACATTCATGCGGCGAAGAGAATCTTCACAAGCCTTTCGGAGATACTCGCTACTTGAGTTGTATGGGACAGGAGGCTGTATCCCTCCCTTGGTTGCCAACACTATTTGGTCTCGTAATTCAGGGCTTCCTGAAAGCACTTGACCGAGAAGTTCTTCGCAGGCTCCAAAACCATTTCCACCCCAATCAAGTCCGTAAACATCGGCATTGTCTACCAAGTTGATGCCGAGATCTATTGCTGCTTCAAGTAAATTTGTCGCGTGACCAATATCGGTGTTGGTGTATCGCCAAAGACCTAGAGCTAACGGCCCTACGGGCGGCAATTCGTCACATAGAAGCCTTGCGTCACTTTGCACTAAGTTCTTACCCATTTCTCCTCCTAAAAAACTCAGCCAAATTCATTACATTTCAAACAGGCTAGACGGAATAGTCTTTACTACTTGGCAGCCTTCTGCGGGGAAACTTCCTTCCACAAACCATGTTGAACCCGATCCCGCTAATTGAGGGATTTTGCCAGATATTTCCGCTAATCGGTTTTTATATTGCTCGGCTTCTGGCATGTAGCTAAGCAGAGCAGGTTCAAGGTCATTGCCGTTACCTCCCACTGGACCTCCCATTTCATCCCAGTGTTTATAAACAGCTGGAGTAGAAGCGCCAAATGGCGGGGTGAGGAGAGTAAAGGTTTTTTCAACGAATGGTAGAGGTTCCACCACTTCACCAATTCCTGAAACTCTAGCTCGACCTCCAACAATACAGTAAGAGACATCAGCCCCTAAAGACGCTGCTTTGACTAGGTCTGTGAAACCAGCCCATCGAAGTATTGCTGCTGCGTTAGTAGACCCTCCGCCTAAACCTGCGCCTGAAGGAATGTTCTTTTCTAGGCGAATCAAGGCTTTCCTGTTTAATAATTCAAGAGCTTGTGTAACTAAGTTGTTACTGCCTGATTCAACACTGAATCCAATTTCAGGTCCCTCTATCGTCAAGCCATCTCCATCAGAAATAACTATTCGGTCCGAAAGATCTAGGCTCACCATTTCCGCTTCTATGAAGTGGTAGCCATCTTCTCTTTTTCCGGTAATCCGGAGGGAAAGAGTGAGTTTTGCTGGAGATCTCAACTCAGTTCTCATGGCGGACCTCCTTTGCTAGACGCACCCATTCGTCAATATTTAATTCTTCCGCTCTTGCTGTTGAATTAATACTAGATTTTTGAAACTCTTCTTCTTTGACCATGCCTCCCAAAGAGCGGCGCAATGTTTTGCGGCGATGAGTGAACCCCATTCTCACTAAGGAAAAAAGAGCCTCTACGTCAACTGTCGTATCTGGATGTGGCTTCCTTTTAATTCTGACGATCGCTGAATCAACTCTTGGCCGCGGCAAAAATACAGAAGGTGGAACACGGCTCACTAAAGAGGCTTCTGCATAAAAAGAAACTTTCACAGATGGGAAGCCGTACGCTTTTGTTCCAGGTCTTGCTACAAGACGATCCGCTACTTCACTCTGGACCATGACCAGCATCTCGGTTATGGAAGGAGATGTATCTAAAACATTGCAAATCAATGGAACCGAAATGTTGTAGGGCAAATTAGCTACGAGTTTCCATCTCCCGCTAGAGGTATGGTTTTTAAAATCAAATTTCATAGCATCTTCATGCAAGATATTGACTTGTTTCCCAACTGTTACCTCTTTAAGTACTTCAACAAGTTTGTCATCAATTTCTAAGGCTGTTACGTCCGCTCCTTGGTCCGCAAGAGCTAAGGTCAAAGAACCCAGTCCTGGGCCTATCTCCAAAACTTGATCACCTGTTTCAATTTCTGCTAGCTCAGCTATTCGTCGAACAGTATTTGGCTCTACGACAAAATTTTGACCTAAAGAGCGTTTAGGGCTTATCTGATATCGATCTAAAAGATCCCGGACTTCTGTCCGAGTAAGGGTCATAACTAGAAGTTACGGCAAAAAGCGGCCGCACTCAGGCCACTGGCCTCTACCCCAGTAGTTATAAAGAGTGAGCGCCATCAAATCTTGTTCAGAGGGAGAAGCGTCAATGGGATCTACGCCAAATAAATGGTGAACTTCAACGTGAGCGGAAATTCCTGAGATGAAATCCCATGTAGCTTGACTGAATTGATAGGCGCCTCGATAAGTCCCCGAAGGACTTATTGCTTGGTAATTGTTAGTTGACTCACACCGTCGTAAATCACTCCATTGCTGTTCCGACGGTCCATTAGGTGCTGGCGGCGCGTAAGGGGGAAGAGTTGTAGGAGATGCGGAACCTTGGGACTCTATGTATTCGATCCTCGCTTCTGCGAGTTCTTCAGCTCGTTCTGCTGAAACAATTTCTGCTGTTTCAAAAACTGAAAGTGTTTCTTTTTCTTTAGCTTCAACAGCGTCTTTTAATATTTTTTGAGCTTTTGCCTCAGCAAGTATCATCACAGCTTGAGTTTCATCTAACTGGCTCGTTCTGCTGTTTTCTTCTTCAAGGTTTGAAAGAACTATTCCGGAACTCTCTGATACTTCTTGCGCGGCAATTTCGGCTGTTGTTGCAGCCAAAGAAGTTTCCGTAGCCCCGGCAGTTGATGTCACAGAGCCAAAAGAATTTGGATTTTCTAAAACGAGAAGAGGCACTGCAGCGATAGTAGCTACCGCCACTACCACTACTCGCCACCTCTCGATGGTGGTATCGGCTTCCAGAGCTCCGTCCCTTTCCCCTCTGATAGCTAATTTTAAAATGCTATAGCCGAACAAAAATTTATGAAGAATTGAGAGAAAAAACAAACAGTAATAAATACTCGCGCGAGAGCGACCACTTTAAGCGCGAATCTTGCCCACTTTTAGTTCATTTCAGTGAGCCTGTAAAATCTTTCTGCGTTTTGAGTAGTTACTGAAGCTACTTCTTCTTCAGCAAGGCTTTTTATCTCAGCTACGAGTCGACCAGTGTGAATTATGTTTGCTGGTTCATTTATTTGACCTCTAAGTGGAACTGGAGCGAGATATGGAGAATCAGTTTCTAAGAGTAGTTTTTCAAGGGGGCATTCTTCAATTGCGGCGCGTACTTCTAAGGCAGTAGAAAAAGTGGCTATTCCGCTGAAAGAAACGAAAGCGTTGCGCGATAGACAAGATTTAAGTTCTGTGGGCCCGCCAGTGAAACAATGGAATACGGTGTGTTCTGGAGTTCCTTCAGCGTCCAAAAGCGAAAACGTTTCTTCCCACGCTTCTCTTGTGTGTATCACCAGTGGCATTGATTTTTCATTAGCTAATTCAATTTGCTCTTTGAAAACTTCTTTTTGTTCGTTTCGCGGTGAATGATCGTAATAAAAATCCAATCCTGCTTCTCCCACTGCTACTACTTGAGGTGAGTCAAGGAGTTCTTTTAGTCCATTCGTTCCGTGTATGGCTTCATGTGGGTGAATCCCAGCGGTGGCCCAAACATTTTCAAAATTTTCTGCGATTTGGATCGCCGCGTTACTCTCCGCTAAGTCGGTTCCAACAGTTATCATTTTCGTCACTCCAACTAGATGAGCGCGTTCAATAATGGCTTCAGCGTCTTCCCCGAGATGACAATGGTTGTCAAACCATTGAACATCAACAGTCTTTTCAGTCATCTGTTGCTTCAATTTTTGCGAACAAAGGTGTCGGTTTTGGAATCGGTGTTCCCGCAATAACTGGACTTCTTTGCCAACTGCTGATTGGACCTAAAATCTCTTCAAGTTTGGTAGTGGAGAAAGGGAGGTAAGGGGCTAGTGCCACTCGAACTCCATTGATTGCCTCTAAAGCCGTACTGAGTATCGTTGTTGCCCGATCATGATCTTCTTTAGCGACTCTCCAAGGTTCTGTTGCATTCAGGTAAGCATTAACAGCTGCGGCTCCGTCCATAGCTGATCTAAGCGCAGCTCGGATTTCTACTTTCTCTAACTGTTGAGAAGCTTTTAAGAGCATTGCATCCACTTCAGCTAAAACTTTATTGTCTTCGTCCTTTTTTTCTCCCGATGGAGGGGCTTGTCCTTCACAAGTTTTGTTCACCATTGAAAGAACTCGATTCACTAAGTTTCCCCAAGTCGCTACCAGTTCTTCATTGATTCTTCGAACGATCTCTTCTATTGAAATATCTGTATCGCTCTGTTCGGGGAGGTTGGCTGCAAGCGCATAGCGAAGAGCGTCTGGCTCAAACATGTCCAAGCCCTCTCCTATAGTTAACCCAACTCCACGGCTGGCAGATGCTTTGCCGCCTTTGAAAGTAACGTATTGGTTAGCGGGAACATCGGTGGGAAGATTTAATCCGCCGTTACCTATGAGCATCCCAGGCCAAATGATGGTGTGAAAGGGTATGTTGTCTTTTCCGATGAAATAAAAACTTTGCGCTTCGTCGTTCTCCCACCAGTCTTTCCAAGATTCCGGCTCACCTTGTTTGGCCGCCCATTCTTTCGCAGCAGATAAGTAGCCGACTACAGCTTCGAACCAGACATAGATTCGTTTGCCTTCTCCCAAGTCATCGACTGGTATCTCAATTCCCCAATCTAAGTCTCGTGTAATAGCGCGATCTTGAAGCCCTTCTTCTATCCATCCTTTAGAGAAATTGAGCACATGTTTTCTCCAGCCTTGCCTTGTCGATAACCATTGCTCCAGAGAGTCTTCAAAATCTGAAAGGCGTAAATAGAAATGTTCAGTTGATCGAAGTTCTGGTTCTGAACCCGAAATTTTTGACCGCGGGTTAACAAGTTCTTGTGGATCTAAGGTCCTGCCGCAGTTTTCGCATTGATCTCCACGGGCTTCAAGATATTCGCAATGCGGGCAAGATCCCTCAATGTAGCGATCAGGTAAAAATCTGTTTACTTCTTGATCAAAGTATTGTTCACTTGTTCTTTTATCTATGTGGCCCTTATTTAAAAGAGTCATAAACAGTTCTTGTACAACTTCTTTGTGATTATTAGTGCCAGTGGAGGTATAGCAATCCCAACTGATATCAAGTCTTTCCCAGTCTTTTACAAATTCTGCATGATATTTATCTGCGATTTCAGATGGGGTGACTCCTTCCGCGTCAGCTCTAACTGTTATTGGGGTGCCATGAACATCTGATCCGCTAACCATTAAGACTCGGTTTCCCATCAAACGCTGGTAACGGGCAAAAACGTCTGCAGGAAGATATGCGCCCGCCAGATGTCCGAGATGACGCGACCCAGAAGCATAAGGCCAAGCCACGGCAACAAGGATGGGGGTATTTGAATGATCCATAACTGTGAGACTACTCCGCTCTTAAGTCCAGAGCGGTTGAATAAGCACGACGGCGACTGACATTTAGTCTTCGAGATGCTTCTTCTGCTGCGTCTTTAGTTGACACCCCGCTATCAAGTATTTCTCTTAGGACGGCTTTGAGACGATCGTCGTCTATTTCGATGCTTGAATTATTAGCTTCAAGCACGATCACTATTTCGCCTTTTATTTTTTTCTCAGCCCAACCTAAAGACTCACCTAAGGATCCTCTGAAGATTTCTTCATGCATTTTTGTTAGTTCTCTAACTATGGCTATTTGTCGAGCATCTCCGCATTCTTCATGTAAATCTTGCAACGTGGCTTTCAAACGATGCGGGGATTCAAATAAAACAGTGGTTCGGGTTTCTTCAGCAATTTCTTTAATACTTCGAGACCGACTTTCCCCTTTTCTTGGCAAAAATCCTTCCATGCACCATCTTTGGGTTGAAAACCCGCTAACAACTAAAGCTGAAATAGGTGCAGTTGGACCCGGGATAACTGTTACTTGATGACCAGATTCAATAACTTTTTTCACTAACCGTTCACCAGGGTCCGAGATGCTTGGCATTCCAGCGTCAGTAACCATTGATACTAAAAGCCCGTCTGAAAGACAGTTGATGATCTCTCCGGCCGCTTTTTCTTCAGTGTGTGAATCTACACGCAACATTCGTGGCCCTGTGATTCCAAAATGTTGAAGCAAGGAGCCGGTGCGACGAGTATCTTCACATGCGATCACATCTGACTTTTCAAGTGTTTCTAGTCCACGCGGAGAAAGGTCCGATAAATTTCCAATAGGAGTAGCCACTAATGCAAGGACACCGTTCATGATCGGATCTCCAGAATGTCATTAACCTGAACATTCCATCGGGCAGCATCACCTTCATTTGTTTTAACAATTGACTTGGTTCTTAATGGAGAGAACTTGATGCGCGATGGGATCAACGTTTTTATCTCAAGAATTTTGAAGCTTTCATCAAGAAAAATGAAATCCATTGATTTTGTTCTTCGGAACGTATGGATAAGTTTTGTCGACATAATCAACTGAGTCTCTTCAGATCCTCCCCCATCATGAAGTGACTGCCCTACAAAAGATCTATCTGAACCTACTTCTATAGAACTTAGAACTTTCTCTTCAAGTAGTAACCATGGCATATCTAGAGTCTAGATCAGACATTGAATCTGAACTCTAAAACATCCCCGTCTTGAGGACAGTAATCTTTTCCTTCTGATCGAACAGCTCCTGCTTCTCTAGCTTTTACATAAGATCCGAATTCAAGTAATTGATCCCAGCGGATTGTTTCAGCTCTAATAAATCCACGTTCAAAGTCCGTATGTATCCGGCCCGCACATTCTGGGGCCGAAGAACCAGAGCGGAATGTCCATGCACGTGTTTCTTTTTCTCCGGTCGTAAAAAAAGTTCGAAGCCCAAGTTGATGATAAGCCGATCGCACAAAACGTGGGAGAGCTCCTTGTCCTAGACCTAACCCTTCCAGCAGTTCTCCTCGCTGATCAGGTGGCAATAACGCTGCTTCGGCTTCAAGTTGAATACACATGCCGATGACATCTACTGAGTCATGGAACTCATCTTTAATTGGTTCCAAAATGCTTTCAGGCTCTGATACCTGATCTTCATCTAAGTTCACTATCGCTAGTGCCGGTTTATTCGTCAGCAAAAAGAACGGCTGCAATTCATGACGTTCTTCATTGGTGAAGTTAGTTCTATGCAGAGGAACACCCTCTGAAAGCGCTTCGTGGGTTCTTTCTAACAGTGCGACTGTTCCTGCTAACGTCTTGTCGCTTCTCATAGACTTTCTCTGCTTCTCAAGTTGTCGTTCCACCGTTTCTAGATCAGCCAGAGCAAGTTCCACCTCAACAATGCGAAGATGTTCTAACGGATCTGTAGGTCCTGGAACATCTGTGTCTTGGAAGGCTCTGAGAACAAAAACAATCGCATCCACCTCACGAATTCCAGCTAGAAATTTGTTTCCGAGGCCTTCTCCAGAAGCTGCTCCTTCGACTAACCCTCCTATATCGGCAAATTGAACACTTGCTGGAATCACCTTCTCAGAGGCACTCATTTCGGCGAGTTGATCCAAACGGTCATCTGGAACTTTTGCTACCCCAATATTTGGATCTGTTGTCGCGAACGCGTACGGGGCTGCTAAAGCCCCTCCACCTGCTAATGCGTTATATAAAGAAGACTTTCCTGCATTAGGTAAGCCAACAAATCCAAATCTTTCCATCTCATACTCCTGTCTGAAATGATTTGTTCTTCCAGCAGGTAAGACTACGCCAGTTCATGCAATAGCCATCAGAAACACTTAAAAAAACACATGGATCCGTCATTAAGCCGTTAGCATCTTTAGCATGTCAAAGCGAACGTCAAAGAAAAGAGCCAACGCGCGGCGTAAAAAGGCTAACCATGGACGGAAACCCAACCTGGGTCGCAATAGTTAAAGTATTTTAAGTTCCAGACTGATGGAAGAAACAAATCAAGAACCCGTACTTGGACGACCTGATTCAACGCCCACCACCCAGATAGACACCTTCTCCGTGGAAGGACCTCTTGAATTAGTTCATTTTCGTTCTTCTGAATTAACTGCGGCGTGTCCTGTAACTAATCAACCGGATTTTTACACAATTGATATCAGTTACTCGCCAAAATCAATCTGCATTGAAACAAAATCCTTGAAACTTTTCTTACGAACATTTGAAGGAGTTGGCATTTTTGCTGAACATTTAGCTCCTCAAATTGCCAACCATCTAGGTGAAGCAGTTCAAGTTCCCGTAAAAGTAATCCTCGAACAACAAATTCGTGGGGGCATCGTCACCACAGTGACTAGCGTCAGCCATAACTAGCCTTAAAAAACTTCTTTAAAAAGATCCCTGATTACTCTCCGCGACTAGCGCGCGAACCTTTCAAGGTGTGTAAGGTAGGCA
>CACPKO010000021.1 GCA_902634555.1 Actinomycetota bacterium
GTGTTCATGGCTGATTGTGAAGATGCGACAAGCCCGACTTGGGACAACGTTGTGTTAGGACAAATCAATATTAGAGATGCCTACAGTCGTGACTTATCGCTTGACCAAAACGGTAAGCATTATGAATTGAATGATGAAATAGCCACACTTTTTGTGAGAGCAAGAGGATGGCATCTTGACGAAAATAATGTTGTTATAGATGGGCAACCTGCTCCTGGCAGCCTTATTGATTTCGGTTTGACTTTTTTCCATGGTGCTCAAGTTGCTTTAGATAATGGGGCTGGCCCTTACTTTTATCTTCCGAAGCTAGAAAGTCATCTTGAAGCTCGGCTATGGAACGATGTTTTCATCCATGCACAAGATGCTCTAAACATCGCTCGTGGATCCATTAGAGCAACGGTTCTTATTGAAACAATTCTTGCTGCTTTTGAAATGGATGAAATACTGTATGAACTTCGGGAACATTCTGCCGGTTTAAATGCTGGAAGATGGGATTACATTTTTTCTGTAGCCAAAAAGTTCTCTGCTGATCCAAATTTTGTTCTTCCCGATAGAGCAGATGTGACCATGACGGTTCCATTCATGCGGGCTTACACCGAATTGATGATCGCCACTTGCCATAAGAGAGGGGCTCATGCAATTGGTGGAATGGCTGCTTTTATTCCCAATCGACGCGAACCTGAAGTGACTGAGGCCGCATTGGTAAAAGTGATTGAAGATAAAGCACGGGAAGCATCTGATGGATGTGACGGAACTTGGGTGGCTCATCCTGATCTCGTTTCTATCGCCCAGGAAGAATTTGATGCGGTGCTGCAAGGAAGCACTCAGCAACTTGACCGTCAGCGTCCCGACGTTGATGTATCAGCTGATGATCTTTTAGCTGTTGATGCAACGGGTGGATCAATTACAGAAGCAGGTTTACGTACAAATATCCACGTAGGTATTCGTTACATAGCTAGCTGGTTAGATGGAACAGGCGCAGCAGCTATTCATAACCTGATGGAAGATGCTGCTACTGCTGAAATTAGTCGCGGACAAGTTTGGCAATGGGTTCAACATAATTCTGTTTTAGAAGACGGCCGCGAAGTAACCGCAGAGTTAGTTCAGTCACTGATTACTGATGAATTAGTTCTCATAGCTGAAGAAATCGGGGCGGAAAGTTTTGCGGCCATGCCTTTTGTGGAAGCACAGGAAATATTTCAGGACTTAGCTTTGTCGGATGCCTTTGAAGAATTTCTTACTATTCCGGCATACAAAATTTTAAAATAACCAACAGATTTCGCTAAGAATCTATAGCAGAAAGAAAGAAAACAATGAAAAAAAGTTTCAACCAACAAGTTGAAGAATTGGAAAAAGATTGGGCAGAAAACCCAAGGTGGGCAGGAGTTGAACGTGATTATTCAGCTGCTGATGTAGTACGTCTACGTGGCTCATTTATGCCTGAATGCTCTTTAGCCCGTCACGGAGCCGATCTTCTTTGGGAGCGACTCCACAGCATGGACTATGTTCATGCTCTCGGCGCAATGACCGGCGGTCAAGCTATTGAATACGTTAAAGGAGGCCTTCCCGCTATCTATCTGTCTGGGTGGCAAGTAGCCGGAGATGCAAACCTCGCTGGTGAGGTTTATCCAGATCAAAGCCTCTACCCCGCCAACTCTGTTCCTTCTGTAGTTGAAAGAATCAACAATGCATTACGTAGAGCCGATCAGATTGAATGGTCAGAAAATGGTGGTGAAGCCTCTCGTGAGTGGTTAGTGCCAATAGTTGCTGATGCTGAGGCTGGTTTCGGCGGTGCTTTAAATGTTTTCGAACTAATGAAAAACATGATCATGGCAGGCGCAGCTGGTGTCCACTTTGAAGATCAACTAGCTTCAGAGAAAAAATGTGGCCATATGGGTGGAAAAGTTCTTATTCCTACGCAGCAACATGTGCGTACTCTGACCGCTGCTCGTTTAGCTGCCGACGTGCTCGGCATACCTACAATAGTGGTTGCCCGTACCGACGCTTTAGCGGCGACATTAATCACGAGTGATGTTGATGAACGTGATCGTCCTTTCTTGACTGGTGAAAGAACTGCAGAAGGTTTCTTTAACACCGAGCCAGGTATGGCTACACCAATTTCACGAGGGCTCGCTTACGCTCCGTACAGTGACCTTATTTGGTGTGAAACCGGAACTCCAGATCTAGATCAAGCTCGTGAGTTCGCTGATGCTATTCACGCTGAATATCCAGACAAAATGTTGGCCTACAACTGCTCTCCTTCTTTCAACTGGAAAGCGGCTTTAGATGATGACACTATTGCCAAGTTCCAACGTGAACTTGGGGCAATGGGTTACAAGTTCCAATTTATTACTTTGGCTGGATGGCATGCATTGAATGCTTCTGCTTTTGAACTTGCTCAGGGCTACACCGAAAGCGATATGACCGCATACGTGGAGTTACAACAAAGAGAATTTTCCATGGAAGATGCCGGATATACAGCTACTCGCCATCAGCGTGAAGTTGGTGCCGGTTACTTTGATGACGTAGCGACAGTTATCTCTGGTGGTTCTGCTTCTACCTTGGCGTTGACTGGGTCAACCGAAGAAGAACAGTTTTAAAACTTCAGTTTTGCGCCCCCGGCAGGATTCGAACCTGCGGCCTACGGATTAGAAGTCCGTTGCTCTATCCAGCTGAGCTACAGGGGCCACTCTTGAGGCTACCGGGGTCTTCGTAAACGATTGGGCAGAAGTCCATCTAAATTTAAATTTGCGAGAGATTCTGATGTCTCGCCGTTAATAGTTAACTCTGCAGTGAGTTGTCCAGCGGCGGGTGAAGTTTGGATTCCTGTTCCTCCCTGACCGACGCACCAAATAAATGATGGATCTTCTGGGTCAGGTCCTATAACCATGGATCTATCGGCCGTAAACGTACGCAAACCAGCCCAAGAAGAATTCACTGAACGCACGTTTAGTGTTGTCGCTTTGTTGATTCTGTCTATAGCTAGTGCGATATCTTCCTCTAGCGGCTTAGCGTCGCATGGCTTTGAAGGGGTTTCATCCGCTGGGGAGCAAAGTAGTTGAGGGCCATCTGGTTTTATGTACCAAGAGTGAGCAGCATCGTCAAGCATGGCCCATTGTGAGGTATCTGAAACAGGGGCCTTAACCATAAACGCTGTTCTTCGTTTTGGCTGTAATCCAATTGGTTCAATACCAGCTCTTTCAGCTACGTGGTCTCCCCATGCTCCTGCCGCGTTGATGACTACATCTGCTTCTAACTCTCCAGTTGTGGTTTCAATTTTCCACCCGTTTTTATGTTTTGTTGCAGAATCAACTCTGGCGGAAGTAGTTATCTCTCCTTCGTGTTGGCGGAATCCTCTAACGAATGCTTGATGTAAAGCTGCTACGTCTATATCCGCTGTTCCGGTTTCCACTATTGCCCGTTCTAACTGGCTGGTATTTAATGCGGGAAAGAGTTCTGATGCTTCTTTTACTGAGATTTCTTCTGTGGGTTGAGTTCCGTCTGCTCCTTCTTCAATGAGTTTGTCTATGAGTCGGGATTGTTGAGCTGTTCCAACATGAATAAGTGGTCGAAGCGAGAGAAGCGGAGCGTCGATTAGATCTTCGGGTGTGTTGTGGAAGAAATCTAAACTAGCGCGAGTGAGTCCTCGGACAGAAGCCGCCCCATAGTTCTCATAGAGTAAAGCGGCTGATCGTCCTGTGGTGTGGTACGCCAATTGGTTTTCTGCTTCAACAAGTACTACGTCTACTGTTGAATCGATCAAAGAGCAGGAGTATGCGGTGCTGATTCCTGCTATTCCTCCACCGATCACCACGATTCTTTTCGCCATCAAATTGAACACTACTTAAACAAGTCTTTAAATCGGGTGCCGAGTGCATGAATTTGGGCGTATCATTCGTGTTCTCGGTGATCGTAGCTCAGTTCGGTTAGAGCACCTGGTTGTGGTCCAGGATGTCGGGGGTTCAAATCCCCTCGGTCACCCAAATAAAAATAGAACTTATGCAAAATCTTCTAGACGCTGCTCAACTTAAAAACGCACAGAACCTCTTACCTGATTGGGAAATTAGTGCAGGGTCTCTGTTTCGACTCTTCGTCTTTACAAATTTTGTTGATGCTTTTGATTTCATGACTTCTGTTTCTTTGATAGCGGAAAACATGAACCATCATCCTGATTGGTCAAATGTGTATAACAAAGTTGAAGTGCGTTTAAGTACCCATGACTCAGGTGGAGTTACTTCCCTTGACGTTGATCTTGCGCTGTCAATTGATTCTTTATTCATTAAGGAATAATTTTTCGTTCGTTGCTTTAGGTGCCGCTAGGCTGGTGTGCTTAGCGCCTCTAGCTCAATTGGCAGAGCATCGGACTCTTAATCCGCAGGTTCCGGGTTCAAGTCCCGGGGGGCGTACAATCACTCAGTCAATCCCTAATTTTGATAGCCGTGAGCGTATCCCTCCTGGATTGCGCTCTAATTTGTCGGATATTTGTGAGATGCTTAACCCAGATTCGAAGAGATCTCCCAGAATACTCTCCTCTTCCGGAGTCCAAGCCACATAAGCTCGGGGGTAATTCTCCATGACGTCTGGAAAATTATCGTGGAGACGCTCTAACTTTTCTTCCAGATGTCTTGGGAGGTGCGGGTATTCGGGTGTACTGCTTTCTCGAATTAGCCTCTTGGGAGATGGAGTTGTCTCAGGCTGTCTCAAGTTGTCGTCATATGATCCGCTTGGGGTTTCATTAGATTGATAATTTTTGATTATCCCAATAATCTCATCACCGTATTTTTCAATTTTTATTTGGCCGATACCATTTATTCTTATCAAATCAGAAGTTTTCATTGGTTTGACCTGTGCGATTTCTTTTAACGTTTCATCTTTTGCCACAACATAGGCCGGCACTTTGTCAGTTTTTGCTCGTTCTAAGCGCCAAGATTTCAAATGAATCAATAAAGACTCGTCATGTATACCCTGCTCAATCAAATCATTTTCATCCGGCTCAACGTCAGGCTTTGACAACTCTCTACGTCTCTCTTCACGTCTTTCTAATATTCCATCTAATCGTTCTTGCCTGCGTTCTCTAGCGGTAAGAGGAGGGTGAGAGGAAGGGTTTCTGTCAGGCTCTGAAAACTCTCTAGGCCTCTCTTCACGTCTTTTAGTTAACTCATCAATAAACGGAGATTTATTTTTCTCCCGATAGTAAAGGTCAAGAGTGTTGATACATCTAGTTATACCCACATGGAAAAGACGGCGTTCCTCTTCGATGCTCTCAGACAGACTATGTGGGAATTGGGTTTCGGATACATTGAAAATATGAACGTGTTTCCATTCCAAGCCCTTTGCGCGGTGAACTGTGTCAAGAGAGATTCCATGCTCAGAAGAGTCTTGGTCTTGTGAAAGAGTACCTTCGATAAACGGAACAAATTTTCTCGGGTCAGGTTCTAATGTCGCGAGTTCTTTAAATGCTTCCAACTCATCTCGGTGCGAATTCTTCCTACTTGTTCGCTGAGAGTCATCTAAGCGGTAGATCAATGCACCAACCCCGAAACTTTCGAGAATTACATCCATTATTTCTGATGTCGTAGAACCATTTACTATCAATTTCTGTATTTTCTTTGCATCGTTAACAAAGTCCGACATAGATTTAACCATTTTTTGGTTTGTGTTGTTTGACATGAAGTTATCGATCTCGTCTAAGGATCTTTTTTTAATTAAAACGCTACGAATTTTTGGGGAAATGTCTCTTCTAGGTCGGGACATCGCCCAATTCAAAGATTTTTGATTTATATTTCTATTCCCTATATCTAACCAAGCAAGCACTGAAGCAATGCCTGTTCGATTTAGAACTTGCATGCTTAAACCAGGAGGGCGTGCAGTAGGTATTCCGTCAAGATTCAGCAGGAAATAAGGAATAATCAAGGCTGCATTTGTTCGAGCTAGTACGCAAATATCAGAGATACCTGCCCCATTATCAATTTGTTTCCGAATGTTATGTGAAATATCGAATAGATCTTCTTTTCTTATTTCCTCGGGCACAGAACTATTATCATCTGACGGATTTATAGTCTTTTGTACTCGATAAGAATTATGGCTTAGTAGATTTTTTGCAGCTTCGATTACACTAGGTGGACATCGATAATTTGTTTCTAGAGAGAAATGATTAGCCGTCGGGAATAACTCATCAAATTGGACAAGATATTTTGGCGATGCTCCCGTAAAACTGTAAATCGTCTGATCATCATCTCCGACACAGAACACGTCGCTACTTGGACCTGAGATGAGTTTTGTCAACCGAGCTAAAGAAGGGGTCAAGTCTTGAAATTCATCAATTAGTAGTATTCCTAATCTTTCCCTAATTCTTTCGCAAAAGTCTCCGTCGCTGCTTAAGAATTCACAAGCAAGAGTTATCATTTCAGAGAAATCAACAACGTCACGACTTTTTAGTATTTCGCGATATCGAATGAAAACATCCTCAAAGTTCCCATCTGCTAACTCTGGAAATATTTCCGGTATTGCGTCTGGCGATATCAATGTTTCCCGACAATAACTTATTGCGTCAACCCATGGCTCGAGTTGATCAACGTTGGCTCTTCTTTTAGTAGACGGAATGATCCCTTCGAGGATGTCTCGTACCCCTATTTCGTTTAGAACTATCGGCCTTGTACCGTCATCTCTGTAATCCCCAATTATTTGATAGGCGAGGGCATGGAATGTTTTTATTTGAACTCCAGTCATGTCGCCCAATCGGTCTTGCATTTCAGATCGAGCACGGATGTTATATGCAATCGCTGTGATGCACTTAGTATCAACTCCGCTTGCAGTTAGAAATTTAATTCTTTCAGTTAGAACTCTTGTCTTTCCTGATCCCGCAGGGGCAATGATACGGCTCGGGCCCCCATCAGAAGTTACGGCTGCAAGTTGTTCTGGGTCAAGTACAGTTTGAACTTGTGGGTTGATGATTATAGGTACCAATTTATTTTGTTTAAGGTGTACTCGCGGAACAATATGAATACCATTTTGCGGCCTTAAAGAGTTTAAAGTAAATGGCCCCCCATCTACCCAAATAGCTTTTCCATCTGGGGTAATTAAATCGCCATTTTGATGGCCTGTGGGAACCGATGACGCTCCCATTTCTATTGCTATTTCAGTTGCCCACCATCTCGGATTATCGGGGTTTAAAGCGTTAATTGAGTTCTCAGTGATATAGAAAAAGAGATTCTCAGCATCAAATCTGCGTTTTGATTTTTGAGACGTGTTGTAAAAACCTATACATTCACTCGGCATCTCGATTACTAGCGGCCTTCGTTTCATCCAACTTTCTCTTAGAAAATCAAGTTTGAGTTCGTCAACTCCTAATCTCTTTACTCCCAGCCATTCATCAGGAGTAGTGTCACCTGGATTGATCAAAACACTTCTTCCGAGAGATGGAGGGCCACGTCTTACTTTTTGCATACAAAGAGATTAATCGGCAATCAAACTAAAAGAAATTTCATAGTCGAGAATGAATTATCGAAGAATTGGACTTTCTTAACTATGAGGACGTTTAAAAACCTATTTTGAAAAGGCCATGGATTAAGGCAACTGCCAGTAATTACATAAGAGGACCTAGATCTAAAGGTTCGGAGTATGAATACAAGTCCCAAGGGGGCGTACAATCACTGAACACAAAATTGCTTACATTTGAAATTTTTGAAAGTATTGAGGATTATGCGAATATCTACTTGGAATATGAAACAAGCAGTCGCCCCTAAGAAGCCCTTAGGTGAGTTATGGGACTGGGCAGAAAATAAGATTCAGCCAGATGTCATTTCTTTAACTGAAGCAAAAATCCCGAAAAATGGGCTTCCTCCTTCTTGGTCTGCCTTGTGGGACCCCACAGGGATCTATCCCAATAAGAAAAATGGAAATTGGGGCACTATTTTGGCAAGTCGTTCACCAAGACTTGAACCTGTCTCAGAAATAACAACTAAATGGCGTAAAAAAAGACTAAAGATTAAATGGCCTGCAACTCTACAAGTCGCCGACATCTACTTAGAAAATAAACACTGGGGAACTATCGTCGGTTTATACGCTGCTAATCGTAGTCAGAATGGTACAGAATTTGGAAACGGTGGCGAAAACCTCAAACTCGCATTAGAACAATTAGAGCCACTTTTTGATTCCATCCATGGTAATCGTGTTGTTCTAGCTGGAGATTTCAATTGCTGGCCCGCATGGATTTCTAATCTGATCAAGGATTATAAACTTGTTGACCTTATTGAAGAAACTGCGTCAGAGCGGCAGCCTCTTCCAAGATGCGCAAATTGCGCCGATACGGAAGGTATAAGTAACAACGAAAACTTCCTCTCTTCTACATGTGGTCATCTTTGGACTCACAAAAATGGCACCAGTGACAATGCTAAAGTACAACAAATCGATTTTATTTTAAGCACGCAAGACCTTCTCAACGATTTGAATCGGGTTTACGGAGGTGTAAGAGACTTTCCTGATGCTTGGGATGTTAGTGACCACTCACCGGTAGTGGCTGAATTTAAATGAGTTAAGAGAATGACAGCAACTTTAAATGAGTTAAGAGAATGACAGCAGCATTTAATCCAGAAGGCAAAGTCGTCATTGGTGACGTCGTTTGCACGATTTGTGACATTGGTTGTCAATTAAAAGCCGAATCAGTTGACGGTGTCGTAACAAAAGTTCGTCCACATGATCATCCGATGCTACGGAAAAACGTTTGTTACAAAGGGACTGCCGCTCCACACATTCACAACCATGCCGATCGACTTCGCGTGCCGTTGAAACGTGTTGGTGAACGCGGCGAAGATCGTTGGGAGGAAATTTCATACGAACAGGCAATGGATGAGATCGCTGAGCGGCTAAAAGCCGTCGTTGATCAGTACGGACCTGAGGCTTTCGCCGCTTCCACTTCTGGGTGGAATACTCAAACGACGCATGGTTGTGATCGTCGTTTCATGAATGCTCTTGGTAGCCCGAACTGGATTAGCGGTGTGTCATTATGTGCTGGCAATACCGCAGCAGTGAACAAACTGACTTATGGCTGGTTCCCGATGCCTGACTTCGGAAATACGAAATGTGTCGTACTCTTCGGTCATAATCCTCGTAAACATTCATGGACACCGATCTACAACGCTATCAACGGTGCTCGTGCCAACGGAGCGAAGGTCATCGTGATTGATCCACGTGTCTCTGATCAGGCTGAAACCGCCGATCTGCATTTACGAATCACTTCAGGGACCGATGCTGTCCTGTGTTTCGGGTGGCTTAATGTCATCATCACCGAGGAACTTTACGACAAAGATTTCGTTGAGAACTGGACTGTAGGTTTTGAAGAACTCAAAGAGCGTGTTTCCGAGTTCCCGCTTGAACGAGTCGAAGAGATCACCGGCATTCCACGGGACCTCATCGTTGAATCTGCTCGTATGTACGCAACTGCTAAGTCAGCCGTGATCCCATGGACCCCAATCACCGATATGCAGTTGAACTCCACCTCGGCGATACGTCTGCACAGTATTTTGCGGGCACTTACCGGCAACCTTGACGTCATCGGCGGCGAAATGCTTGGTGGGTTCAATCCTGACTACATTCCAGAATCAAAACTGCAATTACATGAACTCCTTAGCGACGAACAGAAAGCTAAGCAACTTGGGTCTGATCTACATCCGGCTTACACCTATCGGGCACAAGAGATGCTTAAGGAGGCAACTAAGCGGGCTCACGGGTACGAATATGCAGATATTGTGATGGGTTGCTACATGGCGAACCCATCAGCAGTCTTTCGCGCCATGGAGTCTGGCGATCCGTATCCGGTAAAGGCGTTCTTCACCCTCGGGAATAACACACTGCTTAGTTACCCGAACCAGCACCGCATCCATCGAGCACTTATGAATCAAGACCTCATCGTTGCTCACGAAATCTTCATGACCCCGACAGCAATGCTCGCAGACTATGTTCTTCCCGGCGATGTCTTTACCGAACGTAATCATGTTGCCGATTCCTGGAGCTGGTCTACACGTCTAACTTTGTCGCAGAAGGTCGCTAACCCTCCGGCTGAGGGATCGTCAACTTACCAGTTCTGGTATGACCTAGCCCACCGCATGGGTTTCGGTGAGTACTTCCCATGGAACACCCTTGAAGAGGTCCTTGATCATCGCCTCTCACCATCCGGAATGAGTTTTGAGGAATTTTCGAAAGTCGCTCATATGCATGCTCAAGAGCCGGAGTACCGTTCATATGAGAAGGCCGGATTTGGAACTCCGTCAGGAAAAGTTGAACTTTACTCCTCGGTTCTCGAAGAGCTCGGCTTTGATCCTCTCCCCTATTATCGCGAAGCCCCACAGCCCTCGGCTGAATACCCTTACCGGGTTTTCACCGGAGTTCGAGAGGATTCGTTTTTCCAAACTGGGCAACGTCAAATTAAAGTGCTCCGTAAGCGCACGCCGGTGCCGCGTTTCTTCATTCACCCTGAGGATGCAGAACGTGACGGTCTGTCTGATGGCGACTGGGCTGTCCTTGAGACCCAAACCGGACAAGTGCAAGCCATGGTTTCAGTCCAAGAGTCAATGAAATCTGGTCATCTTCGTGTCCCACACGGTTGGTGGTATCCCGAGATGCGTGAAGAAGAATCAGAGCTTTCTGGTGCGTTTATCAGTAGTGACGCTGTGCTTTGCCCTGATGAACCTGAGGACCTTGACTATGAACAGGGCATTCCCCACTTCAAGGGCTTTCCCGGTCGGCTCCGTCGGATTGACGGCCCTCCCGTTGGCATTGACCCAGAAATGTTGGACTTACTGTGAGCAAGGAAGAACTCAAAGCGCGCAAGAAAGCGGAACGTCGTTCAAAAATGATGACACGGATGGCCAACCGGACTTTTAGTAAAGATCCTAATTTTCTTGATCGCATGGCCATGCGAACTCTTCAGAAAAGAGTTAGATCTACACCAGTTGATGATCCAGAACTGGATCATGATGGGCCGATCAAACCCTTCGAGTAGTAAAAGTTAGATCTGGCTGCGGAGACTGAATTTTTCAAACACTCGGCAGCTACTCATTTGAGAAGGGGCGAGTAGAAATATCTATACTTCTGTTGCTATAGAATCTGATTTCCTTTTACGGAAGGTTTTTATGAGTTCTTTGCCCATAAGCACAATAAAGAATTGCAAGACACTAAATCCTGCCATGGTTGCTCCGCCTGCTGTTCCGTAGTGGAAACTCACGACAAGACCTGCGGTTACTGCGAGTACGCCTAATAATATTGAAACAACCATGATTCCAGGAACTCGTCTTACCAGTAGAGATGCAGTTGCGGGTGGAGCAACGAGTAATCCGAAAACTAAGAGTGTTCCAATCGCTTCAAAGCTAGCAACAATGCTCAAAGACAGAAGGGCGAGCAGCACCGCTTGGCTGAAGCGCGGGCGCATGCCTAAAGTCTGGGCCTTGTCCTGATTAAATGTCAGCACCATGAATGGGCGATAAAACAGGACTGTGCAAACCAGTAAAATTGATGTGTAAAGAAGTTGACGACGAATATCGTCAGCAGTTATTCCGAGAGCGTCTCCAAAAAGTATTGACGTGACGTCTGTTGCGAAGGATCCCGATTTAGAGACAATCAGAACTCCCAATGCAAGCATTCCTACGAACAAAAGCCCAATTGCCGTATCATCTCGCACGGGAGCCCGATTTGAGACAAAAGTTACAAGGCCGCTCATAACAAGGGCAGAAACGAATGCCCCAATTACAGGACTAAAACCCCATAGGATCGCTATCGCAATACCAGGAATAACTCCATGAGCTAAAGCGTCTCCAAGGAACGCTAGCCCACGCAGTACAATCCATGTCCCAATAAGAGAAGTCGCGACAACCGCAATTATTCCTCCAACCAGCGCTCGTTGCATGAACGCTGGTTGAAAGGCGTCAATTAAAAAATCCATTAAGTCTCAGGCTAGTTAGATAGTCCTCCAGCAATCAACTCTGCGTTTGTACGTATCATGTCGATATACGTACTTCCTGCAGAGCCAGCTTCACCAAGAGACTCGGTAAATAAACTCACCACTTGAATGTCGCCAGCTTCTCCTGCGAGTACTTCCGCAAGAGTGCCAGATGATGAAGCATCAGCAAAAATAGCTGACACGTTTTCATCCCTGATCACTGAAACTAAATCATTAATATCTTTTGCACTTGCATTATCGAGTGTGCTGCTGCTTGGAATAATGCTCCCCAATACTTCAAAGTCATAACGATCAGCGAAATAGGCGAAGACTGCATGGTTCGTAATCAACTCTCTTGATTCTTCCGGAATAGAAGAAAGCGTTTGTTCTACTTCAGCGTCAAGACTATTGAGTTCCCCTAAATAAGCATTTGAGCTTGCGAGTAAAGAGTCTTGGTCTATTGCTGGGAAATTTTCTGCTAAGTAAGCAGTGAACCCTTCTACAACATCAGCCATGCGGGCTGGATCCGTGAAGAAATGTGGATCGATTCCGCCATGATCGTGATCGTCATGGCCTTCTTCATCATGATCATCGTGATCATCATGGCCTTCTTCATCATGATCATCGTGATCATCATGGCCATCGCTTTCAATTGCTTCAACAAAGTCAATGGCTTCAAAAATCATTACACCGTCAGACTTGGCTGCCGCAATCACATCAACGAGGCCTTCCTCGAAATTGGCTCCATTTACTACGAGTAGATCTGCTTCCATCATCTGATTTACCTGTTGTGCTGAAGCCTGGAAAACGTGTGGATCAGCACCAGAGGGCATTATTGTTTCAACATCGAAAAGGTCACCAACCGTATTTTCAATGACGTCACCAAGAATATTCGTAGTGACAACAATGGAGAGTTTTTCTGCACTACTTGATGTCTCACTGCTTGATGCAGAGCCGCTTGATGCTGAGCTACTTGAACTATCACTGCTACTACAAGCACTCGCGAATAGCGAAATTGCAGCTATAAAGACGGTTAGTAGAACACTAAACCTATTTCGGAAATTGTAAAACATTTAGTACCTTCCTATAATGAGAATAGTTCTCATTATCGCAATTTAAGGCCGTAATTCAAACATAAAAGTTAAGATAAATCCACAGGTACTCACATGACAGAACAGATCGCTATTTCAACATCGGGACTAGAAGTCCGATATGGGGAAACCATCGCCCTAACCGGCGTAGATATAGCCGTCAAGAAAGGTTCGGTCTTATCGGTAATTGGCCCAAATGGCGCAGGAAAATCTGCTTTCCTGAAGGCACTTGCTGGAACGGTCAAACCCTTTTCAGGAAAAGTTAAATGTAAAGGGGCATCCCCTTCTTTTGTCTTACAGTCAACGGACGTTGATAAGTCTCTTCCTATTAGCGTTCGCGAAGTTGTTTCACTTGGGCGGTATTCAGAAATCGGACTTTTTAAACGATTCAGTAAAACCGATCATGACATTGTGGACCAGACGCTTCACCGTATGGGCGTAGAAGAACTAAAAAATAATCAGTTCCATGATCTTTCTGGCGGACAACAACAACGGGTGCTCATAGCTCAAGGATTGGTGCAAGAAACTGAAACTCTCCTTCTTGACGAACCAGTCAACGGACTTGATATTACTTCTCGAGAAATCATCCTGAATACGATCTTTGAGGAAGTTGATAAGGGACGAACCGTTGTCTTCTCTACTCATGACCTCAACCATGCGCGTCTTTCTGATGAAGTTCTCCTCCTAAATACCTGTCCATGCTGTGTGGGGGTACCAGAAGAGGTGCTCACTGAAACGAATTTAAGGGACGCTTATGGTGATAGTCACATCCATCTTGATGACGAACTTTTACTTGATGACCCGCACCACACTCATGCTTCATCTCATAACAAAAAGGGAATCAGGAATTTCTGAAAGATCGCTTGAACCGAGTTCTTTTGATATTTAATCTACATCTACCTACTGGCGGAATTTAAGAGTAAATGAGGGTTTGGGAGCCTATTTTTTTCGAACTATCCAAGCCTCTTCTGCCGGCCACTTACTTGCCCACTCCAAATCAACAAACGGGTATTTAGTTTCCTCAGTGCCTACAGGGGGCTTGATTTCTATCAAATCCTCCACTTCAAAACCGCAAGAACGAAACAATTGGATCTGCTCTCCATGTGAAATATGAAATTCAACACTGTTGTCAGCAAGATCTTCGAATTGAAACATTCCAAACTGTGATTGAAGCAACTTCTCTTCAGTTTCAAATTCTTCCTGTGTCTCCCAATCCTGACAAAGAACAAGGAGGACTGAATTCCCAAAAGCTACAAGTCGCCCGCCGGGTCGAAGAACCCGTGCTGCTTCAGGTATCCAGCGGTAAGGATCGCACCAGATAGAAGCCCCATATTCAGATATAGCAAAATCAAAACTTTCATCATTAAACGGCAGGGACTCCGCATTACCAAAAATAAGTGGAAACTCTAATTTGAACTCTTTTTGGAAAGAGGCAGCGGTAGCAAGTTGTGCTGGAGAGTTATCTATCCCAATGGGGTTTCCGTTTCTTCGAGCCAGCCACGCTGATACGTAAGCTGTTCCGCAACCTAATTCCAAGACGTCTCCACCCTGAAACTCTTTCAGCAGACCAACTTCCGTTTCAGGTATCTGAAATACCCCCCATTTAGGGGAATTGTCTAACCAGCCCTCATAACCCGCATCTACATAATCGCTTGCAGAGTTATTCCAAAGTTCGCGATTAGCGCGCACATACCCTTCGCTGTAGCCATCATTTACTTCCACGACGGCAACTGTTTACTTCTCTAGACCATGCATTCGGCGAAGTAAGGTTCTGCCGCTGCATCTCTTCCGTCTTGATCCATATTGACGTAATACTCCATTTCATCAACGTCTTTCATCATTCCAGTAAGAATGCAGCCACATAAGTCCATCGGATCGTAAAGAGAGAGCTCCGGGATGAGTGACATGATAGGAGAGCATCCGGCCATGAAGCCTTCCTGACCATCAGAAGACCAGGCCCATTCAGTTTCTATCGGCTCCCATTCCCTGCCAGCATCTTCGCCGCCGCCGAACAAGCAATTCATATAGGCGTCGGTGTAGAGATCATCACCGTCGTCACCGCTCAGCATGAGTTGATAAATGGTTTCTGATCCGATTTCTTCAATGATGCAACTTGTTAACGCATAGTCGTCGTCAAAGAATGGAGCCAACATTGAAATGAGGATGTCCGGGCATGCATCCCATGGAATCAAACTTGCAAAGTAAGCGTCCTGTTCTGGGGTCTCTTCTTCGCCGGCTCCAAAGATCATAACCAAATCCTCGGTTTCCATATTCTCTACCATGCATGCCGCCCCAGACTCGCCAAAAATGTCAGCTACTGTTGATGTCAGAATTTCAGGGCAACCTGTAAATAATGTTATAAAAAATCCGTCTAACCATTCTTGAGTCTCAGTGATGCCAGTGGTTTGCCCCTTTAGGATTTCTACTCTCAACCCTTCGTCTAGGAGAGAGTCAAGACACTCAGCGCCGGCAGGTTCCATCGGGACAAACATTGAAAGACCAAAGATCAAATTTTGGTTAATACTTTCCAAATCACCACACTTTTCGACGGCGCCAGCAATCCCGCTGATTAAACTCTCATCGTCTGGGAACGCAGAGTCAACACCACTATTTATGGAAGCGGGGGTGATTCCCAGTTCTGCAAGCTTATTTTCCCCTACGCTGCTAACTACTTCGGTAGCGATACATAGTGCTGTTTCTTCAGAGTCAACAGCGCCCGATAAGAATTCCTCATCTCCTACTGGCATAGCTTTTGCTAATTCTTCTGTCAAAGAACCTGGCTCTTCAGTCTCGATGCTTTCTTCTGCAGTGGTTTCAGTTACTGCTGGGGCTTCAGTATCCACAGGAGCTTCAGTGGTTGAAGTTGATTCTGTGCTGCTCCCTGAACAAGCAGCACCGATCATGCAGATCGACATCAACAAACAAAGGGGTAAACGTTTCATGCTCTTCCTTAACTTTCTTTTCTTCTTTAATAAACTAACAAACTATTTCAGTCTCCTGAATCATCCCTGCTCTTCTGCCATGAGTTAAGATCCGGTAATGCCTAGTAACCCAATACTTAGATTTATGAACGGAATGCACCGTGGACTCATAGCCGTGAGTGCCGGTCAAGCTGGTTGGAACGTCGGAGGTATGACTGTTCTTGAAGTCACTACCACTGGACGAAAATCAGGCAAGGATCGGACTGTTTTTTTAACTTCACCGATCCAAGAAGGAGATTCAATGCTTGTAGTTGGATCACGTGGTGGCGATGACCGCCACCCTGATTGGTTTCTGAACATGAAAGAAAAACCTGAAGTAAAAATAAACGCTAAAGATAATCCTGATCAAAACATGGTGGCCCGTATAACTACAGATGAAGAGCGGGATCGCCTTTGGCCTCTAGTAATTGAAAAATACTCTGGGTACGGAGAATACAGAGAGAAGACCGAAAGAGAGATTCCCCTCATCTGGCTTGATCCAATCAGTGGATCTAGTGACGACGAGGATGAGTGATGTCTAGATCTGTTATTTCTAACCAAAATATTTTTGAGTATGCGGTGTCTCATAGCACGCCACCTGATGACGTTTTACAGGAACTTATTGATGAGACCAGAGAGTCAACTGGTGGGGCAGCTGGCATGCAAATAGGCGCTGATCAGGGTGCGTTCATGACAATACTCTCTGGTTCTCTTCGCCCTCGGTTCGCGGTAGAGGTTGGAACGTTTACCGGTTATTCATCTATCTGCATAGCTCGCGGTTTAGCTCCAGAGGGAAAGCTTTTATGCTGCGATGTGAGTGAAGAGTGGACTGACATCGCTCAGCGCTACTGGAGTAAATCTAATTTAAGCGACAAAATTGATCTAGTTCTCGCCCCTGGAGTTCAGACCCTAAAAAGTTTGCCATCCGAGGAAACAATTGATTTGGCTTTTATTGATGCCGATAAGGGGGGTTACATCAGTTACTACGAGGAAATAGTTCCCCGTCTTTCTCCACAGGGCATTCTTTTAGTTGACAACACGCTTTGGTCAGGAAGAGTCATTCCGGATTCTGGCTCTGAAGACGAAGATACTTTGGCTTTGCGCGCGTTTAATGATCATGTTGTAAATGATCCTAGAGTCGCTGCCGCTCAACTAACTGTCGGCGACGGCTTAACTGTAATTACTAAAGTTTAAACTGCTTTAGTCTTGTGCTCCGAGGTGGATGAATTCTGGATCCCCGTCTAAAAACGGACCAATCATCTCCATCATTCCAGTTTCCATACGCCAGGCCAGATATGCCTCGTAGTTTTCTCTCGTTCCCCATTTTTCCCAAAGGATGATTCGGTCTGGGTTGTCTTGATCCAAATAGGTTTCAATACTTATGTTGCCTTCAAAAGCGCGTGTGTCGGCTAATGCCTCTAGAAGAGCGGGCAACAACTGTGCTCCCATGCCTTCTTTACAAGGGAAATAAGCCAAAGATGTGTGTGACATTTCAATCTCCTTCTCGGTTTGCTAGAAAACTACACGAGATTGAGAGTTGCTTACGTATCGGAGGCTTCAACTAGCGGAAGTAGCTCCATGTCGAGCATTTTCCGATATGTGTTGTGGTAGTGATGCAACGCAGGTTCATTACGTCCGAATATAGAGTGCTTCATCGCTCCACTTTCCGCGCTTCGTTGTTGACTGGCACTCACCAAATAGTCTTCGTCGCGAATTATTTCTGCAAAACTTTGGGAAGCCATCTTCACCATTTCTTTTATTTCGTGATCCGCAACTAAGTCCGGGCGAACGTAGAAGTGGACTTGACTCACATGTTTTCCAGGGTTCTCTTTATCTGGGTAGGCGCGAACGAGAAAGAGTATTCCTGCTCCTGGCATGAGTTGAACGTTTGGGAAAAGCCAATACACAGGTAAAGCTGCGGTAGTAATGTCCCATTCGGCTTCCGGTTGATTACGCATCCCATCTATGTCTCGTTTGCAAAGAAGCATCCGGTGATTACGTCCGTAAGTGTCGTAGCACTGTACGTTTCCGTGAAATTGAAGATTTAGACTTTCAGAGTGCAGTGCAGAGAAATGATATGTTTCGCCAAAAGTGTCCATGGCGAGTTTCCAATTACAATCAACCGCATAGGTGTCTTGAGTTAGATGCTGAAGTTCTCCAAGATTCCATGACCCTAATTCGGCATCTAGGTCTTCCCCGAGTTGTTCTTTAAGATTTATGACACCTTCAGGGTCAGGGTGAACCCATAAAAGCCCATGTCGTTCCTCTGAAGGTAATTCGATCAAACCAAAGCAATTGGTGTCTAAATCTCCGAAATGTTCGCTTTTAGGTATACCTACGAGAGCGCCTTCAGTACTATAGGTCCAACGATGGAATTGGCAAGTGAACCGCCGGGTCTCTCCGCGTTCTTCTTCTTCAAGCACCACTCCCCTGTGTGAACAAGAGTTGACGAAAGCTCGAAAATTTCCATCTGTGTCACGAGTCGCAAGGATGGGTGTTTTTAAGTCGTTGATTGTTAAGAAAGAATTGGGCGTTGGGAGGTCCCCTGAAAGTCCGACAAGTTGAGGGTGGCCTTGGAAAAAAGTTTTGCTTTCTTTTTCGGCTAATTCTGGATCCACATAGACGTTAGTTGGGTTATAACGGAAGCCCCCTGCATCAACATTTATGTCTGAATCTAATCGCGCCATCAAAGTCTTTATCTGAGCTATTTGTTCTGTTTTTTCCATTAGTGCACCTAACTTCAGAATAGCATTTGAGATATGAAAGCAGAAGGTCGACCCATAGGGCCGACCTTCAAACATATTTCTATGGCTCCGGGGGTGGGGATCGAACCCACGACCTGCGGATTAACAGTCCGATGCTCTGCCAGCTGAGCTACCCCGGAATAACGAACGAAGGATACCACGATCAAGCACCCGACAAGAACCAAATCTCTCTTATTTAATTGTTGAAATTAAGTTCTCAGCCAACAACAGACTAGATTTGTTTTTCATGAGTGCAGAATCATTTATTCATGTTGAAGGGAATTCCTCTAAAAAGATTGATTCTGGTTCGCACCCGGATGTCACTCTGAGTCTGGTAATCCCGACTTTTAACGAAGCAGAAAACATTATTCCGCTTATACAGCGACTTTATTCTCAACTTACTGAAGAGGGCATCTCTCATGAATTAATAGTTGTTGATGACGACAGTCCTGATAAAACGTGGGAAATTGCTAAGGAATTGACCAACGAGATTCCCTCTTTAAAAGTTGTTAGACGGGTCGGAAGTTCAGGTCTTGCTACTGCCGTAGTTTGTGGCTGGGCTCACGCTGAAGGACGATACCTTGGGGTCATTGATGGCGACGGTCAGCACCCTCCAGAAATCCTTTCTGACCTTCTCTCTAAATTTGATGAAGGAGTTGACGTAGTTGTCGCAAGCCGCCATCTTCCAGGAGGAGGGGTTCCAAATTGGTCAAAAATGCGGCAACTCCTTTCTAAAGGAGCTCAAGCTCTCGGAGTCTTACTTCTTCCTGGAACTGTTGGGCAAGTAACGGACCCTATGAGTGGCTATTTCCTTGTTGATAGAAAAGCAATCGCCGAGTGTGATCTTCAACCTGTCGGATACAAGATCCTTCTTGAAGTATTAGCGCGCGGAAATGTAACTAGCGTTGCCGAGTTCCCCTATTACTTCCAGTTAAG
>CACPKO010000022.1 GCA_902634555.1 Actinomycetota bacterium
GGATCAGTTAATTGTAGGAAAAAGTGCTGGACCGAGAGATGAATGGGTGGGAAGCCCAGTGCTTGTTAGAGATTTTAATGTCTGCTGCGAAACCCCTTACACTCTTGAAGTTTACGAATGGGTTGAAGGAAACTGGCGTGAAGTTGAAGATGCCCTTGGCGAAAGAGTTGAAACAAGCGAAGCTATAGCAGTCGCCCCGTTTCAAGCTATAAACCCAAGCCTCAAAGGATGCAGCATCACTTTTGATGAGCAGTACATCCCCGAAGAGCCCAACTATCCGATTCCGCCTAAACCCACAGCTTACGAAGTCAAAAACGTGACGATAAGTTGTGACCTTTCCACTCCACTTCTTGGCTTAGGCCCTCTTTATAACGATGTAACTGTCTCCAAGTTACGTTCATACGGTTTAAAAAGTTTCTCCTATGAAATCATCGAGGGAAGCGCTCATGACGATCTGATTAATGATCAAATTCGTAACTTCTTTGGGAATACTCTCGCTTTCCACCTTGACAGAAGTTTCTTACCAAAATCTGGAACCAGTCCACACATAATAAGTAACTGGTGGTCGGGTGCTGGTGGAACTGCATGGCATGACAATATGTTCTTCTCTGTCGTCAACATGTTTACTTATGATGACGGTGGCACTATGCGATATGGAGAGAAAGAATACATAACTTATTTTGTGGAGACTGGAGAGATTCTTGAAATATCTGATCTTTTTATTGGGGGAGATGACCTGTGGAAAGAAATATTCAGCAATGAAGCCCACCAAGTAACCGAAGGTTACGATTGTCTGAAATACAGCGAAGAAGAATATGGCGAACCGAGATTAATTGTTAACACTAGTGATGTTTGGCCTACTGCTGAAGGGTTAATGTCACAAAATACTGTGAACTGGACCCCAGTCTACGCTAATAACTGCAGGCACGTTATGTGGCTTACTCCTTGGGAATCTTTCAGTGAGGTTGCAGACCCTGACGGTCTCATCACTCATTTCATTGACATGCAACAAGAACTCTCAAGTTGACATCCAGTTAATTAAAGCAACACTGTGGGGTCGTAAAACCCTAAACCGTCGCCGTCATAATCCATATCAAAACCGAGACGAGTGCGCATCACATCAGACATAGAGATGACGTCGAGGAGCGGTATCGAAAGGTGCTGGTTTTCTTCTTGTCTAAGCCACCCGAGCACGTAGGTAAGGATTATTCCGTAACGCCAATCATCTTCGGTCACGTTCGCTCCTCCGCCGTGGAGAGTTCCTCCAAGCCAGAACAGTACGGACCCTGCAGGCATCTCAGCGCGTACTACCTCGTCGGGCGTGGCTACACGGTCGGCTTCCCAGCGGTGACTCCCAGGAACGAGTTGCGTTCCACCATTGTCTGCCGTGAAATCTGACATGGCCCACATGCTCGCAAGAATCAGGTTGGGTCGTGGCGGCGACCAATATTGATAAAGGTCTTCTTCACGATGCAGTATTTGATCTCGTGCTCCTGGTCCAATCTCAAGTGCTGCCGAAACATTTAACTGCCACTTCGCGCAATTTGGAAGTAAGTGCCTGTCTCCCAGTTGTTCAACAACAGGGTGAGTCATTAGTTCTCGCATTGTTGGAGAGCGATGCATTAAGGCAACCACCCGATGCGTTTTACCAGGATAAAAATTTTCTGGGTCATCTTCCTCTGATTCAGCTTCTTGCATATAGTCAGCAAGTTCAGCTTTCACTAGATCAATAGTGGTTTGTTCAGCCATACCAGTTACTACAAGACAACCTGCTTCACTTAGTAGGTCATGCATAGCATCTGGATTCTCACCAGAATCACATACTGGAATTGTGGGTTTCATAAACAACACCCCCATCAACATTTGCTGGTGGGCGTGGAGGGACTTGAACCCCCGACATCCTCCTTGTAAGGGAGGCGCTCTAGCCAACTGAGCTACACGCCCGAGAAGCAACTACCCTATCGTTCTTAATTCGTGTCAGAACCCTTGACGAAAATCTAATAATTTTGTGTGCAAGTCACCGGCACCAGCCACTGGTGTTCGTCGGATTGATCGATCTAATTCTTTTAGGTTTCGTCCTTGACTGTCCACAACTTCAACACCTGCTTCAGCACACACCAATGAGGCACCGAGGTAATCCCAGATTCCGTGCGCATCAGGTGAACAATCCACGAACCCGTCTAGTCTTCCATCCGCGACTGCGCAGAGATCTAAAGCGATGGCGCCTAGTGAACGAAATTGAGCCCAGCCGGGATTATGAGGCGGTAAGCCTGAAATCCCAATAATCGATTCAGGCAATTTTGGATTGTCAGTTCGTAGAAGTTTTTCTCCATCTTTAAAGGAACCCTCACCTCTTATCGCTTCATACCGCACAGAGTGAACGAGATCAGCTACAACAGCGACCAAAGGGCCATATTCATCTACTACGCATAAACTTGTCGCAAACCACGGCAAGCCACGTGACGCATTGGTTGATCCATCCAATGGGTCAACTACTGCCATTAAACCTTCCCCACTGAGATTCTCTGATTCTTCACTGAGAATCCTGTAACCCGATGCGACAAGGCTGTCTGCTATGACCTGATCGGCAACAACGTCGCTGGTGTACTGATCAGGACGGTTTCCGGAAGGTCCCCAGTCTTCCAGCGCTTCGAAAGAAATTAAGATTTGATCTACTGTTTTATTTAGATCCGAAAGAATTTTTTTGGGGTCTACCGCATCTTTCATCTTGATGACCATTCAACCTTTGGAGGGATTCTTGCCTCGCTGGATTCCGTGAAAAGGAAATCCTGCTTCTTGATATTTCTGGTACAGATCAAAAAATTCTTCTCCGAATGGATTCTGGCCGCGTAAAGGCATACTGGCGCGAACCACGGTGAAATCAAGCGGAGTGAGTTCTGCTGCTTCATCAAAATGCTTTTCAGCTTCCTCTAATCGGTCTTGACGTCTCAAATGAACTGCGAGCCTGAAATGGAGCCGTGCCTGAATCTCATCTTCCGACAAATCTGGAACAACATATGACGCATCATCGGGCAAAACCCCGTCCCGCACCCAATCGCGAACCTGCTGCATATGAGTCTCTCGACTAATCCCAGTTATTTCTGTAAAAGTGTCGGTCCCAAATTCGCTTGCTGCCGGACGAGAAATCATGCCTATCTCATCTATCCAAATCACTGCCGGAACGTTACTTATCGCGTACGACTCTGTTAGGAGATGGTCTTTATCCATAACAACCGGAAAAGTCACACCTTTTGCCAACTCTTGAATGGCTTCAACGTTCTCGTCTATTGCTACTGCGATAACAGTGAAGTTTTCATTGACAAGTTCTTCGTGTAGTTCCTGCCAACCTGGCAGATCAAAAGCGCATCCTCACCAACTGGAGAATGCCACAAGAAGGCGTTTTTTTCCCGCCCAGTCAGATAACGCTTGATCAACTCCTGAGATATCCGGAAGGGTAAAGTCAGGTGCAACACGATCTTTTAACGCTTTAGAACGCACTGCATGAGGTTGGCCGATTGTGATAATCCCTGATTCTGGAGCGGAGAGACTTGGTCGACCTGCAAGCGCAGCGACGTCCTTAAGGTTCAGCGAATTGTCGTCTTGAGAGACAATTCCGTCATCTATTGGGATGCAAACTTCTCCTCTGCAAAGCCCTTCTGGTTTAACTTGCCACCCAAGAACTTTTTCGACATCCGTTGAGGTCACATAGGGTTCGCCATCTATCCAAGATCCTTCTAAAGCATCTACTTTTTCAGATAAGACAATTACTTCGTTTATTTTTTCCATTAGATCAAACTCTATAGTTTCTTTAGCTAAACCAGAGATGTAGAAGTGTGGCGTTTATTTGTCTAGTTCCATTGATTAGGTTCGCATTCAAGGAGGGAATCGCACAATATGGCGAGTGGGATGCCGATGCCGACGTTGTCTATGGCTTCATCAGCGAGTTTTGCAGTCGCGATTCCTATTACTTCTCCGACTGAATTAAAAATAGGCCCTCCGGAGTTTCCGGGATTAATTGCAGCGTCTGTGACTATTCCTCCTTCCAGCATGTTAGTTACAGTGCCGAAGGTGACTGAACGGTCCATGCCAAGTGGATTACCTATCACCATCACCCATTGACCTATGTCTGGGCGGCCTGATGTTGGGAGTCCGGTGATTCGGCTTGTTGTTGAAACTAAAGCTAGGTCCTCTTCAACGTTGTAAGAGATGACTTCTCCGGTGGTTCTTTTTCCTTGAATGTCTAGAGTGACTTCGGATCTTTCGTAGAGAATGCAGTACTCGACAACGTGATGGTTGGTTACTACGAAAGTTTCTTGACCCACTGTTAGAGGCCACGCGGACCCACCCCCGTCTGCACAACTTGCTCCTATCACTTTGTTTCGTAGCATAGGAATCATTTCTTCCAAGTTGGTTGGTTGGCTGTAGAGATCTAGGGAAGTTTCTTCGTTCTGAACTGTCGGTGTCTGGCTTGACGATGAGGTCTGAGTGGGAATTGAAATTGTTTCGTTGTTTGTGGTTTTGGAATCTTGGCGCCCTAGAACCATAAAGATGGTGAAGCCAGCAATAACTAGGATTGCTGCTAAAAGAATTTTGGTTGAAATCCGGCTACTTTTTTCTTTTAAAGAAGTATCGATTTGGAGTTTCCCGTTTTCGAAAATTAATCCGACGAGTCCGACATTGATTTGATCGTTCTCTTGAAGAGTTGCTTCTTTGATTCGTGAACCGTTGACAAAGGTTCCATTAGTGGAGTTTAAATCTCGGAGTGAAACTTTTTCTTCGGAAATTATTAGTTCGCAATGTTGTGAAGAAACAGATTCATGTGAAATGACTAGATCGCACTGATCAGAGCGGCCAACTAGTAGCCGGCTAGTTTCAGAAGCAGCCATTAATCACGCCAACAGCGAAAAGGCCCATAAGGTCGCCCGGTCCCCACTCCGGCTCTAGAGTACCGCGAATGGGCTCCCAGTACATAATCTCTGTTCGGAGTAGATGATATGGGTAACTAGAAGGAAAGTCGAAATAATCTACACGATCTACGCCGAGTGAAAAACCTAATAGATGCATGATCATCCATTTACCACTGCTTGTTAACTCGCCACCTACAAACATTGAAGCAAACTGAGATGTTGAAGTATTTATATGCAGCTCAACGGAATCAACTTCAGCGAACGTTCCATCGTCTCTATCCCACGTAGCAGAAGTCACGAATAACGAAGATTTATTTGCCTCTTCTATTAGATAACTATCGCCCGGATCTCCAAAGAAAATATCAATATTTTCACCACCAAGATATTCTGATCCCACAACGCGGCTTGTGAGGCCCATATAAAGCATGTCTAACCCTGTGACTTCCTCCAAGAAAATACTTTGCTCTAAGAGAAAGATTCCGAGATTTGCTATCTCAGCCGCATCAAGTTTATTATTCGGATTGAGGTTTATCTTAATTGGACCTTGGCAAGGATTAAAACGAAGCCCTACCTCTCCTAGTTTCCCGCCACTCAAATCTGTTAAATCCTCTCTTTGCAGCTTGAATACTGGCGGAAGTGGCTCTCCAGTTGTCGTGGTTTCCGCTAACGCAAAAGTCGTTGTTGTAGGGGTTCTCGTCGTCGTGGTCTCTCGTATCGCTGTTGTAGTTGTTGGAGTTCGTGTAGTTGTCGATATTTGCGTTGTTGAAGACACAGTTAATTCGTTTCCCGCCGATGATTCATCGCCCCTTAACGAAAAAACATCCATAACCCCTACCAACAAACCTGCTGCTAAACCAACAACTAACAAAACAGGTACGAGCACTTTCTTTGACTTAACTTTCTTTACCGACGGACTTGAATTAGAACCTGCTGCGTCAGCCATTTTTTTAGGTTGAACAATCACTGTGGAATCTGACGGAATTGTCTCTTTTTGAGTACTTGTCAATCCTTGGCTTCCATCTGATTGAAAAAAAACATCAAGGTCGGACAACGTTGGGCGATCAGCAGGGTCTTTACTTAGGCATCGTTCAATCAAATCTTTCAGGATCTCCGGTGCTTGGTCCAGTTCAGGTTCGGAATTCGCTACCCGAAACATCACCGCATCAGAACGGCCAGAACCAAACGGATGCTTACCCGTAGCCATGAAAGCGATCACCAAACCAAGATTAAAAACGTCGCTCTCTTCAGTAGCTTTTTTTCCTCGCACCTGTTCTGGGGAAATCCACGCAGCTGTTCCCATAAGTGCGCCAGTCTGAGTGAGTCCAGATTCTTCAGTTATGCCACTAATTCCAAAATCAAGAACTTTGACACCGTCTGGCCCGTAAATAACATTTGAGGGTTTCAAATCACGGTGAACAACGCCAGCAGTATGAATATTCTGAATTGCTTCTACAAGTCCTTGCGAAGCAAACCAAAGTAACGGCCCTTCAAGGCAGCCGTCCTCTTCTACAAATTCACTGAGCGCTTTCCCCTCTAGGAGTTCCATTACTAGATAGGCGTGATCTCCTTCAGTTATGACTTCTAAAACTTTTACAGTCCTATCGCCGTCCACACGTTCTAATGCTTCTGCTTCGCGTGCCAGACGGGATCTAAGTTTCTGATCATCCGAAAGTTCTGGTCGTAGGAGTTTTATGGCTACTTTTTCGTCGCTCTTGCCGACTGCACTGAATACAACTCCGAATCCGCCGCTGCCCAGACGGCCAACGAGTTCGTATTGCCCTAACGAAGTCGGATCAGAAGTGAAAAGAGGTTCCATAATTAAATCAAACTTACCACTAGTTCGGGGGCGCCTTCGTTTTACAAATATTGAAGCATGAAAAATCAGCGTTCGTTTTTTTAGTCTTGTGGATTTAGTTCTTGCGGCTTCCAATCAACCAAGCCTGATTTTACATTAACAATCAAGTTCTTAACTTGATCTAACCTCACCTCTTTCTTTGGGAAAACTCAGAGAAAGAGAAGGGTTTTATAAATTTCAATATCAATCAATTATGAACCTAGACTTGCTTCTTCGACCAAATCGTCACTTATAGTTGAGCCATGATTGTAGACGTCCCAGGATTTATCGCTGAACTTAAAAATCATGCGATAGAACATGGTTTCCATGTTCATGACGAGCGTCATTTCATTGAGACTTACACCATGCGTCAAGCCTTTGAAATTGACCTTCATCCAGAGTCTGCGTGTGGCGGGCCTGTAGATTTACAACTCTCTTTGGATTTGGAGCCGCGTACCTTGATGGCTTTCGAAGATGAGATTGTCATGCTGGCCGAAGATGCATATCCAAGTGATGACTTAACTTTAGATTTACTCTTTACTTGGCAATTGCCACCTTTGGTTCACAGCCCAGACTTACTCGTATTAGCTACTGACTTAGCTGGAATAAGCGGAACTGAGTTACCTACTCAAATATCGGCTATGGACTCGTTTACTGACGTCACTGATGAAGCGGAACGCTCTCTCGGTGTGGTTAGTCGCTTAGAGGTTCCTCTAGCTGTTCTTTTTCATGGCGACGAAAACAGTATTATTTGTGATGCGTTAGATCGTTGTTGTGAAGTGAGCGAATATCTGCTTAATCAAGTTCCCGCTTGGTTAGGAAGCGACTAGCCCGAAGTGTCTTCACCTTCTTGAATATGGTGAACTAAACAAATGACAGAAAATAACGAAACGCGAAGCATCTTTACTACTCAATCTTCTTCCGAAGGGGATGTCGTTTTCGCCGATGGTCCTGGGGTAACTGTTGAAATTGACATCAATGCTTCCCCCGATCAAGTTTGGGCTTTAGTTTCTGATATTAATCTTCCCGCTCGTTTTAGCGACGAGTTTCAAGGAGCGGATTGGATAGATCCCGAACCTTGCGTAGGCGCTACTTTTGCGGGGCGAAACAAAAATGAAAACATGGGCGAATGGGAAGTGGTTTGCACAATTGTGGATTACTCGCCAGAAAAAGTTTTCGCATGGAACGCCAGCGATGCAGAGAACCCTGCCGCGCAGTGGAGATTTGAAATTGAATCTAGTGACGACTCAACTCTGCTTCGTTTCGTCATGATTCTTGGACCAGGACCATCAGGCTTGACTGCGATTATTGAAAAAATGCCGGATATGGAAAGTCGGCTTATAAAAAATCGTCAAAAAGGCCAACAAGAAAATATGACCCGCACTATTGAAGGTATCCGCGACCTCGCAGAAACTTCCCATAATTAGAAAACAAGGAGACCACCATGTCAACTCTCGGACTTTCCGCAGATGAACTTTTAGCAACCACCCGATCTGTCCGCAAACGACTCGATTTTGATCGCCCAGTTGAGCGTTCAGTAATTGAAGAGTGCTTAGAATTTGCAGTACAAGCTCCCACTGGTTCAAACCAGCAAGGCTGGCGCTTCCTTGTTGTCACCGATGAGGATAAAAAGGCTGCTTTAGGGGACATTTACCGTAAAGGATGGGATATTTATTCCAAGATGGGTGCATCTTCTTCTGATGACTCTCCTGCACTACCGAAAGGTGATCGAGGGCGTCAACAAATGAGAGTTGTTCGTTCAGCTGCCTTTCTTGCAGAAAACTTTCACCGTGTTCCCGCAATGGTTATTCCATGCTTGCCGGGAAGGATGGGTGATGGGTCATCAATGATGTCAGCCTCTAGCCTTGCATCAATCATTCCAAGCGCCTGGTCTTTCATGTTGGCTGCACGCGAACGGGCTTTAGGTACTTGTTGGACAACCATTCACTTACTTTTCGAAGAAGAAGCAGCTGAGGTTCTCGAAATTCCGTATCAAGAAATAACCCAAGTGGCGTTAATCACTCTCGGGTACACATTAGGAACAGACTTCAAACCCGCTACTCGTGAAGGCGGCGCCGAAGCAGTCACTTACTGGAATACCTGGGCTGAAAAATAGTAATCGTTACGACATTCGCTTCTCACTTTTTGCTCTTGTTGTAACGAGGTTCTTTTCCGTCTAGTTCTCCCTTTAATAATCTCTTTTCCCAGTCTCTAGCAATTCTGCGTTTTGCTAGTGTTGAGCGTTCCTTAGGTGATTGAGCATAGGAAAACGAAAGGTTCTTCCACATATATTCTTTTACTTTCGTCTGAAGTGTTACATTTTCCTCATCATCGATATCCCGCCAATCACTTTCCGTCAGGGCCCTCCCAACGTGGCCTTGGATGAGGTAATAAACCAAGTTGTCTGATCTTCTTGCCGCTGCATGCTGCTTAAGGCGACTTCTCAAGTGTCCATCATCTGAATATATTTTTTTTCGAGTCCATTTCGTTCCAGCCATTCCTACATAAAGCAGTTCCTCTCCTTTCCAAATCGCATAGACGCCGGGACGAGCAGGAATATTTTCAACTTCTTCTTCGAAATTCGAAAATTCTCTACGTTTCAAAAGGTCAGTTTTTGGAAGTTCGATATAATATTCATCCGACACGGCAATCACCTCGGTATCTAAATATTTCCAGATCAGACACGATCAAGGGTATTTGATTGCACATCTTGGTTCAAGAGCCTATACATTTGACTGTATGGAAGAAACAACATGTGCCTGTGACCCTTGCACCTGCACCGCAGAAACTAACTGTGGTTGCACCTGCTGGGAAGGAAACTAAATTCAACTCTCCTTTTAGAGAATCAATTAGGCGTTACAGCTTCTGCGGTCTCTGCTAGCGCCTCTAAAGTTGCTTCCATTGTTTGGCGATTGTGAATAGCCCGATCCTCAACCCCAGTTAATTTCCCACCGAAGTAAGTAAGCAAGAATCTTCTTTCATCAATCCAACTTTCTGTTACTTGACATCCATTTTCTGTTGGTTCGATATCGTAAACCCAGTCAACACTTCCAAAGGGTCCGCCTAATAAGCGAAAAACAAAACGTTTTGGACGCTCACACTCAATTACTTTCACAAGAGTTGGCCAGGTAACTTTCCCGTTACTGTTTACTCCTTTGAACTTTGCACCTGTTTCTGCCTGTGTTACTCCTTTGACCCATTTTCCACCCTTGTTCTCTGGCGACCAATCCCCCATTCTGGTTAGATCAGTAACGAGGTCCCATACGATTTCTGGACTAGCAGTAATGTGTTTCGTTACTTGTACTGGTTCTCTCTTTTTCATCTCTGCTCCAATGCTTGGCATTTAATGCGTTGTTCCGCCTCTACTGCACCATAATAGTTGTATGGGATTAGAAGATCTTGATATCAAGGAATCTGTTTTAGATTTGATCGGTAATACGCCATTGGTTCGTCTTGCGCGTATAGACGCTGATTTTCTATGTCCAATTGTTGTAAAGCTTGAATCAATGAACCCTGGGGGAAGCAGTAAAGATCGTCCTGCTCTTACGATGATTGAAGCTGCAGAGGCAGAGGGGATTTTAAAACCAGGTGACACAATTGTTGAACCCACTTCAGGGAACACTGGTGTTGGTTTAGCGATAGTTGCGGCTCAGCGTGGCTACAAATGTATTTTTGTTGTGACTGACAAGGTTGGGAAAGAAAAAGTTGATCTCTTGCGCGCTTATGGTGCGGAGGTAGTTGTCTGTCCAGTAGCTGTCGCTCCCGAGGATCCACGTTCCTACTATTCAACTGCGGAGCGAATTATGCAGGAAACACCGAACGCTTTCCGCCCCAATCAATATCACAATCCGAATAATCCGCGCTCCCACTATGAGACTACGGGGCCAGAGATCTGGGAACAGACAAAAGGACGTGTCACTCATTTTGTCGCTGGTGCTGGGACCGGCGGCACCACTTCAGGCGCGGGCCGTTATCTTAAAGAAAAAAATCCCGATATCTCTGTCGTTGTTGGTGATCCTGAGAACTCTCTTTACTCCGGGGGGTCTGGTCGCCCATATCTCGTTGAGGGTGTCGGTGAGGACTTCTGGCCTGATACCTACGATCCTGAAGTAGTTGATCGTGTTATACCAATTAGTGATGGTGAATCTTTTGCTATGGCTCACCATGTGACTCAGCAAGAAGGGCTTTTGATTGGGGGGTCGGGCGGTACGGCTATTGCTGCTGCTTGTGAACTTGCTAAAGATTTAACTGAAAATGATCTTGTTGTCGTCGTGATTCCGGATTCCGGACGTGGATATCTCTCCACCGTTTTCAACGGTCAGTGGATGTCCACCATGGGTTTCAGTAGCGGAAACGAAGAAGGGTTGACTGTTGCTGACCTTTTGGACGAAAAAGATGCTGATTTGCAAGGACTTGTTTATCTTCAACCAACTCAAAGTGTGCAAGAAGCATTAACTGTGATGGAAAAACATAATATCTCTCAAGTGCCTGTTGCTAAGGGGGACATGCCGATAGCTGCTGCTGAAGTTCTTGGTTCAATTTCTAAATCTTGGATTTTGGCTCATCAGGGGACACAAGATGAACTTCTTAACACCCCTATCGAAAAAATTATAGAGCCTGCTCTTCCGGCGGTTGGGCTAGGAACATCTGTAGATTTAGTTATTGAAATATTTCACGAATCTTCGGCGCTTTTAGTTTTTGACGGTGGTCGCCCAAAGACTGTCATCACTCGTGCTGATATTGGTGAAAATCCATCCACAGAAGGAGTATGAGATGATTGGTGGCGATCCTTTACTTTCCGGATTCGAAAATCCAGACGAACACGGTTTTGAAACGAGAGCGATTCGGGCCGGTCAACCTCATGATCCGCGCACCGGCGGTGTAGTCACTCCGATTGCCCTTTCAACAACATTCGCTCAAGAGAATATTGGGGAACCAAAATTTGGTTACGAATATGCTCGAACGGGTAACCCAACTCGACATGCATGGGAACAATGCCTTGCCAGTCTCGAAATGGCTTCCCATGGCTTTGCTTTTGCTAGCGGATTAGCTGCTGAAGACGCTTTATTGCGTTTCCTGGAACCCAACGATCATCTTATTTTGGGTGACGATGCCTATGGAGGGACTTTTCGCCTCATAGATAAAGTCCATGGTCGTACCGGTCTCTCTCATACTGCAGTAGATCTAACCAACCCGGAGTCAATTCGTGAAGCTTGGAATGAATCAACTCGCATGGTGTGGCTTGAGACTCCAACAAATCCAATGCTGACAGTTTTTGATATTGAAAAGATTTGTTCAACCGTTCATGAACTCGGTGGCATTGCTGTCGTTGACAACACGTTCGCTACGCCTTATCTCCAGCAGCCTCTTAGCCTTGGCGCTGATGCGGTCGTTCATTCTGCTACTAAATACTTAGGCGGGCATAGCGATGTTGTGGGTGGCGCAGTAGCGACTAGTCATTCAGCGCTCGCTGAACATGTTGGTTTTGTTCAAAATGCTGTTGGAGCAGTTGCTTCACCATTTGACTCTTATTTGACTCTACGCGGAGTAAAAACACTGGCAGTCCGTATGGATCGGCATTGTGAAAATGCTGAGAAACTTGTACAAGTTCTTCAAGACCATTCACGAGTTTCCGAAGTTCTCTACCCAGGTCTTGAAAGTCACCCAGGTCACGAGATAGCGAAAACACAAATGTCCGGCTTTGGCGGCATGGTTTCATTTCGCCTTAAAGGCGGCATTGAGGCTGCAGAAAAAGTGGCAGTATCAACACAAGTGTTTACTCTCGCTGAATCTCTAGGTGCCGTAGAGTCTCTCATTGAGCATCCCGGAGTGATGACTCATGCCTCTACTGCAGGGTCCGCCCTTGAAGTACCTCAAGATCTTGTTCGTCTTTCCGTAGGGATTGAATCCATAGAGGATCTTGTTGAAGATCTTGAACGAGCGCTCGCCACGGCGTAACTCAGCATTGAGTGTCAGCAAGCGTTACTACTGTTGCAGCTTCCGATGAGGCTCCTTCTGGGTCTGTTGCATGAGTTAAAAGAAGCACCCAATTTTCTTCAATATCGGGCTCCAACTCCACCATCACTTCATTAGTTAGTGGAGTTTCAATACCCTCTGTTACGCCAATTGAATCTGTTAGATCTATCACAGTTTCACCGATGCTGTAGGAAAGATCGAGATTTACGACGTCTCCGTCTGGGTCTTCAGCTTCAAGAACTATCTGAAACGGTTCTGGTGATTGAGGGTCGTAAAGAACACAGTTTGGTCCTTGTATAGCAATTCTTGGGGCTTTATTGGGTGGCTCTGTCTCTACGGTGAAAGGAAGAGAGGTAGAGGAGTTATTGATATTTTCTTCAGGGGCGACCGGACCAATTTCAGTGACTGGAAAGGGTTCTTGAGTTACGTCAGCAGAGTCGCTGGAAGAACCGCGAAGCAAGAAAGGTGCGACGAGAGAGATGAGGACACCAAAAACGATGAAGAGTCCCAAGCGAAGGTTTCGTCTATCTTGTTTCACAGAACAAGATGTTAGTTACTCAGATGTCGACACTCGGGGAGCACGTTATTAATTTAATCTGAGCTTTAACCATGACCCATCAAGTTAGGTCCATCAAATTGGTCAACTGTTGTGAATTCTTCCACTTCGCGACGAGAAAGTTTAGTTAACTGCTTGACTGGCACCCCTAAGGGAATGACAGCTGCGATTGCATGTGTCTCGGGTAAACCTAACAATTTTCTAGCCGCTTCTTCTTCGGGAACTACTGCAGTGGTGAGAACACCAGCGAGACCTTCGCTTCGAGCGGCAAGAAGTATGTTCCACACCAATGGGTAAACCGAGCCACCAGTGACCACACCAACTCGATCTAATTCCTTATCCATTGAAGCGACGGTTTCTAAATCAATACTCACTACGAGAACAACCGGTAAATCTCCCCACCGGTCAAACATTTCAAACCTCTCATCCGGTGTCTTGACTGCTTCAACAAAATCGACTTTTGACGGAATAACCGAATTGAAAGGGTTCTCCCCCGCATCTACTTGTGCGCCATAAATTCTTAGAGTGGAACTACACATCTCCCCAAGTTTCTGCCTTACTTCTTGATCCCTCACGACAATCACATGAGCACCCTGACGGTTACCGCCTGACGGGGCAAAACGAGCGAGTTCTAATATTCGATAAAGCGTCTCATCTGTAACTGGGTCGTCGGTGAACTCTCTGCAGGCAAAAGTTGTTCGTATGACTTCTTCAAATTTCACTTAAGTTTCTCTTTTTGTCGCCCGAGGAAGAAAAGTTTCTCTTTCATTCCTAAAGTGTTTAACACATGTAATAAACATTTGCGATCTAAGGAGAAGACTGATGACAAATCATGCCTTAAGTGATGGAAAAGAAATTGGCCCAACTCCTCGCGCCTACTGGGTCCTTGATGGGAAGTTCATTGCCGGTGCTTATCCCGGGAAGAAAGACTCTGGAGAACTGGGAGGCAGACCTGAGGTTACTCAGCAACTCTTAGATGCTGGAGTAGAAGTTTTCATCAACCTGACTGAAGATCAACTAGGGAAGAACAATTCCGATGCCCAACTTGATCAATATGACAAATTTGTTAGCCACCAAGCAATAGTGGAGCGCCATCCCATACGTGATCTTGATATACCCACGCATGAAGAGATGTGTATCGTCCTCAACGCCATTGACGCTCATTTAGCAGAAAACAAGGTTGTTTATCTTCACTGCTGGGGCGGCTTCGGACGAACAGGAACTGTGCTTGGCTGTTGGCTTCGGCGAAACAAGTTGGCAACTTCTGACTCTGTTCAGGAAATAATTGATCACCTTCGGAAAGGCGCTGTTGACGGGCAACACCGCGAGTCGCCAGAAATGCCTTTACAGCGTCAGTACATCAAAGCATGGTCTGAAAATAAACAAGAAATGATTGACGCCCTACAAGAAGGTGTCGTGAACCAACAACATCAAACCTACGTTCATGCGAAGTTTGAAAATGAAGGCGGAATCTCAGAGGCATTCAAAAACTATGACCAACACACAAGCCGAGTGGTGGGTTCACTTCTCGGCGGAGCTATCGGTGATGCTCTCGGAGCAGCTCTTGAGTTCTATCGATTAGGAGAAATCGAAAATGCCTTTGGCAAAGGAGGAGCGACGACCTTTACTCCGGCGTATGGCTTAGATGCTGCAATAACTGATGACACTCAAATGACATTATTTACCGCTGAAGGATTGATTGAGGCGATGAAAAACAATACTGATCCCATAACTGAAGTCTGGGAGGCTTATCGTCGCTGGTATTACACTCAAAGAGAATGGCTCGACGACTCAATACCTGAAAACGTTGATACCTCTTTTGGTTTACTTAATATCCCCGATCTTCATAATCGACGTGCACCTGGCCTTACCTGCACTAGTTCGATAGCTAACGGATCACCAGGATCTTCTTCTGCGCCTTTAAATGACAGTAAAGGCTGCGGGGGAATCATGCGAGTTGCTCCGGTGGGTTTGTGTTCTTCAACTGTTGAAGAGGCATACAGAATTGGATGCGAAACTGCTGCTTTAACGCATGGTCACCCTGATGGCTGGATACCGGCTGGAGTGCAAGCAGCCATAATCCATCAGATTATGGAAGGAGATGAACTCCTTGACGCCATTATCGTAGGCCGTCAAATGGCGTCCAACGATCCTCAAGGCGAAAACGTGGTTAAGGCTATTGATGCGGCTATCAACCTTGCTTTAAATGAGCCATACGGGGAATTGGATGGATGGGATTTAGAAACTCTTGGCGGGGCTTGGGTCGGTGAAGAAGCTCTTGCTATCACTATTGCAGTAGCTTTGGCGGAAGAAGACGTCAACAAAGCACTTCTTCTTTCTGTTAATCACTCGGGTGACTCAGACTCAACTGGTTCAATGGTTGGGAATATTCTTGGAGCCCTTCACGGAGTTTCCGCGTTGCGTCCATCTTGGTGCAGAGACGTAGAAATATCAGCCGAAATAATTGAGTTAGCCGAACAACTTTCTCAGGTAAAGAGAAGCTGAACGATTAAAAATACTTGCCTTTAGGGTAAAGCAGAAGACCAAAAAAATCCGTAAACCCATTAGAAAGAAAAAAATTGCCTCATTCAATATGGTTAGGCCAGGTAAAGCCGCCTGAACACGCGTGGCTAGATCCTAAAATTCCTCGTCTTTTACTCGGTAGTTCTAAGAAAAATCCGATAGAGCGAATCAAAGAACTGGAATCTGAATTAGGCCTGAAAATCAAACCGCGAATGGACATCCTTCGGAAAATCCCTAAACAAGAATTCGGAGCCTCCTCTTATAAAACACGAGAAGAAATACGTGAACAAAAAAAGAGAGTTAAGAAGTTCCTATTAGAAAAGAAATACATTGTTGACCTCAACAGCGGCAAACATGTCTACACGGTATACGTAATTAATCTTTCAGATGAAGTAGGTCCACGTATAGGGCGGCATCGTTGGGTCTATGTTGGACAAACTTTTCGAACCCCTGAAGAGCGTTTAGAACAACATCTTAATGGCCATAAGTCAAGTAAGCATGTGAAAAACTACGGACAAAAACTGAACTACACCCTATTTAAAGAGCTTCCTAAAGTCAGATTTCGTCAAGATGCTGAAGTGCTTGAACGTCTTTTGGCAAAAGATCTAGAGAGACGGGGATTCAACGTAAAAGGTGGTCATTAAATGAATACTACGTGTGGGCCGGGTGGGGATCGAACCCACGACCGAGCGATTATGAGTCGCTTGCTCTAACCACTGAGCTACCGGCCCAGAAGCATTCTCGCAGACTTGATCCAAAAACCAACCATTCTGCTCAAACATCCTGATTCAAGAATGAAAAATAAGAGCCGTTCTCAAATACTCAGCACTTCCTTCTAAATCAAGTAAAATTCTTGTAACTAATACTTGGAGGGAACCAATGTCAACTTATACCTGTAATGCTTGTGGCATGTCAGTAAACGCTAGCTGCGGCTGCTGTAACGAACCTTTAGTGAATGGAATCCTCACTAAAGACGATGGATCGACTGTTCAAGTATCAAGATGTGCAAACGACGAGAGTAAAAAAATCAAGTCACCAATGTGTTGTGGCGCTGACATGAGTTGCTCTATTGGTTAATTAGCTATCAATTATTTTTGATGGTCATACCACCGTCAACCATCAACAAATGGCCGGTGATGTAAGAGGACGCAGGCAACGCAAGGTGTAACACACCGTGAGCCAATTCCTCTGGATGGCCGTACCGTCTAAGCGGCACTCTTCGTCTCGCAAATTTTGTTTTCATTTCTTCAGGTATCGCTTCGGTCATACCTGTATGTATTGGCCCTGGTCCCACTGCATTCACGGTGATTCCTTCATCTCCTAGTTCCACTGCGAGTGAACGGGTTAGTCCGACTACCCCATGCTTTGCTGCGGTGTATGCCGATGCTGATGCCGAACCCCCGACTCCTTCTGTAGAGGAGATATTTATTATTCGAGGATGTTCTGACTTTCGTAGATACGGCAAGGCTGCCCGTATTGTTGTTGTTTGAGCGGTCAACATCACTGCCAAGGAGGTATTCCATGCTTGCTCATAGTTGGGGTCATCTATTGCAGTGCTTGCTGATATTCCAGCGTTGTTGACCAGGACGTCTATACGCGGTGAGTCTTCTTCTCCCCAAAGAGCGATCTCGTCGAAAACATTTTTGATTGCGCCTGAGTCGGTGACATCAAGTTCCCAACCCTGAGCTGTCCCGTTGGCGTCGCTTATTTCTTGAACTACGGCATCAACTCTGTCGTATCCTAAATCTGTAACCGCGACTCGTGCTCCTTCTTGGGCAAAAAGGCGTGCCGTGGCTCGGCCAATCCCAGAAGCTGCTCCAGTGATTATCACGACATGGTCCTTTACGGATCGAGACAAGTTCAAAAAGTCTGAGTCATTCATATAAAGAGTTTCCCATTATTTGCTCGCTCACTTATTACCGGGCCTACTAGGTACTCTCTCAGTCCTCTTTACTTACTGCCTTAACGACGTCAACGATTTGTCCGAGGCTGTCTAAACGTTCTTGTTGGTCCGCTCCTTCTGGCTGCACTCTCAGAACTGTTATTCCTGCGTCTCTATATGCTCGAACCCGTTCTGTGACTTGTTCTTTAGTTCCTAGGAAGTTTGTTTGTAGAACTAATTCGTCTGGTACTGCTGCGGTTGCTTCTTCTCTCTTTTTTTCAATCCAAAGTTTTTGCACATGTCTCGCTTCTTCTTCGAATCCTGCTCGACGATAGGCGTCGTTGTAGAAGTTTGTTGTCGGGGATCCCATGGCTCCTAGTGTGAAAGCTACTCCTGGGCGTCGTGGGGCAATTAATGCTTCGAGGTCTTCGCCGAATTGCACCGCTCCTCCTGCTTGATATTCGATGCTGTTTGGTTTGCGGCTGGCTTCGTCTGCTGCTTGTTTGACGTGCCCGAGTGTGGCCTCTGCTCCACTGGGTACAAATGATGTCCCAACCCAACCATCAGCGGCTTCTCCGGTGTACGCAAGAGATTTTGGTCCAAGCGTGGCGAGCCATATCGGAATATTTTCATTTGGACGTTGAGCTAAACGTAAAGACTTTCCTTGCCCTCCGGAAAGAGGAAGTTCATGATGTTTTCCTTGATAAGAGATCTTCTCTCCTGCAAAGGCTTGCCGAATAATGTCAACGGTTTCTTTTAATCGAGATAGCGGTTTTGAGAAGGGAACTCCGTGAAGGCCTTCAACGACTTGCGGTCCGCTAACTCCTAAACCAAGAATAAAACGGTCATCGCTGATAGAGGCAAGAGATAGAGCGGTCATGGCAGTCATTACGGGAGCTCGAGCGGAGATTTGTAGAATTCCTGTACCCAGCTTCACTTTTTTCGTTACTGCGGCAAGATAAGCCAAGGTAGTTACTCCGTCCATACCCCAGGCTTCTGCACTCCAAATAATGTCCACGCCCATCTGTTCTGCTTCGAGAAGAAACTCGACTTGAGTATCCCAATCGCGTTTTGATCCTGATGCCGGCCCGCCGTATCCGATTGCTACCTTCATTTTTCTTCTTTCCGTCTGAACAGTTACTTTACTTTTTTTGAGAGCCTGTCCCCAAATAGACATTTTCTTTCTCTTAGGTAACGCTGAGTAGATGCGCTGGGGAATAGTAGGTCATGGATCAATTGCTAAAACTTTCATAGAAGCTGCTCGCGGGATTGGGCACTCTATTGAAATGATTGTGGGCAGAGATTCTGGCCGTGTAGAAGATTTTTGCAGTTCCCATGGTGTGTCCGAAGGTTCAACTGATCTTCTGTCATTAGTAGGTGCGGTTGATGCTGCTTATATTGCTGTCCCCCACAGTGAGCATTGTTCTTCTACTGTTCCCTTATTGGAAGCTTCAGTTCCTGTGTTGTGTGAAAAGCCTCTTGCGGTAAATGAGTCCGAGGTTTCCAAAATGATTCAAGCCGCACAGGGCACGCAAACTTTTTTGATGGAAGCAATGTGGACACGACATTTACCTGTTTATGAGAAAGTTTTGTCATGGATAAATGAGGGAAAAATCGGGGAAGTCGTTCTTGTTGAAGCATCATTTGGTTTCAACGCTCCCTATGTTCCAGAAAGCCGGTTATGGAACCCTGATCTCGCAGGCGGAAGTCTCCTTGACGTCGGTATTTACACATTGGCTTTGGCGGATCTTATTTATGGTTCCCAACCTGACGAGTTTTCTGCCAAAGCGGAACTTTCTCCTGAAGGAATAGATAAACATCTCGGTGTAGTTGCTAGATACCCCAATGGAGGTCTTGCTCGTCTTGGGTCAGCAATAAATGCTGCTATCGGATTTTCAGGCCGCGTGACC
>CACPKO010000023.1 GCA_902634555.1 Actinomycetota bacterium
GTTTCCTGAAATTCACAGAGGAATTCGACTCTATTTTAAATGAAAACGAAACAGCAGTTGATTTAGGAACTGGCGGGGGACTACCAGGACTAGTTCTAAGTTCTCTAACAAACTGCAAATGGATTTTTATTGATCGTGGAAAACGAAGATGTGAATTTCTTAAATGGGCAATAAATGAATTAGATTTGATGGCGAAAGTAACAGTTATTGAAGAAGATGCAGCGAATTTCGCGCATAGTGATTATCGAGGAAAGATAAAACTTGTTACCGCTCGAAGCTTTGCTTCACCTGGAATTACTGCTGAATGCGCCGCTCCTTTATTAAGTTCTGGTGGTTATCTTGTGGTAAGTGAACCGCCAAATAATGAAAACCGATGGCCATCTTCAGGTTTAGACAAATTAGGACTTAAAAAAGATGTTTCGTGGCAATATAAAGATGCCAGTTTTCAAGCACTGTCTTTAGTGACACCTCCTAATAATAGATTTCCTCGCAGGTTTTCTCGTATAGAAAATTCTCCTCTTTTCTAATGTTTCACGTGAAACAACTCTTTATTTAAATATTTGTTTCACGTGAAACATGAGGGTCCTTGCATTTCTTTTCAATAAATAGAAGGATTCGGAAGTGATGGAGTTCGAAACTAATTTAAACAAACAAGCTCGTGTGATTGCTGTTGCAAATCAAAAAGGTGGAGTAGGAAAAACTACGACGACCATAAACCTTGGTGCTTCACTCGCTGAAGAAGGAAAAAAGGTTTTAATCGTTGATCTTGACCCGCAAGCAAATGCAACTACAGGATTGGGATTTTCTAGTAGACACTTAGATTTTTCTATTTATGATGTTCTTTCACAACAAGCAACAACGGAACAATGCATTTTAAAATCTAAAACTACAAATCTTGATGTTCTTCCATCAAATATTGCTTTAACAGGAGCTGAAATTGAATTAGTTACAGCATTTAGTAGAGAACATCGTCTACAAAGAGCATTAACAGATGCTATTGATACATATGACTTTATTTTGATTGACTGTCCCCCTGCATTAGGTTTACTAACAGTAAACGCATTTGTAGTTGCAAAAGAAATACTTGTCCCAATTCAATGTGAATATTATGCACTAGAGGGCTTAGCTCAATTACAAAGCAACGTTGAGTTAGTAAAAGCCAACTTAAACCCTTCGTTAGAAATTTCAATAATTGTTTTAGTGATGTTTGATGCACGAACAAAACTTTCACAACAGGTCGCTAACGAGGTAAAACAGCATTTTGGAGATCGTGTATGTAACCAGGTGATTCCACGTTCTGTACGTCTTTCAGAGGCCCCATCTTTTGGTGAACCAATTACTTCTTTTGATCCGATTTCTCGAGGAGCCATCGCATACCGTCATTTAGCTAAGGAGATTTTAAATTGAAAAGACAAAGTGGTTTAGGACAAGGCTTATCTGCTCTTATTCCTGAAAAAGAGGAAAATCTTTATAAACAAGAAGATTCGAACATTTTTAACGAATCAGAGCCTAATGAAAATGGTGAACTTGTTTGGTTAAAAGTTGAAGAGCTTAAAACAAACCCTCAACAGCCTCGATCATCTTTTAATGACAAACAACAAGAAGAATTAACAGAATCTATAAAGAATCACGGTATACTTCAACCAATTTTAGTGCGTTTTAATAATTTTGAATACGAATTGATAGCTGGTGAAAGACGATTAAGAGCAGCTCGCGCTGCTGGTTTAGAAGTCATTCCCGCTTTTGTTCGAGATGTAGATGACCAAAATTCTTTTGAGCAAGCAATCGTTGAAAATCTTCAAAGAGATAATCTCAATGCAATAGAAGAAGCCACAGCGTTTCAACGTTTAATAGATGAGTTTGGGTACACACAACAACAAGTTTCTGAACGTGTAGGTAAAGGCAGGCCTACGATAGCTAACTCACTTCGGTTACTTTATTTATGTTCTGAAATCCAGGACATGCTAAAAGCTGGTCAAATTTCAGCTGGGCATGGCAGAGCACTTCTGGGAGTAGAGGACACAAAAACTCAAATAATTTTAGCTAAAAGAGTTATTGATGAAGAGTTGTCTGTTCGACAGACTGAAGATCTTGTTGCTTCTATATCTCACTCAACTCGGAATATCGGAGGATCATTAAACAGCAGCAAGGATGCTGGTGTTCTCGAAGTCGAAAATATTCTTTCAGATAAATTGAATACAAAAGTTGCGGTAACTACACGAGGAGGAAAAGGAAAAATTGTAGTTACTTTTGCTGATATGGACGATCTTCACCGTATTTTCAATTTGCTTAATTCTGGGTCTGATTCAAGTTATTGAATCAGCAGTTGGATCAACCAGCCAAGAAACTATTGCATTTGATAATGAAGTAGCTATTTCTGTATTTAATTCAACAACAATTGAAGCCGGGCTTAATAAACAAAGAATTGCAGGCATTTTTGTACGCCTAAGCACCGGAAGAGTCATTCCTGAGACTTGTGTAGAGAGTTGAATGGTTGTAGATAATGTCTCTGCGCAACGCGTAGCTAGCCTTATGCCTCCTTCACTTCGAAATCCTTCTGTTTCAAAATAAGAGATATTTGACTGAGAGTCATTATCAATTTTTAAACCTACGTAAAGCTCAGCATCAAAGCGGTTAGAGATTTCTGCCTGCTTTACTTCATCAAAGTGATCAACGGATGCCACATTTGCTCCACGCTTTCTTAACATTCGTGTAAGCGCTGCTGCTAATGTTCCGCAATCACCAAAATGACCTATTGAAATTCGTCTTCCTTCAAGATCTGGACGGCTATGTCTTAATTTTTCAAGCTCTCTTACTTGAGCGACAGGAGTTAAACCGGTAGAACGACCAGCTAGCTGACGAATTTCTTGAACAGTTTCAATCCCACTAATTCCATCTGCTGTTAAACCAATATTGTGCTGAAATTCGATTAGTGCTTTAGAAGTATCTGGACCAAATATTCCATCAACCTGTCCAGCATCAAAACCAAGTGAATTTAATTGAAGTTGAAGATCTGCAATATCATCACCTCTAAACATTGGTACATGTAAATAAAGAAGACGGTCACCTAACTGAAAACCCGCTTCAATAATTGCAGATAATGTTTGGTAGCCAACGATTCCATCTTCTTTTAATCTTCGTTTAACTTGAAACTTTCGGACAGCAAGTTGCGTATGTTCTCCGAAAAATAAATTATCAAGTTCATCTTTTGGGAGTGAATACCCTGCTTGAATTAATCGTTGTTGTAGATCGCGAACTTGATCTCCGTTTGTTCCAAAAGAAAGTGAAGAATCTTGACTCTCAGATTTCTCAGTCATAGTTGCGCTCCTATGGTTGGAGCGTAACTCTAATTAAATAAATGTAGACAATTCGTCTAAAAGAGCATCTTTTCCTTTTGCACCAACTACACGTTTAGTTGGTTCACCGTCTTTAAAAAGAATAAGAGTCGGAATACTCATTACTTCAAATCTTTGAGCTAACCCAGGGGCATCATCTACATTAACTTTTGCAATCTTAAGCACCCCGTCTTGTTCGACAGCTAATTCTTCTAAAATAGGGGCAATCATTTTGCAAGGACCACACCATTCGGCCCAAAAATCAACCAAAATTGGTTCGGTTGCAGAACTAATTTCTTCATCAAAAGTATTTTCAGATAATTGAACTACTGATTCAGACATAAGACTTCCTTTTCTCTGAGAGTCTTCTAAAGACGTTATAGATTCTATTCTTCTTATAGTTCTATCTGATTGATTTCTCTGACCCCACATTTTTTCTAAAGGTCGAATGTCACTAATTAGTTGGGAAATTATTTATCGTGAAAATTTTCTAACCATCGCTCAGCATCAAGAGCTGCCATACAACCTGAACCTGCGGCGGTTATTGCTTGTCTATATCTTTGGTCTTGAACATCTCCGCATGCAAAAACACCTTCAATATTAGTTGTTGATCGATCTGCACCAGTTAAGAGATATCCACTTTCATCCATAGTTAATTGATCAACAAACAGATCAGTATTTGGACGATGTCCAATTGCGATAAATAACCCAGATATATTCAGTGAACTTTTTTCGCCAGTAAGAGTGTTATTGAGAGTTACTCCTTCAACTTTTTCTTCACCAATTATTTCTTCAACAGTTGAATTCCATAAAAAACTTATTTTGGAATTATTAAGTGCTCTTTGTTGCATTATTTTTGAAGCGCGCAATTCATCTCTTCGATGAATAATTGTAACTTTGCTTGCAAAACGACTTAAAAATATTGCTTCTTCAAGAGCAGAATCACCTCCGCCAACTACTGCTATTTCTTGATCTCTAAAAAAGAAACCATCACAGGTTGCGCAAGTAGACAAACCATGTCCTATAAGTCGGTTTTCTGCTTCTAGTCCAAGCATTATTGAACGTGCACCAGTGGAAACAATTACAGAATTCGCAGTATAAGTTGGTTCATCTGTTGAATTGTTTGTCCATAATTCAAATGGATGATTTGAAAAGTTAACTTTTGAAACTTTTTCTGTAATTATTTCTGCGCCGAACCTAAGGGCTTGGGACCGCATATTTGCCATAAGATCAGGGCCCATCACACCTTCTGGGAACCCTGGAAAATTTTCAACGTCAGTGGTCAACATTAATTGACCACCTGGTTGATCACTTGTTGAGGAAGGTTCTCCTTCAATAATTAAGGGTTTTAAATCTGCTCGTGCACTATAAATTGCTGCAGTTAGACCAGCTGGACCGGAACCAATAATTATCACTTCATGAGTTGGTGTAGGCACAGATACTCCTAAATTTTGTTATTAGTTTTTGATGACAACGATTGTTTTGGAACTCTTCGAGACCACATCCAAATTCCTAAAAGGCAAAACAAAGTTCCACATACGATATAGGTGATCCAAATATCTCCAGGAAGAATATTTCCAATAAGCCTAAAAATTCCTATTGCAAGTAAAGAAAGAATTGCAAAACTACAAATTAATGCGACGAGGCCATAAACAAGACCACGGGCACCAGTAATGATTGGCTGAGTCGTACGCGAACGTAATTGGTCAACAATAGAAGTAAATCGTGTGATGATTACATCTATCAAACCTGATGGGGACCCAGGTAGTTGTTTTTCTGTAGATTCATCAACCATTATTTGATACTACCCAGCCTTCGGCTCGCTATTTCTTACTAAGGCATTATTCCTTCAATAAGTAAATTATTTTCGCAGTTTGTTGAATCAAGTAAAAGTAAATTTTCGTTACCAAAAATTGCGGCCACTTGACGTTCAAGAGCGCTATCTTGGCTAACCCATAATGAGTAAATTATTGATTCATTAAGAATGCTTTCAATCAATTCTGCTGAACATGGCAAATTTTCAATAACTGTAGAAAACGCGCTTGTTTCTGGAATAAGACCTTCTGAAATTAATTCAATTACTTGTGTTTCATATGTTGATAAATCAAGGTTTTGTTGATCCGGACTGTAAATTTCACTTTCAGCTATGGCATCATTTGTGGCTTGAGCGTCGCCATTACTTTCAGTTGGTTCAAAAAGACTCTCAGTAGATTCCTCATTTATTTCACCCATGCTTGATTGAAGAGGTGCAACTTTTTCATTTGATTCAGAAGAAACTGTAGATGAATCCATTGTTATTGAAGCTAAGTACTCGGTGTCAGTTTTAGATGAATTTCTTGTTGTCATAAGTGCTCCGCTTATAAGTAAGAGGAGAGCGATACTTGCTGCAATAGTTCCAGTTGTTTTTGAAGCGAAGAAACGGCTTCTTTTTAAAGGAACAACAATTCCATCAGTTGCGGCAGAAACTGCTATTTGAATTTGAGCATCGCGCGTTGTTGATGATGGAAGATCTATGTCACCTAATGACTTTTTTATAAGTTCAAATTTTCTTATATGGTCGAGAAGCAATTCAGAAGGTTCCTCTGGTAGAGGAGCATCACCATCAACAATTGATATAGCCAATTTTTCTAAATCACTTACGTTTTCAGGAATGGAAAAATTAGAATCTTTCATAGTTGCCTTTTTGACGTATTGAACTATCAGTTTGGTTCCCGTTAGTTAAATAATTAGTTATTGCCGAACGTCCTCTAGAAATCCGAGATCGTACAGTTCCAATAGGAATGTTTAACACTTCGCTAATTTCGTCATAGTTAAGATCACATAAGTCTCTTAAAACTAATACGGTTTTATATTCATTTGGTAAAAGATTTAAAACTTCATCAATTAAAAGTTTGTCGCTAATGCGATTTTCAAATGAAGGTTCAGTACTTATTTCAAGTTTCTCTGATTCAGAATCAGGGACAGGTATTCGGGACTTTTTTCTCAACTCATCAAAGCAAATGTTTGTAGTTACGCGATAAAGCCAAGTAGAGAATTTTGAACGTCTTTCAAATTTGTTTATACGGGTTGCAATGGCAATTAATGATTCTTGTGTGGCATCAAGGGCGTCTTGGTCATTAATCATTAAACGTTTACAGATACCCCAAATTTTTTCATAATGATTCTTCAATAAAATTTCTAATGCTTGGCTATCTCCATTTTGTGCAGAAGAAATTAACTTTTCGTCAGGATCAACAATTTCAGACAAGTTTTATCCACCAACAAGTAAAACCCAGGACGATAATGCAACAACTCCTATAAGGAGAGAACAAAATAGAAGAGGTAAGTATTTGCGAGTCTTTTTAACTGATGAAAGTTTTTTTTCTAAAATAATTCGAAATTCAAGAACCGATTTTGGAGAAGAACCTGATTGTTCGTTAGATAATTTCCACAGGTGATCTGGAACAGATAAACGCGGGCACAGTTTAAGTAACTCTTTTAATAAAGATTGGAGACTTTTTAAATCATGTTGAGGATCAAATGGACCTTTTCCGTCAATTTGTCCACGAAAATCGGTTAAATAAATTTCACCGGAGTTAGAAATTAATATGTTTGTTGCTGTTAATGACAAGTGAGGCACACCTTGTAAGTGTGCTTTTTCAATAGTTTTTGCGACAGTTATTAAGATTGTTTGTACTTCTGCAGGTGAAAGTTTTTCTTTAGAATCAATTACGTGACGTAGCGGGGTGGCATCAATTTTTTCTGTTACGACAACAGCTGATCCTTGGTGATTTGTAATATCAAAAATTGTAAGAATTCCAGGTGTGTTTAAACGCCCGGCTCCTATTGGTATATCTCCACTATGGATAATTTTTAAAGTGATTTGTCGATTAAGAACAAGATCTAAAGCTTCCCAAAGTTCAGTTTTTGAAGTCTCCATCAATAGATGCTCAAGTTTGTACCTATTTGAGATCAATAAACCAGGAAAATTACCTGAATGATGTTGAAGAGCCACACTAAAAAATTAGTAACTATTCTTCTTAAAAGGGTGGAGTGTTAATTACCGCCCAAAGGCCGGGACCCAAAACTACTTGGGAGAACCGCATGTTCAGACAACGGGAAAATAATTTCGTCATCTCTAGCTTCTTCGATAACTGTTGCGTGTTCATCCTTAGTAAACGAAATAAAGTCACGCGCACTTTCTATAGCTAGTCGAGCTGTATGTAAATCGCTAGATGTACAAAAACACTGAACACCAGGGGTTGATAATGCAAATTTTACACCACGTTCAATTCCCTCTTTTGTCCGTTGAGGTTCGTACCAACTCATTGCATCAGGTTTACGGTTACCCCAGGGGCGCCAAGCCGCAGCTTTTATTGCCATTACGCCTACATCTCGATCAGCACATTCTGAAAACAGTTTTTCAGTATCTGCACGATAAATAGGATCAGCCCACACGCGTGGATAAATAGGGAGCATTACAGTATCGACGTCATAACGACGAATAGCTTCAAGGTGTGCTTTCGGAGCACCAAGGTCATGACCGGTAATACCAATAAACCGAGTAAGACCTTGTTCTTTAGCATCAAGAATTACTTCAAAGGCTTCCGATCGTTTATCTAATTCTTCAACAGAAGTAACCCCATGGGCCTGATAGAGGTCAAGATGATCAACTTGAAGACGAGTAAGCGTTTTATCAAGACGGCTTTTAGCCCAACTTTTTTCAACCTCTCCTGTTTTTTCGGCTATAAATATTTTGTCGCGTACCTTTGATATGTGTGGGCCAATGGCACGTTCAGCAAGGCCATAACCGGGAGCAATATCAAGATGATTTATACCAGCTTCAAGAGCTTCATAGAAAAATGTTTCAGCTGTTTCAGGAGAATCTGAGGCAAATACTGCCCCGCCTAGAATCGCAACACTGCTGTGATGTTCTGTACGCCCAAGTCGCCGTTTCTGCATCTTTAGTTTTTAAGAACAAATGAAATTGCGACTAACCCAGGGCCTCCATGACTAGCTACTACTGGTCCGATCACAGAAATTCTAATTTCGTTTAAATTTGTCACTGCTTGGAGCTCTTCAGCAAATAAATCAATATCTGGAGCCATAGCATGAGCTATAGAAAGTGACTCAAGATTATCTCCATGTTCTTTTATCGTTTCAGCTAACCAGGCAAGAGCCTTTTTCATAGTTCTTTGTTTACCAGCTTCTTCAACGACACCTGAACTAATATCAATTAACGGTTTTATTGATAAAACACTTCCGAAAAGGGCTGCCGCGTTTCCAACTCGACCACCCTTTTTAAGATTTTCAAGAGTGTCAAGCGCTCCATAAACCCTTGTTCGCGAAGACAAGTCAGAAACTAATGAAACTATTTCATCCGCTGAAGCCCCATTTTTTGCTGCGTGGGCAGCAGCAAGGACAATGGTTCCTTGCCCTGCGCTAACAGACCGACTATCTACAATTCGAACATCGCCACCAGATTCTTGTGCGCCAGCTTGAGCTGACTCCATAGTTGCTGATAATTCACTTGACAAATTTATGCAGACAATACTTTCTGCCCCGGCATTAAGACGCTGTGTAAAAATTTCTCCGAAAGATCCAGGCGCTGGTGCAGCCGTCTGAGGAAGATGTTCATTCGATGACATCTCTTTGTAAAAATCAGGAACACTTAATTCTTTTCGATCAATGTATTCAACTTCACCAAATCGAATGAATAATGGAACAACATCTATGTCTAGTGCAGCAACTTCTTCTTCAGTTAAATCACAGGCACTATCGGTAACAATTCGAACAGTCATTTATTTCTCCTTCATGGATAAAAAGATCGTACCTCTTAAGATATCTTTCTCGCGCGATTAGATTTAATCCACCAAAAAATAAGAACTCCAAGTGCGAGTATGAGTAAAAACACTCCCACACCTGAAAGTTTTGTTGTGCGAATAAGAATGCGTCCAGACTCAAGAGCAATGAGGTTGTTTTCATCAGGAGAATAGACGTTTACTTCTATTTGTGAATCTCCCGAAGCCCTTGCTTCTACGAGTAAAGAAATTCTATTACTTCCTGGTAAAAGAGTTGTATTAACTACATTTCCATCAGGAAAATAAATACGGCTATCACTTTTTAAATGGATGCTTATATTTGCGGGAATATCTAATCCATTTTCAATAACAAAGGGGACTTCAGCTTGTCGCGAAGTGAGTCTTACACTTTGTTCTTGTGGTGCGTTGAAATGTTCAGACACATTGGCAATAGATGTGTAAAAAGTCCCTAAATACAAATCAGATTCACTATCGCTTAATTCAGCTGCAACACTATTTTCGGCAAGAGAAGCAAGACTTGTTATGTCTGGATGAGAGATTCCGAGAATTGAATAATAAGCTCCTAAAACACTCATCATTAATTCGTAGTTATAAGCCCGTTCGGTAATTTGAGAGAATTCTTGTGGCCAAAGGTTAAAAGACGGAACATTTTCTAGAGAATGAGGTAAGACATCAGATAGATGGGCTACTTCTAGGAAAGGTGCTTCATCTAATAATTCAAACAAGACATTTATTAAAAAGAGTTCCTTAGGGAAAGGATTTTTAATAATCAGTGGCGTTACCGCATTTTCTGGCATAGACCAAGAAAGTAAAGCTAAATCAGCAAAGAGAAACTGAATTCCTAAAAATGGGTCTTCTGAGTTCGGTAAATGAGTATTTAATTGATGATCAATAATGATCGCAGGGTAAGGATTTTCATTATGGTCAAGGATTTTGATTATCGAATTAGTATCAAAAACTTCTGTACTTGGTTGAGGAACGAGATAATCGGCTTCAACTAAAAAATATTCTCTACCCAATTGATTCAAGAGTTGAATAGTTTCTCCCTTAGCAGTTGAAGAAAGAAAAGATATAAAACGATTAGGAGTGATTCCGATTCGGTCTTCTAAAACTATGTCGCCATGATTTAGTAAATCACTATATATCTCAGTTTTTCCGGTGTTTCTCCACGCTTCTGGATCCGCCGAAACAAATGGAGTAGAAAAAATTTCAACGTTTGCAGTCAAAAACTGACTCAAATTTTCGGCAAGTTCAGTATGGGAAAGATCATTTGATCTATTTAATTCAACAACTATTGAAGGTGGTAATTCAAGGCCGATAGGTATTTCTGGATGTGCGTTGATGGCTTTAGAAACGATGTCAAGACTTTCTAAAGACTCTTCATGAAATATTAAAGTTCCATCAGATTGAAGTGGAGGAGGTCCGCTAATAATCAGGCTCAAAGTTGTAGTCAAAGGTGTTGGATCATTTTCTGGAGGGAAAATAACCGGTGTAACTATTTGATCAATAACAGCTCCTGTATCTGTTATCAATTCAATAGTAAATGGATAAACCATTTCTGGGTTTAGAACAAAATCTGGATCTTCTTCTTGGTCAGGACTAATTGATATTCGTAATGATGCAAGACCTGAACTATTGAGTTTTTCAGTTAAAGAAACTGTGACTGCTGTTCCAATTGCCGGAGGTAGATCACCGTTTTTAAGAGCGATTAGGTTAGAACGGTCAATTGCTTCATGTGCTGAAATTTTAAAAAATCCGCTGCCATCAAAACCTGAAACTCGTAGATCAAAAACTATTTCATCATTTGCAACCCAGGGTGACTGCCCTACCAACGTAAGATCTCCAGAAGTTTCACTAAGTGCTGATGACGATGAAAAAAATAGAGTTCCTGCAACTAAAAATGTAAATAAAAATTTTTTTAACATCACATTTGCATTCCGCTTGAAAACCGAAGCACGGAAAGTTCGTCCTTGCTGATTTCAAATTTTGTTTTTTTATAAAGATTTATTGCAACTTGATTAGTTGGTTGGGTATTAACCCAAACATTTGACACTCCCTTACGATGCAGCCAATCTAAACCATCGTTAAGTAAAAGAGTTCCAAATCCACAATTTTGATGATCAGGAAAAATTGCTAACCGTTGAATAAAACCTTCTTTGACTCCTGCTCCAGTAATTGCATATCCGGCAATTTGATTATTTTTTCTAGCCACCCTTATTCGAACGTATGGGGTCGCTTTTTTAGCGTTTAAAAAAGCATTCTCATCAAATCGCCAGAAAGTATCAAAAGAAGCATGATCTACTTTTAAAATTTCGCTTAAATCTTTTTTACGAAACTTGTGCGTAGACAACTTTTTTCTATCTTTTGTTTGTAAAGGAATATCAAAGGACCTCTTCATCAAAATAAGAGTTTCTTCGACCATGTATCCGAATTCAAGAAATTGAGATTTTTCTTCTGGCGTTAAAGGTGAAGTAAAGATTTCTGAATATTCCAAATCCATCATAAATTTAGAAACCTCTAGTACGGCATGCTGATTAATCATTCCTTCTAAAGGAACAATTAATCCATATGAGGATTTAGATTTCCAAGGACCGTACTTAAATTTGCAACCTGTTGAAGTAGTAAAAACTCCTTGAAGCTGGTTACCTCGCAAACGCTGCCTCAAACTTGTTGTCCTGTTTAAAGGAGAAGAAAAAATTGAAAAGATACTTCTTATTTTATGGCATTTGATGCAACAGAGAAGGCCACAGAACTCAATACAAAAAAAGAGTTAAATAACCACCTGCTTTATTGCTGTAAAAGTATTACGATTTTCGCGTGACCTTAAAAACGAAATTTTCACCAAATTCTTTTGATGAGATAATAAAAACTGCTGCTGAAGTAACAAAGTTATTCACTAAAAACGGTTTTCAACTTTATTTTGTCGGCGGCATTGTGCGTGATCTACTTCTTGGAATTCGTTCAGACATCCAAGATTTAGATTGCACAACGGATGCTCTTCCAGAGGAAATTAAGGGCATAGTTCAAGAGATAGCAGACGCAGTTTGGCTACAGGGTGAAAGATTTGGAACTATCGGAATGCGTCTTGGTGATGTAAATTTTGAAATCACTACGCACAGAGCTGAGGCTTATGTTGACGATTCACGTAATCCAATAGTTCAATTTTCAAATGACTTAACTAATGATTTAATGCGCCGAGACTTCACCGTAAATGCGATAGCTGTAGATGCCAGAACAGCGGAACTTTATGACCCTTATAACGGGATAAAAGATTTAGAAGAGAAAATTCTTCAAACTCCAATGGACCCAAAAGAGTCCTTTAATGATGACCCTTTACGTATTCTTCGTGCCGCCCGATTTATATCCAATTACAAGTTGACTCCAACTTTAAATCTTGTAGAAGCAGCACAAAAAGTGAGTAAAAGAATAGACATTGTTTCTGTAGAAAGAGTACGTGATGAAATATTTAGACTTTTGTCGGCTAAAGATCCTGGTCTTGGGTTCGAATTTCTTTTTAAATCAAAAGTTATTTCTTACGTGCTTCCTGAATTGTCTTCATTAGGCGATCATGAACGCAAAGAGTTAATTAGTCAGGTAGTTGCGGTTGATCCGAACCCATTGTTAAGGCTCGCTGTGTTTAAAGAAAAAATCCCTGAGTCGCGACTACGTACGCTTCGGTTTTCAACTAAAGAAATTGAATATGTTGAAAAAATAAAGAAAGCATTACTTGTTTTAGAACAAAAGTATGAGAGTAAATGGTCAGATCAAGAACTTAGAAAACTTGCTTTTGATTTCAATGATGTTTTAGACCCGGTAATGGGTTTATGGGCAAAAATTTCTCCGGACGACTCTGCGCTTATTAATGGAATAACGCGTTTACAAGAAAAGGGTGAACTTAATAGTTTTGAACCATTTTTTGACGGTTTAAAAATTATGGAAGAATTAGGTATAGAACCTGGACCAGACGTTGGTTTAGCAACTGACTGGTTAGTTCAATTGCAGATTCAAGAAGGCTTATTGAGCGAAGAAGAAGTAAAACAGAAACTTCATAACTGGTGGAACAGCAGAACTACATAATCCTGCTTTTAACATTTGTTCACAATGATCTAAAGTAAAGCGTATGACCGGACATTCAGCATCTCAAAATACATCTCGGTCTGGTTTAGTTCCCGCACGGCGTAGCGCAGATATCGATTATCGATTAGCGCGTGAACGTCTTTTAAACGCCTGGGCAGATGGCTTAATAGCAACAGACCTAATTTGTGATGCACAGCCCATGTTGCGACGAAACGCAGAACACTGTGGAGAAAAGACAACTATTGATTGTCCAATTTGTAATCAAGAAAAATTATCAAATGTGACGTATGTGTTTGGGCCGCGACTACCTTCGCATGGACGATGCATCAGCGTGTCAGGGGAACTTGATCGTATAAATAAACGTTCAGGAGAATTCACTGGTTATTTGATTGAAGTTTGTCCAAAATGTGGATGGAATCACATGATTCGTAGCACGACATTAGGCAAATATTGACCTGAACGGTTTGCCAGATTTTATCTAACTGATACCCTTTATTTATCGCCGGTAGCTAAATGCACTGGACGAAAAGGAGTTAAAGATGGCAGCGAAAATGACTGTCCCACGTATACGTGAACACAAAATATCAGCAGGTGATGATCCACTCGTTATGCTCACCGCGTATGACGCACCCAGTGCACGTATGGTCGATTCTTCCGGAGCAGACATCATTTTGGTGGGAGATTCAGTGGCAATGGTTGTTCTTGGGTATGAAGACACTCTTCAAGTGACGATTGACGACATTGCTTATCACACTGCTGCAGTGTCGCGAACAAATCCGTCAGCTTTTGTTGTTGCCGACATGCCGTGGATGAGTTATCACGTTTCTAAAGAAGAAACAGTTATGAATGCTGCAAAATTAATAAGGGCTGGAGCAGATGCAGTAAAGCTTGAAGGAGGTCGACGCCGTCTTCCAATGATTGAAGCGTTAATTGATGCGGAAATACCTGTTATGGGTCACCTTGGTTTAACCCCACAATCAGTGAATGTGATGGGTGGTTTTAAAGTTCAAGCGAAAAGCACTAAAGCTGCCCTTGATTTAGTGTCAGCAGCAAAATCTTTAGTTCATGCCGGTTGTTTCTCTTTGGTTTTAGAAGGTGTGCCTTCACCGGTAGCGGCCATGGTTACTGAAGCAGTTGATGTTGCCACTATTGGAATTGGTGCTGGACCATATTGTGACGGTCAAGTTTTAGTACTTCATGATGTTTTAGGGATAGAGCAACGTGTGCTTCCGAAGTTTGTTCGTAGATACGCGGATTTTCATGGAGAAGGGGTTCAGGCGTTAGCTAAATTTGCTGATGATGTTCGAACCGGTAAATTTCCTGCCGATGAGGAGTCGTATCAACTTCATGATGATGTAGTTGATGAAATAAAACTTTACGGAACAATCTGAATTATTTTTTTGTAAAAAAAGTACTTTTATTCATCTCTCTTATACTCAATCTAACCCTTACAAGAGCCAGCATTTACCGGAGGCGACGAACCTGCTTACACCGGGTAAGACCAGTAAACAGTTGTTTTAATAAACGTTTTTAACAATGTCACACCCAAAGTGCATGATATTTAAATGAAAGACGCGATTTGGATCTATCCAGATATCATCAGAGGGTTCCTTAGGAACTTAAAAATTAGTTTCCCCTGCCCTTACGAGGGCCCCGAACATGAAAGACATGTTCGAGTCCATAGGAGGTAAATACCGAGTATGCGGTTTTATGAATTAATGGTCATCGTTGACGCTGACTTTGAAATACCCGAAGGCCAAGACGCCCCAAGTTTGGCTAAAGCAATTGAATCTATTGAATCTGAAGGCGGAAACATCGTCTCAAAATTAGATTCAGAACCCTGGGGGCTTCGTAGATTTGCTTATGAAATTAATCATAAGCGTGAAGGCTTTTATGTCGTTCTTGAAATAGCAACTGAAGCGAATAGTTTAGATACCGCTGACCACACTCTTCGTTTAGCGGATCGAAGTGAAATTGTCCGACATAAAATCATGCGACTACCTGATGATGAAGCAACTCGACGTGGCTTGTTAGCTGATAAGTAAAGGAAAACAAAATGGCATTTGGTAACACTATTACAATCACTGGAAATGTAACCGGCGACCCCGAGTTGCGTTTTACTCAGACTGGAACAGAAATATGTAAATTCAGCATTGCGTGGAACGCTTCTCGTGATTCTGAGGCAATGTTTTTTAACGTTACTTGTTGGGAAAAGTTGGCAGTAAATGTTGCAGAGTCAATTGAAAAAGGAACTCGAGTTACTGTTATTGGTCGACTGGCTCAAAGTTCATGGGATGATAAAGAAACGGGTCAAAAACGTTACGCAGTTGATATTACAGCTGAAGATGTTGGTCCTAGCTTAAAGTGGGCAACAGTTGAGGTTACTCGTAATCCATATGATGATGATGGAGCTCCTGCAGGTAACCAAGGACAAGCCGCACCTGCTTCTAATTTCTCAACTGATGAGGAGCCTTTCTAATGGCACGACCACCACGCAGAGAAAAAAATCGCGACAACGCGCGCCGATCAAAGAAAAAAGTTTCAGCACTTACAATCGCTAAAGTCGATTATGTTGACTATAAAGACACTGATTTACTTCGTAAATTTGTATCAGATAGGGCAAAAATTAAAGCACGTCGAGTAAGCGGTAATGACGCACGCCAACAGCGGGTTATTGCTAGAGCAGTAAAAAATGCTCGCGAAATGGCATTAATTCCTTACACCAGCCGAGTTACAACACAACGTCGCGACCGTAGAAACGATGATTCACGCCAATCATCTGATGAAACAGCTTCATTTAATCCTGAAGAGCAAGCAAATGAAGAAATAGAAGAAACCTATGAAGATTACATGCCTTCAGATGAACAAAATGAAGTTGAAGCAGAGCCGGAGATAAAGGAATGAAAGTTTTATTACGTTCCGATGTTGATGGATTAGGAAAAACAGGAACCATCGTTAACGTTGCTCGTGGTTATGCCCGTAACTTTCTTGTACCGCAAGGGTTAGCAGTTGTAGCCACAGAAGGAATGGCTGCTCAAGCTGAGGTAATGCAAAAGAAAAGAGCACTCCAAACCGCTGCTGATAAAGAAAGCGCTGAAGCACTTGCTGAATCTCTTTCCGAATGCGTTGTTAACGTTTCTGCTAAATCTTCAGACGAAGGTCGACTTTTCGGATCAGTCGGAGCATCAGAGATCTCTAATGCAGTATCAACACAACTTGGAACTCAGATTGATCAACAACAAATAAAGGTTGATTTAATTAAAGATCTTGGAAGCCATAGTTTTACAATTGAACTTCATTCAGAAGTCTCTGTCTCCGGAACAGTTGAGGTTGTTGCCGAAGAATCATGAGACACTGTTTCTTTGATGTCTCTGATAAAAGTAAGAAATATTCGATTTCCACAAGATCATCCCTGTTTTTTAGAGAAATCCACTGGATATCCCCTAGCGATTCACAGGCGTTTTCGGCCACAATGAGTAACACGTCTTTGAATCTGAGGTAACCGGTGGATGACTCAACTGAAAATATGAATTTTGATGATGCGCCGGTGCCAGATAATCCACCAGATGATCTTTCTTTTGAAGAGCCAAGTTCATCAAGCCGTTCTACAAAACGGTCAGTTGAAAATACGGTTCCAGGACGAGTTCCACCGCATGCATTAGATGTTGAAGCGGCACTTCTTGGAACCATGCTTCTTTCTCGCGATGCGATTGCTGATGCTCTTCAAATAGTAGAACCTGAGCATTTTTATAAACCCTCACATGTACATGTTTTTAATGCGATTTGTGACCTATATGCGGACGGAGAACCTGCTGATGTCAACACAGTTGGGGACAGCCTTAGTAGACGCGGATTCCTTGACAAAATGGGAGGCAAAAGCTTTTTACTTGAACTTCAAGCAGGAAGCCCTGCAGTAACTTCCGCTACCCGGTATGCAAAAATTGTTACCGAACATGCCACGTTACGAACACTGATTGGTGTAGGAACGGAAATAGCAGAGATCGGTTATAGCCAACCAGATGATGTAGTTAAAGCCGTTGATGAAGCAGAAAATCTTGTTTTCCAAGTAGGTCAAGGACAAACAGCTGAATCAATGTCACGAATAGGTCCACTACTTCAAGGGAACTTAGATCGTCTTGAAGCGCTTGCAGATTCAAAAAAAGAAGTGATTGGTACTCCTACTGGATTTCGTGAATTTGACAAACTTTTGTCGGGTTTGCAAGACAATGCTCTTGTAATTATCGGTGCACGACCGGGTGCTGGTAAAACAGCATTTGGTCTCAATATTGCTACCAACGTCGCTATTGGTGGCCTTCCAACATTGATTTTTAGTTTGGAAATGAGTCAGTTAGAACTAAGTCAACGAATTTTGTGTTCCGAGGCTCGAGTAGATTCAAGTAAAGTTAGAAATGGTCGACTCAATGATCAAGACTGGACACGCATAAACCAAGGCCTCGGGTTGCTTGATGAACTCCAGATATATATTGACGACAATCCGAATACTTCTATTATGGAGATTCGCGGCAAAGCGAGACGTTTAAAAAGCAAAGTTGGGAAATTAGGTGTCGTTGTTGTTGATTATCTTCAACTTATGACCGGGCGTTCTGGTGCTGAGAGCAGACAGGTGGAAGTTGCTGAAATTAGTCGTGGTTTAAAAATTCTTGCTCGTGAACTTGAAACGCCTGTTATTGGTATCTCTCAGTTATCTCGAGGCCTTGAATCACGTCAAGATAAAAGGCCAATGCTTTCAGATTTAAGAGAATCTGGATCAATTGAACAAGATGCTGACGTTGTGGCATTCATTTATAGGGATGAGATGCATAACTCTGAAAGTGCAGATACCGGAACAGCAGAAATTATTGTGGCTAAACACCGTAATGGGCCCACCGGAACAATCAGGCTCGGATTTTTACCTCATTACACTAAATTCCAGGACATGGCTCGCCCAGATATGGTCCAAACTGCATAAGTAATTAGAAATGTTTCTAGGAGAAGACTTATTAGGTTGGCTGCTATTAGCTTTAGGAGCCGCAATGTTTGTCGGCAATGGTTTAGCCATTCTTCGCCCGCCAGCAAATAAGGAAAACACTGATCTTGAAAAAGCACCAATTGCTAGGAGCCTTATTTTTATGTTTTTAGGATTGATTGCTTCTGTGGCTGCTCTTGGAACACTTATCTTGAAATGATTTTTATATAGGCTTCTTAGAGGTTCAACTTCTTTATTTAGGCGGTTACCGTCATCAAGTGGAGGTAGCAAAATGATTAATGCGGTATCAATGGAACTTTCTGATGCATGCGGAGACGACCCTGGATTTATCTGTGAATGGATATGGGACAATACAGAAAACGAGAAATTATCTGAAATTATTTCATGGATAATAGAACGTCCACTCAAAGTCGTCGTGATTTTAGTTGTTGCGATGCTAGTAAATCGTTTGCTAAGAAGAGCAATTGATCGAATGGTCGAAAGAATCATTTCTGTTCGCGAACAAGAACAAGCAGCAGCGAAACTTGAATCAGAAAAAACATTGTCAACAGTCGGAGAGCGAGCTCGACGTA
>CACPKO010000024.1 GCA_902634555.1 Actinomycetota bacterium
TGTAAACACATATGATGTTGAGACTGGAGACTCTCATTGTGGAATTGGTGATTTTTGTTCCCCCCTAAGGTATGCAGTGACTGGTCCAGCTTGTCCAGTAGGCAAGGTAATGATTGCTGATGACTTTGTTTCAATTCTTGAACAGGGCAAAGATTTGGTTGTTAAATACTGGGATCTAAATACCAGTACACAACAAATGACTTATTATGTGGCTACAGCAATAGGTTCAAATCAGAGTTACCCCTGGTCAGCTACAGCGGTATGCGTAACTGGTTAAGTTCAGTTCTTATTGAGCAATACGATCAACGATTAACGGAAAGAGTTCTGAAGGCTGGTCGTCAATATCAATGGCGTCTTCTAAAGTGTTTAATTTGGTCCTTTTTGTAGTACTTTCCTAATGTGAATAGTTTCGTCAAAATAAAATTAGATGATACTTATTATGAAATGGCCATGGAGCGATATAACTCAATGCCGGTCTACAAACTTTCTCATCGAGGAGCTCCGGCAAACCTAGTAGGGGCTATCGGTGAAATTGTTTTTGAAGAGGCTCTAAAGAGGTCAGGCATACCATTTGAGCCGCTGTACACGACACAACACGACCTTCTTATGTTTGGGACAAAGACGCTTGAAATAAAAACAAAAGATAGAACTGTTTCCCCGCAAGCCAAATTTGAGGTTAGCTTAAATGCTTATAATCACGAGCATCAGGTCGCTGACTACTATGCGTTTATCTCACTACAGCGAGAAAGAGGAGATGAAGAAGACGTGCAAAGATTCCACACTGCATGGATTCTTGGCATGGCTAACCAGAGGATAGTTCATGGAAATAAAAAACTATGGAAAGCCGGTGAAACTGATCCTTCAAATGGAATGACCTTCTGGACAGATACTTGGAATCTTTACGTTGACCAACTAGTGCCGTTCAATGTAGCTATACAAAAATTGAAAACTCAAAATGCTTAGGATGCTTTTGAAGCCGATCCTCTAAGCTAAGCATCTTCTATTGAGCAATACGGTCAACGATTAACGGAAAGAGTTCTGAAGGCTGGTCGTCAATATCAATGGCGTTTTCTAAAGCATTTAAAGCGAAATCGAATTTATCTGGTTCGTCACAATGCAGTTCTAGAAGTGGTTGACCGGCTTCAACGTATTCTCCTGGTTTAGCAAGACATACAACTCCTGCTGTTGGTGAAACTGAGTCTTCTTTTTTGGCTCGACCAGCACCGAGACGCCAAGCCGCAACACCCACTGAATAACAATCAAGACGATTCAAATAACCGGCGGAAGAAGCATTCAATTCCTGTTGATGTTTGGCTACCGGCAGCCCGTTAGCTAAATCGCCTCCTTGAGCTACCACCATTCGTTCAAAAACTTCGCGTGGTTCACCAGAAGCCAACATTTCAGCAGGATCAATATCAACATCAACCAAATCCAACATTTCCTGAGCCAAAGCCAATGTCACTTTAACAACATCTTCCGGCCCGTTACCTTCAAGAATGTCAATAGCTTCTACAACCTCTAAAGCGTTACCGGCCGCTCGCCCGAGAACATTTTCCATGCCGGTAATCAAAGCAACAGTACGCACTCCAGAATCTTCGCCTAACTGCACCATCGTTTCAGCAAGAAGACGAGCCTGATCAACCTCTTTCATGAAAGCACCCGCTCCAGTCTTCACATCTAACACCAACGCTTCAGTTCCCTCAGCAACTTTTTTAGAAATAATCGAACTCGCGATCAAAGGAATCGAATCAATTGTTGAAGTGACATCGCGCAACTGGTACAAACGACGGTCCGCAGGATTCAGATCAGACGTAGCGGCAGCAATCATCCCACCAAGTTCACGCAACTGGGTAACCATTTCCTCGTTACTTAAAGAGGCACGCCAACCCGGAATAGCTTCCATCTTGTCAAGAGTTCCACCACCATGACCTAAAGCACGGCCAGAAAGCTGCGGAACCGCCGGCCCACACGCTGCAATCAACGGAACCAAAACTAAAGAAACTTTGTCACCCACACCACCAGTGGAATGCTTATCAACCGTTCGACGCCCCACCTGAGAAAGGTCAAGTGTCGCCCCAGAATTAACCATTGCTTTGTTCCAGCTACTTAATTCTTTACGTTCCATTCCTTGAAAATAAATAGCCATAGCTAAAGCAGCTGCTTGCTCATCAGGGATAGAGCCACCTTGGGAAAATTCTTTAATAAACCAAGAAATTTGATCCTCAGTTAACTCGCCGCCATCACGCTTAGTTTTTATGATGTCGATAACGTTCATTCGTTATTTCCGTCATAGAGGTCTTCTTGCATAAAAGGATCAGCAAGCAACTCAAGAATGTTGCGTGGACCACCCGGTCCATCAACAATCAAATCCGGTCCACCGGCTTCTAAAAGCAGTTGACGGCACCTTCCACAAGGCGCAAGAGGTTTCCCCGCAGGATTTGTTGCCACCGAGGCAACTATTTTCCCTCCACCAGAAAGATGCAAAGCCGATACCAGTCCACACTCCGCGCAAAGAGTCAAACCATAAGAAACGTTCTCCACATTGCAGCCAGTAATAAGCCGACCATCTTCAGTAAACGCGGCAGCCCCTACAGGGAACTTTGAGTAAGGAGAATATGACTGCTTCGCAGCTTCTGCCGCAGCTGAACGAAGAGCATCCCAATCAATGTTTTCCATACTTAATCATGCCTTATCTTTCGCCAATACAAACTTTTTAAGCCGCAGGGTTAACTGATTAGTCTTTCAACTTTTGATAAAGCGTCTAAACAAGCCTTTCCACGCTCTAACTTCAAGGCTTCAAAACCTCTCACATCTAACGCCAGTTTGCTAATAGCGACACATTCTTCAAAGTTGTTCTGGGACAAGTTCTCAACGATTAAGTGAAGAGTTTTCTGATACTCGGAAACAAGTTCTCGTTCTAAACGCCGAACATCTGTATAACCGAAAAGATCAAACCGTGTGCCTCGAAGAACTTTTCCTTTGCTGAGAAGAAGCATTAAGGGTTTACCCAGACTTGCAGGGAGTTTCCATTTCTTAGTTACTCCCATACCGCTAAGTACTGGTGGGTGGAGATGCCAGAAAATTGAGGAATCTTCGTTTCCAACTTGGTGGGCTACTGCCTTACCTTCAGGTCGTAAAAGCAGACGAGCTACCTCGTACTCATCTTTGTACGCGGTCAACTTATGGAGGCCTCGAGCAGCCGCTTCAGTTAGACGATTTGAACCCGGCATTATGGACTGTTCCGTTAAAGCAATTTTCTGCACTAAATCCAAAAACGACGAAGCACTTTTTGTGTTCTGGAAGCCGATGAGATCATTAGCGAAGAGCCGCAACATGGAACCTAAGCCAGTTAAATGATCGAGGTCTTCAACAAGGGATTCCAAGTCAGAGGGGAGCGACGAAGAGTCAGAAAGCACTTCTTCCTTTGTTAATAGATATTGAGGGTTTGAAGGATCAGTAACCCAGTTTCTCCCAAGAGAGAAAGCCGCGAGATTCATATCAACTGAAACCCCGTTGAGTTCTATAGCTTCGCTAATTGACGATGGCGAAACCGGAATCGCTCCCGTCTGTGCTGCAACTCCCAGCATGAAAATATTCGCAGAAGCGCTATTGCCGAAGACCTTCTCACAAATAGCTATTGAATCAACGAAACGATTCAACTCTGATCTCGTTTTTAAACCCACATCGCTAATTAGGTTTTCAGTTTCTGGAAGTAGCGTTTCGGGATGACCAACCATCGCCCCGGTAGGAACAGCAGAAGTTGATCCGATCATGATCGTTTTTTCAGGATCTGCGGTGTGCATAGCCGCAGATCCAGTTCCTACTAAAAGGTTGAAAGCAAGAATTACATCTGCTCCGCTTTCTCCGACAAGGTTAGAGACCCTTGGTCCGCTTCTAGAAAGACGAACATCACTTATTACTGCTCCTGCTTTTTGAGATAACCCGGTTTGATCAAGACCTCTCACTTCAAACCCATCCAACATGGCAGCGGTAGCGAGTATCTGAGAAACAGTAACCACTCCAGTTCCACCAATTCCCGCGAGCCGTATATCTACTTGCTTGCTTTCTCCCCAAAGAGAAGGAGGCTCCGGAAGGTTAGCTGATAGATCTTCATAAGTATCTGGTTCTTGGTCATCTTCCGAAATGGAAATAGACATAAAAGCTGGGCAATCTCCGTTAAGACATGAAAAGTCAAGATTGCAGGAAGATTGATCAATAGTTGTCTTTGTTCCAAATTCGGTTTCTAAAGCCTGAACAGAAAGACAGTTAGAAACTTCTCCACAATCACCGCAACCTTCACATATCCGTGGGTTGATCGCTACACGAAACTTTGGAGTTGAAACTTGACCTCGTTTTCGCATACGCCGTGTTTGGGCAGCACACGCTTGATCATGGATCAGAATAGTTACTCCTGAAATCTCAGCAAGCATCTCTTGTGCTTCTACGATGCGAGTCCGATCCCAAACCTCAACACTAGGAGGCAGGCCTGTCCTATCGTAATCATCTGGATCAGGACTAGTTATTAAAACCCTTTTCACTCCTTGAGCAAGAAAGATTGTGGAGAGTTCAGCTGTGCCAAGATTTCCTTGAGCGTTTTGTCCACCGGTCATCGCTACAGCCCCGTTATAAAGCAATTTGTAAGTAATTGAGACTCCTGCAGTTACTGCAGCTTGAATGGCGAGTTGACCTGAATGGAAGAACGTTCCGTCCCCAATGTTTTGTATGAAATGAGATCGATCAATAAATGGAGATATCCCTATCCATTGAGCCCCCTCGCTACCCATCGCTCCAACTCCAGCAATGTCTCCCACGCGAGATTCTTCCATCAACATGTTCATGCTGTGGCAGCCAATGCCGGAACCAATAAGGGTGTCGTCGGGCACTTTAGTTCCCCAGTTGTGTGGACAACCTGAACAGAAGTACGGCGCGTGGCTGGCATTTATCGGAATCTGGATTTTTTCAGCTTTTTGCAAATCGGGTGCTAAACGATCTTCAATCCGAAGAGCGAGACGTTCACGGAGCCCAGGTAAAATCGTGTCAGCGTCAAGAATCCCGTAACTCGGCATCAAACTACGACCGTCTGGGTGGCTCTTTCCTGTGATACGAGGCTGGTTAGCCTTTCCGTAAAGTGCGTCTTTAATAAGCCATTCAAGAGTTGGATTTTTCTCTTCAACTACAAGAATTTCTTCCAACCCCTGAGCGAAATCATGAATAGTGGAAGGATGAAAAGAAAGCGGAGCCTGCATTTGAAGTATGCGAATTCCAGCAGATTCAATATCAGACGTGGAAGCGAGCCCAAGTCGACTTAAGGCATGCCGTAGTTCGTGATAGGTAAATCCGGAAGCAACGAGACCAATCCATGCATCGGAACTACCTGCAGTGACTCGGTTCAAAGAGTTTGCTGAAATGTAGCGCTTAGCTAATTCGTGTTTTACTTCACGAAACTCTCTTTCAATCTCCAACGTATATGGGGTGATGAGATGCCCGCTTGGCTTATGTTCGTAAGGGACCCCGTCGATAGTGAGATCTGGAATGATAGGTGTAACGCGGCTAGCTGACGCATCCACGGTGCCGCTGCCATCAGCTACAGCAGTAACGATCTTCATAGCGGTCCATAAACCTGTTATTCGGCTTAAAGCAATTGCATGCATTCCTAAGTCAAGGGTTTCCTGAACATCGCCGGGATAAAGCATGGGCATGTGAAGACTTACAATCGTTGCATCAGAAGTAGAAGGAAGCGTTGAACTTTTTGCAGCAGGATCGTCACCAACTAACGCTACTGCTCCGCCATGAGTTGAAGTTCCGGCAAATACTGCGTGACGTAGAGCGTCGCTGGCTCGATCAATTCCAGGAGCTTTCCCATACCAAAATCCGACAATTCCGTCATATCGGCAATCTGGCTGAAGTACTGCTAACTGGCTGCCCATAACAGAAGCCGCGCTTAATTCTTCATTCACACCGGGCTGATGAGTGATAGGAAGATCAGATACTGCTTTTAACGCTCTTTCAATTTCTGCGTCGTATCCGCCCAACGGTGAACCGGGGTAACCAGAAATAAATGATGCGGTAGTTAATCCGTTGACGCGGTCATTGCGTAATTGTTGTATGGGGAGACGCGCTAAAGCCTGAATTCCGGTCAAAAAGAAGTGGCCTTCTACTTTTTGGTAACGATCAGATAGTTGATAGCTGTTTTCTGAAACTGTCAAAGCATCTCCAGTTAAGTCAATAACATAAATCTACTCTTTCAGATCAAAAGGAAGGTCTCAAGGGTCACTTATTTGATTAATCGGAGATTTTTTACGCAAAAACGCCTAAATCTAAGGAGATGACATACTAAGAGCCTTCTAATGTGTAAATCTTTGAAGATGAAAAGAGTTTCTCTAACTTTCCTTGTTGCTTTACTGCTAGGAACCTCATGTAGCGGAGGGGAGAAAAACACTGTTCCTACTACGACTTTGGGGGATCTTTTCGAGAACTCTTCAGCTCCCGAGACGGTGCCACCCTTACGTGTTGAAGGATGGGAGATTCAAGAACTTTATCCGGCACGAAACCTTGCTGAGGAATGCATTGCAAGCGCTCGACCTCCAGACATTGTGTTACCAGATGAGGGTCCGGAGACTGTGGTGGTTCAATCGGGAGACACGTTAAGTGGAATAGCTGCCGAACATGACACGACAGTAGATGCATTCATGCGTGCTAATGGGCTTAGTAACCCGAATTCTTTGAGAGTCGGACAGGTTCTTTTGATACCACGCGAAAGAGACGAGGAAATCGAAGGAATAGTTGGTCCTGATATAACCATGGAAGAACTCGCTTGCTCTATAGACACGGGTGCCGAAGCCCATGGCCCTAATGGTTTACCTGTTGGGCGAAATGGAAAAATAGAGATAAAGATTGTTTGGCCACGTATCGAAGGACCTCAAGAATCTCCTCGAGTTAACGGTCGACTTCTTGGTTTAACGCAAGGAGCTGCAGCAGAGTTTCTTGATGATGCGATAACCGCAGTTGAAAATAATGGTTACGCGTGTCGAGAAGTCATTGACGGTAGGTGTTTATGGTTAGATCACGAATACGAAGTAATGCTTTCCACTGACGAAGTTCTGAGTTTACGAAACATTGAGCGCAGACTTGTTTCCGGAGCAGCAGGTGACGCCGCAGAGACGTTCACTGAAACTTTCGATTTAGAAACCGGTCAACCTATTCTGATTTACGAACTCTTTGATCCAGATACAGATTGGGTGGACGCGCTTTCAGCAGAAGCGATAACACGACTCGAATCGGAGCCATGGGTTGACGAAAGAAGACACATTGGAGCGGGTCCAGAAGAAGAGAATTTCGCTTTATATAACCTGACCCGTGGAGGTTTGGTACTTTCTTTTGCTCCGTTTTCAGTTGGCGGGTCAGGATCTAACACTGCTTCAATTACGATCCCTTACCGCTCATTAGAGGGTTACTGGCAGCCAAATGGCTTTGTTGAATTTTTAGTAGCCTCAATTGAATAGAAGCTCTCGAATGTTTCTAATCTAAATAAAAGTTCTAAGGTTTATTCAGGAGGAAATTCATGACTCATGATCTTGTAATTCGTGGTGGCACAGTCGTAGATGGGACTGGTTCTGAACCCAAGACCGCAGACATAGCGATAGATGGAGACACTGTTGTAGCGGTAGGAGAAGTAGAACTATCAGGGGTAAAAGAGATAGACGCTACTGGAAAGTTAGTTACTCCGGGATTTGTTGACATCCATACACATCTCGACGCCCAGCTTGGGTGGGATCCTTTAGGGAGTTCGTCATGTTGGCATGGAGTCACTTCAGTAGTTCTTGGCAACTGCGGAGTAACGTTCGCGCCAGTGAAATCAGGTGATCAAGATTTCTTAGCAGAGATGATGGAGTCCGTAGAAGACATCCCGGCACAGAGCATCCTTGAAGGACTGCCATGGAACTGGAACACCTACGGCGAGTATTTAGATGTTCTAGAAACCTTACCGAAAGGTGTCAATGTTGGGGGAATGGTTGGCCATTGTGCGGTGAGAGTGGCTGCAATGGGGGACCGTTCTTTAGATGAAGAACCAGCAACAGCCGAAGATATTCAACTAATGGTTTCAATGGTAGAAGAAGCCATGGAAGCCGGTGCGCTCGGGTTCTCAACCTCTCGAACTCACTTACATAAAGTTCCTGATGGGCGTCATGTTCCAGGAACGCATGCCGAGCCTGACGAATTGCTTGCTCTAGCTGAACCTCTTAAAAAATATGGGGGAGTGTTTGAATCAGCACCAAGACTTGCGGGCAGAGCAGAGAGCGAAGGGTCCACAGACCCAGTCCAAGAAGAAATAGCGATGTACGGAGAGATAAGTAGGAGATCTAATTGTCCCGTTACGTTCGGACTCACTCAAGTAGATGTCGTCCCTGACTTACATACCCGAGTTTTAAGCCACGTAGAAGAAGAAAACGAGAATGGGGCAGTGCTTCGACCTCAGACGACGTCGCGTCAGATTGGAATTTTGTTTGGCTTCAGCGGTCGCACACCTTTCGACGGTGCAGAAGGATGGAGAGAATTAAGAGATCTGCCTCTAGAGGAAAAAGTGGCCAGATTCACTGATCAAAGTTCTCGAGAAAAACTTCTTGAATCTGCGGAACAATACTTCCAGTACCTACCACTTGATTGGACAAATTTCTTTCCTCTGCCAGATAGTCCTGTGCGTCACGATTTAACTCCAGATGAAAGTTTGGGAGCAATCGCGGAACAAAGAGGAGTTTCAGTGGTTGAAGCTTTTGTAGATATTGCTTTAGAAATGGATGGGCAAAGAATTTTCACGCTTCCGTTCTTAAATCAAAATATGGAAGAAGCAGTTGGAATGATTCAAAAGCCGTATGTCGTAATGGGTCTTGCTGACGCTGGCGCTCATGCACGACAAATTATGGATGCAAGCCAACCAACATTCTTCTTAACTCATTGGGTTCGAGAGAGGGGAATGTTCACTATTGAAGAAGCAATTCGTCGCCTTACTTCTGACACAGCAGATTTATTTGGCATAAAGAATCGTGGACGTCTCATCCCTGGATCTAAAGCAGATGTAAACGTTATAGATTTTGATCGTTTAGCACTTCATTATCCAGAAATGACCCATGATTTTCCTGGAGGAGCTGGACGCTGGACTCAAAGAGCTGACGGCTATGACACCACGATCGTAAACGGGCAGGTTTACATGGAGTCAGGACAACACAGTGGTGCGCTAGCCGGCGAAATGTTAAGGAACAATTAGCCAGTTATTAAGAGACAGGCAATCCATCAATGATGACTGGAAATTGCCGGTTCTGATCTGATTGAACTTCTTGGCTCGTAGAAGGACCTACATGAGGTTCGCCACGATGAAGCATCGCTCCTTCTGGTGCGTATTGCAAAATGTAGGCTTTACGAACTGAATCTGAAGTATTTGGACCTGTGGCATGCGGTGTTAAAGAAGAAAAGATGACCACACTGCCGCGAGCAGCAGGAACAGGCACGGCATCTTCTGGCTCTTCGAAGCATTGATAACCCAAAGGGTCAACATAGCTATGAGCGAGAGTCCCATGAACATGTTTTCCTGGGGCAACCCACGGGCATCCATTTTCAATGGTTGCGTCAACAAGCGGTATCCAGCAGGTCAAATATTGCTGAGGCTCCACAAAGGTGTAGCCGTTGTCTTGATGCCAGGGGAAAGGGCGTGGTTTTGCAGGTTTTTTGTAAACAAGTTGATCCCAGTAAAGACGAACGTTGTCGCCCACGAGGTCGTGACAGATTTTGCCAAAGACTGGATGCTGCGCAAACTTTCGCGCCGCCTCTGAAACTGCTACTGCATGAATTGAGAACACTATTGCATCGGCTTCAGCGATCGAGAGTCGCTCATCTGGCAAGGTTCGTAAAAAATCTTCCATAGAGGACTCAATAGCATCAAGATCGTTAGTTACCTCGGTGAGGAGGTCCAGATCAAGAGCATTTTCCAATAAAACAAAACCCTGTTCATGGAAATGATTTACTTGGTTGTCGTCAAGGATCAAATATTCTTCACGTTCATTTCTTTCCCAAGAAAAGTCCGTGTTCCAAGGATGGAGTTTCATTTTTTAGTTGTTAGCGGCAGAAGACAGAGGCTCGTAATAGGGTGAAGCTTCTGCTTCTGGTGTTTGTTGGTATGTAGTTACTGAGTTTTCAGGATCAAACACCTCGGTCTCTGATTCAGGGAACTCTCCTAAGAGGAAGCGTTCCCCGCCATTGACATGTCGGTACATTCCTGATCCTGAAACTCCTAAATCGTCCTCACCAACTGCGCCAGCATCCCACCAAATTTCCGTGATGTCGTCAATGCCTCGGTAGTCCGGTTCAAGATGTTCTGGCCAACGTCCCGAGTACCCGAAAGAGATCGACGGAACGGTAACTCCGCGAGTTGTTGGTTCAAAATTCAACATTACGTCGGCAAAGTTCTCCATGGTCAAATTCGGACCGGTGGCGGAGAGGATCGAATAAAAGAGACCCGGATAAGGATCTATGACGCCGATGGTGTCTGCCGCTGCGGCTTCTTCGCCATGGAACCATTCATACCTATTGACGGTTCCTTCTTCCCCTTCTTTGACAGGGGTTCCAAGAGTGGAGAGACCAAATGCGTTAGCCCACTGTTCTTGATCGTAGGTTCGTGCAAATACATTCGTATCAACAAGAACGGAACCTCCAATGATCCATTCTGGGAAATAACCCTGAGCGGTTGCTTCACGAGTGAAGTCTCGCGGAGCAACTGGATCAGCATTCAGTATCACCGAAGTTACGCCGGAAGCTTTTAATTTAGCGATGGTGTTAGTAGCGGTTTCCTGCATGGTTGCTGGATCCAAGTTATATGAGATGGATTCCACGAGTTCAACACCGTATTCTCCAAGAGATTCTTGGAACATTTGGTTTGTTGTTGCAGCGTTTTCTCCGGTTCCTTCGTAAACATTTCCAAAGACGCGTTCTTGGTCATGCATGCTGGAGTCTCCGGCATGAACAGCGTTGTATCCTGCGAGACGCTTTCCGATGTATTCGGCAACTAGAAGACTTGCTTGTTCCGCGCTCATAGTTAAAGACCATCCATTTGGATGTCTTTCGACGTAGTCTTCTGCCGTTCCGCCTAGTCCGCAGGCAAAACAGGCGATGCCTCTTGCCATTAGTTCGTCTCCAAAGGCGGTGGTTAATGCTGGGCCACCCCAAACCATGAAGGGGTCAATTTCTTCAGCGATACGCACAGCGTCAGCCCGAGCAGAAATTGGATCTAATACGAGACCAGAACCTGTTATGACTGTTAACTCAACTGAGCGGCCGTAGGTTTCGTAATACGTTTCGTAGTATTCAATTAACTTATTTAGAGTATCTTCAACGTCGGCATTGGTGTCGTCGTTCATGATGGCATCTGTAATGTACGCCATCACTGGATCGTTGTCTTGTGGAGTCCAGTAAACGATCCTTATTGTGTCGGCGGTTACTCCGTTATCTGTTGCACCGCCGTTGTCACCTTCAAAGGGCTGCCAACAAGGTATGCGGAAGAACCAAGGGATTCGGATTTGCCCAGTTTCCGTGTCGCAGCGTTCGCCCCAGTCGATGGTGTCGGCGATACCCATTTCTTCAGCTCTGGGGTAACTCAACACACCTTCTGGGCTTTCAGTATCGGGGTCAATAGTGTAAGAGGGGCCACCTAATTTTGCTTCAGTGGTGGTGGTAACTGGAGCCGATTCGGTCTCAGTGTCGGTGTCGGTGTCAGTCTCGGTTTCAGACTCTGCCGCAGCCGCAGCCGCAGTTGTTGTTGAAGGAGATGACTCTTCTACCACTGCGGGAGTTGAAGAGGCCTCTTCGTTCTTTTCGTCGTTAGAAGGTGTCGCAACGAGAATGACGACCACCACAACAGCAGCAATAATAATTGCAGCTATTGGTCCCCATCTTCTAGCGGCTGTAGTCCTTGAAGATTTTTCCTGTCCCGGTTCCATGATCCCCCTACTTTTATCAGTACTTGATTTTAATGAACTCCAGAGCGGTTAATTACAGCCTGATCAGTTCCTAGATAAGAGGATACGACAATTGGATGGGTCAATACCAGTGCGGGATCTCCTTCAGCAATTAGAGCCCCTTGATCTAAAGCAATCATTCGGTCCGCAACGGAACGAAGCAAGGAAATGTCATGCTCGATTATGACTAAAGCACATCCCATTTCATCTCGTAGACGCTCTAGGACCGGCCCAAGAGCTTCTGCTTCTCGTTGTGCAATCCCGCTAGAGGGTTCGTCTAAAAGAACGACTATGGGTCTGTGAGCTACGACCATTGCTAAATCAACGATCCGTCGCGTTCCAGTTGAAAGTTCGTGTATGAATTTTGTTCGAAAGGAACCTAGATTCATGAGTTCTATCAGTTCATTGACACGAGCATTTACTTTCCTGTTGCTGTCAAAAGCATTGGGGAGGTGAAGGGCGGAAGACACGGGGTCTTGTGATGTGGTCCATCGATCTAACGCCACCGCAATAGTTTCCTCAACTGTTAAAGCAGGAAAAAGTCGTGCATCTTGAAAAGAGCGTCCAAGTCCGCGAAGGGACCGGTTAGCGGCAGTCAAATGATGAATAGGTCTTCCCGATAAGACGACTTTCCCTCGGTCCGATTCAGTGAACCCACCAATGAGATCAAACAGAGTTGTTTTACCCGCCCCATTTGGTCCGATGAAACCAAGAATTTCTTTGGAGTGAACTTCGAAACTCACGTTATTAACAGCAGAGATTCCTCCAAAAGAACGACTGATTCCACTTACTTCAAGAACTGTGGCAGAGCTTGATTCCTCAGATACTTCTGAACGCTCTTCTACCTCAAAGTGAGTGCCGGTTGGTTCTTCGGCTTCTTTTTGTGATTTATCTAGACCGACTGAGGCACCTTCTAGGAAAACTGAACGTAACACATCTGGACGTTTAAGAAGTTCCGATGTCTCTCCGTGGAATTTTATTTCTCCTTTTTCCATGAAGTAGGCGGTATCAGCAACTGTTAGAGCGACATTTACGGATTGTTCCACTAAAACTATGGTCACTCCCTCTTTCGCCAGGGTTTGAAGTTTTGGAAGTAATTCTTCAACGATCACTGGAGCTAAGCCCAAAGAGAGCTCATCAATCATTAGAAGTCGTGGTTGTGAGAGGAAAGCCATAGCTAAAGCAAGTATTTGCTGCTGACCTCCGGAAAGATTTCCGGCTTCGTCTTCTAAACGATCAGCCAATATAGGGAAGTTCTCAAGAGCTCTCTTATGGTAAGCGTCCCAGTCTTTAGAAGCAGATTTACGGTTAAGCCAAGAGGCTGCTCGAAGATTTTCAGCAACGGTAAGTGAAGGGAAGATACCGGATCCACCAGGAAGTTGAGTGACCCCATGTCCGGCTATTTCATTTGGTGGGGCATGAGTGATGTCTCTTCCATCAAGTAACACCGCTCCCGTGTCTGCTTCCACAATCCCTGATATGGCTTTCAGTAATGTAGATTTTCCAGCCCCGTTAGTTCCAAGTAGAGCAACAATTTGACCTGCTTCTACTTCGAAATCAATGTCAAAAAGAACTTGTACGTTTCCGTATCCAGCATTCAGTCCTTTACACATAAGAACTTTTTCTTCCCCGTTCTTTCGGGCGAGAAGAACTTCAGATCGAGCGGCCGCAGTTTGCCACACATCCTTAATGTCTTGGCTAATAATTGGCCCTGCAGAAGACAGAATTAATCCTCCGATTAAACCTATGGGAAGCAGAGTGATCATTCCGTAACGGATACCCCACGTATCAGCTATCCAACCAACTAGAGGAAGAATCAATAGGCCTGGAAGTATCCAGAGTGAACTGATGGAGAAAACCATAGATCTCGCACGAGGTGGAGCCGCCATTGATAAAACGACGAGAATTCCTGGCCCTAGAATCGCTCCAGAAATAATTATCAGCGCTGCCGAGATGAACGCCATCACAAGGTTAATAGACAAGGCATAAAGGGCTGCTAGGCCACCTATTATCACCGAAGTTAAAGCAAGGAATCGAAGTACAAGGCCAGGGTCTTTTTCAATCAACCTGCCAGAAATTCTGGCTCCAATTACAAGACCAATAATGCTTAGCGGAGCTAAAGTAGCCGTGAATAATGCACGCTCGCGAATATCTAGATTGAAGATTTCCTCGAGGAAAAGAATGTTAAGAGAGTTGAATCCAACAAAAGCGATGGTGAGGAAAGGCATGGAAGCAAATATTCTTCGCAACACACCTATTTTCCAAGCCATTCGCCACCCCTCAGAATAAGAAGGCGGTTCCTCCTCAAGATAAACGGCTTCTTCGTCCGCACCAATGGCTTTACGTTCTTGTGCCCCGCGAATTGGTTCACGGAGTCGAAGAGCGAGAAATACCAAGATCAAAGTAGGAACAGCTAATACAAAAAACGGTGCTCTCCATCCAAAATAATAAGCAAGTAAACCAGCAGCGAGGGCTCCGATAGTTGCCCCTACAGGATTAGCTGCTCGGTGGAAAGAAAAAACTCTTGGCCTATCTGCAGGAGGGAACCAGTCCGCTAGAAGAGAATTGTGGGTGGGGTCGTTAACCGCTTTGCCGATCGCAGATCCAGATCTAGCAAAAGCGAGGAAAACTATTCCAGTAGCCAGCCCGGTAGAAAAAGAAAAGAGCGACCAAGCTAAAGCTCCGACTACGGCCAACCGAACTCTTGAATGACGGTCAGCAAAACCCGCTATGGGAACTTGAAGAGCAAGCGAGGCAGCAGCCACTACAGCAATAATGGTCAATAATCCTTGGAATCCAAGATCAAATTCATCTCGTATTTCGGGAGCAAGAATATCAAAAGCAGCTCTATCCAATTCATCTACAGCATTGAAACCGAAAACAATGAGGAGCCCATAAAGAGAACCCCCTCTGCCGAGTGAGCGTATTGAAGTTACAGGATGTTTGACCGTGTTCAAAAACCCTTTCATCATTGTTTTTTCAGCAGTAGCCATCATTGACTCTTTTCTTCATGTGAATCAGAAGTAAAACCAGGGGCATCAATGTCATGGTGTAGAGCAAGTTTTCTAGCAGCGGCATCGCGTATTTGATAAAGCCCACTTGCCATGCCGCCAGGGAGAATAAGTAAGACACCCAAAACGCCGCCACCGAGAACTAAGAGTCTCCAGTTTCCAGGAAGCCACCAGACTCCTCCCCAGTAATAAAGCGCTCCAAGTACAGCACCAATAACAGAACTTATGCCGCCAGCTACCGCGGCGACAAAGAGGTCAATGCTTTGCCAATGATTATTTGTTTCAACCACTAAAGCTTGTTGATGGTGAACTACAAGAGCTCCGGCTGTCGAAGCGAAAAAACCTGATATAGCGAAAGCGACTAGCTTTGCTTTTGTTGGGCTCACACCGTAGGCAGCGACAGCAGCCTCGTTGTCTCTCATAGCTAAAAGCACACGTCCTGTTCGACTATTTCGAATTCCAGAGATAGCGAAGAAAACTAAAATGAGAGCTATGAGGCTGACGTGATACATGGCGAATGAGGACGACCAGTCAATTCTCCCAAGTAGCGGCTGACGTTCTATGCGCCCTTGAGGTATCCATGAAAAGAAACGCGGGTTAAGAAGATAAGAGGTAGTTGCTACAGCGAAAGCTAAGGAAGTTACCGCAAGGTATAGGCCGCGAAGACGTAAAGCTGGTAGGCCAACGAATAAGGAAGCGAGAGCTCCACCTAAACCAGCGATGGGAACAGCTAAGAGGAGATCGAACCCCATTTCTTGAGTGAAATAGGCGCCCAGAACTGAACCCACTGTCAAGAACGCTATGTGCCCAAGAGAGAGTTGACCCGCCCAACCTGTGAGAACAACTAATGAGAGTAAAACAATCACATAGAGGTAAAGGTAAGAAAGACGAAGAACATCTTGTGTCTCTAAAACACGAGGCAACCAAAAAGACAAACCGATACATCCGGTGATTGCAAGAAACTTCAAAACTCTGACTTCCCAGAGGTTATTAAGAACAGTGGGGAGACGGCGAATGTCTCCGATGAGGGAAAGACTTTCATTGGTCATCTCTCCACGTTGTTTCCTGTCTCGACGTAGAACAAGAGCGGCAATAATTACTGCTGCCATGAATGCATCACCGAGAAAAGAGTTGTCCTGGTTCCAGTTGATTCCCTGTTGGAGGATTCCTAAGGCAATAGATGAGACAAGAATTGTCGGAAGATGGTTGAGCCGTCCGATCATTAGAGCAGCTAAGGCTCGAAGAAGAAGTCCAAAGCCAAGAGACCCTCCCACCGGTAAGCCAATAACTCCGGCGCGAAGGAACAGAGCAAGAAAGGCGAGAAGTCCAGCTATTCCCCAAATAAGAGTATGAACGCTCTTTACCGGTATACCAAGAGAAACAGCTCTATCAGGTAGCTCTGCAGCGGCTCGTACAGCTATTCCAAGATTGGTGTATCGAAGTAGCGCTCCAATAGCTAAGAGCACTAAAGGAACGATGATTAAAACGAGAAGATGATCGGCACTTAGTCGCACAGGCCCAACATCCCAAACCCAATCTAAAGGGGAGTCGATTCGTTGGGAGGTCACTCGAGCGTTCCACCACAATGGCATTCGTAAAGCATTGAAAGCCAGAATTTGAGCAAGACCGAGAGTCGCTACGGTCAGGATCAAACGCGGTGCACGAAAAAATCGACGGATTATTAAAAACTCTGTTGCACCTCCTAACAAGACGGAGGCAACAGCCCCTACAAGTAAAGCGAGTAGCCAAGGCCAGCCAGATTCAACAATCAGCATGACTGAGAGAACGGCTGGAATTAATCCAAATTCACCTTGAGCAAAATTCAATACACGATTTGATCGATAAATCAAAAACATAGCGAGAGCTACAAGAGCGGTGATTAAGCCCAGTACCGCACCGTTTATGACCACCCCGATCGGGGCGCGAAACAATGAAAATTGAACTACAAAGATTAATAATGGAGCAGCAAGCCATTTCAACCGTTCAGTTAAATTAGACAAAGTAAGTTCTCCCCGAAAACTCTCATGAACCCCGAACTCTAGTCGCTAAACGTTATCTACTAGCGTGCCGGGTATGGCAAATCCATTGTTAGATTTTGTGGACTTAGGTTTAGGCCCATATGTTCACGGCACGCCAAGTAAGAGATTTCCCGTATATACAAGAGGAAATTCGGGAGAGGTTTACCCAGAAGTCGTCTATCCGCTGTCTACATCCTTACCGGGATTAATCAATGGGGATCCGTTCACAGACTCTGTGCGAGCTATTGGAGCAATGACAGAAAAAGAACTTCAAGAGGAAGCCAATATTTTTGGTGGAGTTTTTGGCGGATACACCTACATAAATCTTTCCGCATCTCGAGTGATTGCCGTCAGAACTGTGGGAACAACCGTAGAAGAAACAGATGCGACTTATCTCGGATCAGAAGATCTTGCTCCTCCGCACGAAATTCAAAAAGGAGATCGAAACCTGTGGTGCAGCATAAAAATGGTTTTATATGCGCTTTCCGTTTTATTTGGCAAAAAACTTTCCGAACTTGAAAAAGGCCAAGAAGACGCTCTTCAATGGCATAAAGAACTCCCTGACTTTGCTACTGCTTCAGAAGAAGAACTACTTAGTGTTTTTTTGGATTCAGTTCCTCTTCAAATCCGTCTTTTTCGAGATCACCTGCTGATAACAGGAGGCGCAGGGATAGGGCTAGGTCTTTTAAAGTCTCTGTGTAAAAATAAATTGGGCGATGAATCGCTAGCGCTGCCAATGCTCGGAGGGATAGGGGACGTAGAGTCCGCCGCTCCATCTTTCGCTCTTTGGGACCTCAGTCGCCTTGTTCGAAACTCTCCCTCTCTCTCTTCCTGCTTCGATGAAGGATTGAGTGGGTTAGAAAACCGGCTAAACGCAGAACCAGAAGCTAAAGATTTCAATGAGGAATTTACAGAGTTCTTAAAAAAGTTTGGAAGTAGAGGACCTAATGAGTGGGAAATAGCTTGTGAGGTATGGGGGACAAACCCGCATATGCCCTTAACCATCATTGATCGGATGCGTCAGGCAGATGACAGTAGAGCGCCAAAACTGCGCACAGAGCGTTTAGTCAAAGAAAGGGAAGAGGCTGTTAAATCCGCAAAAAGTAACTTAAGTAGGATTTTACATAGCCGCTTCGATCGATTTTATGCATGTGCGGTTAGTTACAGCCAAGCAAGAGAGAAATCAAAGACAGTGCTCATCGACATGATTCATCAATGCCGACTTGCTTTACGAGAGTTAGGTCAGAGGGTT
>CACPKO010000025.1 GCA_902634555.1 Actinomycetota bacterium
TTTTGCACCATTTGTATCGCTTCAAAATGATTATGATGCATCTTCCAATTTCCACTTATGAGTGGTTTTCTTTCTGTCGACATACTTTCTCCTCTTAAACCCTTTGACTATCCCTTAGAGCCGCTAATCCCGGCAAGTCACCTTTTTCAATCAACTCTAAAGTAGCCCCTCCGCCAGTGGAGACATGATTCATCTCTCCATCAACGCCGAATAGTTTCGCCGCCGCTGCACTATCTCCGCCTCCTACAACAGTGAAACCGCGGCACTCTGCTACCGCTTCTGCAATCGTCCGCGTACCTGCAGAGAATCGGGAATCTTCAAATACCCCCATCGGCCCATTCCAAAGAACTGTTCGAGCTTCCGAGATGATGTCACAAAATTCAACTGCTGTTCCTGGACCTATATCTAAACCCATCCATCCTTCAGGAATCGATGTCCCCATTTGCCGAACCTCTCCCCCTGCTGAAGGGTCACCTATAACGCCTTCTGGGCTTAGCGCTGTTACGTCTAAAGGAAGCCTTATTGAGTGATACGTTGCAAGGAGTTCTTTGCACTTCTCGATCATGTTTTCTTCAAGCAGTGAAGCGCCTACTGAATTTCCTTTTGCAGCAAGAAATGTGAAGCACATTCCCCCGCCAACGATCAATTCATCCACCACGTCAAGCAGGGCTTCTATAACTCCCAACTTGTCACTTACTTTGGATCCGCCCATTATTCCAACAACAGGTCTCTTAGGGTTTTCGCGCAAACTGTTTAGAACGTGAACTTCTTTTTCGAGTAAACGCCCAGCGGCTGAAGGTAAAAATGCGGGAGGTCCCACGATTGAAGCGTGCGAGCGATGCGATGCTCCAAACGCATCGTTCACATAAATGTCTTGACCTGCAATGAGTTCTGACACAAATTCTGATGAGTTATCAGTTTCCCCAGGATTAAATCGAAGGTTTTCCATTAACTGAACTTCAGGGAGTAGCTCCTGTAAGCGTTTCCTCACTGGGTCAAGCGTAAATTCAGACGCAGGTTTTCCTTTTGGCCTACCTAAATGAGAACAAGCAGTAACCGTGGCCCCTGCTTCTACCAAGTACCGAAGAGTCGGTAACGCTGATTTGATGCGAAGATCATCAGTTATCACTCCACCCTCTAGTGGAACATTGAAATCGCACCGGACTAAAACCCTTTTGCCTTCTAAATTGCCTAGGTCTTCCAGCGTGGGGATGTTCATGGTGTTCTTTTAGTTTTACTTACTTTTCTTTTTTGTACGGCGAGTTCCTACAATTTTTGTTAAATCAACCATGCGAGTTGAGTAACCCATTTCATTGTCATACCAGCCACACACTTTCACCATTTTTCCGGTTGCCATGGTTAAACCTGCATCTATTGTGCACGAAGCAGCCCGACCTACGATGTCTGCAGAAACAAGGGGGTCTTCGCTGTAGTCAAGAACTTTAGACAACGGCCCTTTACGAGCAGCTTCTGCGTAAGCCGCGTTTATTTGTTCTACTGTTGCTTCTTTCTTTAACGTCCCAACAAAATCCGTGATCGAACCATCGGGTATCGGTACTCGTAAAGAAATGCCGTCAAGCTTTCCTTTCATCTTGGGCATAACCAGAGAGGTGGCGCGTGCTGCCCCAGTTGAGGTCGGAACAATATTGACAGCCGCCGCTCGGGCTCTACGTAAATCACTATGTGGTCCATCAACCAGACTTTGATCACCGGTGTATGCGTGAGTGGTCGTCATGAAGCCTTGCTCTACTCCAAATTTGTCATCCAGAACTTTGATCATTGGAACAAAACAGTTAGTCGTGCAAGAAGCGTTTGAGATCACATGATGCTTACTTGGGTCGTAGTCATCATCGTTCACTCCGACAACAAAAGTTGCGTCACAGTCTCCTGAGGGTGCAGAAATTATGACTTTTCGAGCTCCCCCTTCAAGGTGTAGGCCGGCCTGGCCTCTAGCGGTAAAAAACCCAGTTGATTCAACCACTACATCCACCCCTAAGTCTCCCCAAGGCAGGTCACCCGGGTTTCGCTCAGAGAGAACCTTTATCTTTTTGCCATCTATGGAAATGCTGTCGCGGGTGGTCCGCACTTTTGCTTCCAACGGGCCATGAACAGAATCGTTAGCGAGAAGAAAAGCCATGGTATCGATGGCTCCTAAATCGTTTACTGCTACAAACTCAAAGTCAGCTCCACTTTTCATTGCCGCTCTGAAGAAATTTCTTCCGATTCGGCCAAAGCCATTAATACCTACTCGAACAGTCATGAATACGTTTCCTCCTGCAACTTAATGTTGTCAGTATTTGTTATTTCCTTGATATCCGCTTAAGAAAGGATAAACACCCGTCAAATTGGAGATATGTGTCACACTAAATGTGTATCACTGCTGGATGTCACGGTGGGTGATGAGTGGGTCAAATCCTGATTGGATCAGGTGTTCTCTAATTATTTCAGTAATCGCTACTGAACGATGACGGCCACCAGTGCAACCAAAGGCCAGCGAAAAGAAGGAGTGGCCACCTGCAGCGTAAACCGGGAGTAGAAGATCCAACATTTCTTTCAACTGTTTCAAGAACGGTTCAGTCATAGATTGGGTCTCAACATACTCTCTGACTGCATGATCAAGCCCGGTAAGTGGGCGTAGAGCTTCTTCCCAATGTGGATTCGGCAAAAACCTACAATCAAACACCATTGAAGCATCTCGAGGCGTTCCATGCTTAAAGCCAAAAGAAGTAAGTAAAAGTCTCATAGGCCTATCATGAACTTCCCCAAACAGCCCTTCAACTTTTCTTCGAAGATCGTGAACATTCAGATCGGAGGTGTCAATAATGATGTTCGCTTCGCTTCGTACTGGCTCTAAAGTCCTTCTTTCTGAACTTATTGCTTCTTCTAGTCCTCGTTCTTCTCCAAATGGATGCGGTCTTCTTGTATCTTCATACCGTTGAAGAAGCGTTTCGGTAGAGCAATCAAGAAATACGACTTGTAAATCTTCTTGCTTTGAGCGTAAGTCTTCTAGCGCAGTGAGTGTTTCCCCTTCATAAGTATCAAACCGGAGAGTGAATGCCACTCTCTCCCACGGAGTTTCAGGGGCACCAGCTAAATCCGCTAATTTACTTATGAGGTCTGCGGGAACACGGTCAATAACAAACCAGCCAAGGTCTTCTAGGTCCTTAGCAAATTCAGAGCGGCCTGCTCCTGAAAGACCGGTAACGACCAGAACGTTGCTCATAATCAAATAGTAGACCGTATTCTGTTATTACGCGACGCGTACAGCCTCAATAAGTAGAAGACGTGGAATTAATGCTGCGTCACCGAATTGCAGCGAGCGCTTAAGGAATCCTTCCGGTGGAGAAGGCTCATGCATTGAACTGATTGCTAGCCCGGCAGAACTCAAAGCGTTCACGTACCTGCTTAGTGGACGATGAACAAAAGGCAGGAAAACCCCATTATCCACTTCTTCCATTTCCATTACTTCTGTCAAATACGGTCCGATTCTCCAATATTTCTCCGGGGGGTCCAGAATCTGGTCGTCTATCCAACCACTACCAGGGGTTTGGACAAGAGGATGATTCAAAAAAAAGAGGAACTTTGCATTTGGTTTCAAGATTCGAGCTATTTCTTCAATTGCTGAATCCATGGCCTCGATATGTTCGAAGACTAAGCAGGCAATCGCCGCGTCAAACGATGACTCGTTGAAGGGAAGTTGTTCAGATTTTCCTCGAAGGTACACCGGACCTCCGCCTCTCCTGTTTGCTTCCAATATTTGGTTATGCGTTGGATCCACCCCGATAACTGTTTCTGCTCCTGACTCAACAAGAACTCGACTTATCTGTCCTTCACCAGTTCCGACATCCAGAATTTTTTTATAGCCAGTCAATAAATCTCTTGCCAAAGGGATTATTTGTTCTTCGTACTCTTCGTCTGCTCCCTCTGTGAAGCCCTCTTGCCACCATTCAGCGTGCTGCTCCCAGGAGTCTTCTGTCTTCTCTTTAGTCACTGATACAGCGTGACAGGTTTCTAGACAAAATGCGTGTCTTAAAGTAGTTCCATCCTTACCATGCATACATGGCTGCTTTTCTTGCGATAATTAGCGCTGCTCTATTTGGGGCAGGAGATTTTCTTGGTGGTCTGGCTTCGCGAAGAACTGGAATTTTTTCCGTTATCGCCATTGCGCAATTGATAGGTTTATTTGTCATCCTGCTGGTCGCCCCATTTATGGCAGACCAGTTTTTACTGGGTGACTTTTTCCGAGGGTCTCTCGCAGGGATCTTAGGTCTTATTGGAATATCCCTGATCTTTCACGCCTTACAACGTGGCCCTATGACCATCGTTGCTCCTATTACCTCTATAGCTTCTGCTGTAATACCAGTCATTTGGGGAACCGCCCACGGAGAAAACCTCTCCTCTGTACACATTGTGGGTATCTCTATCGGCATGGCAAGCATTTATTTAATTTCACAAACTCGCGACCAGACCTTAAAAGAAAAACCAACTGTAACTCTTCCTCCCTGGCTGATAACAGAATCTTTCCTTTCCGGTCTCTGTTTTGCTGGCTTTTATATTGTGATTGACGGAACTTCGATTTCCTCCGAACCTTGGCCGCTTGTAGGTGCCCGCTCAACAACTGTTTGCTGCCTGCTGCTGATAGGCATTTTTAGTAGAAGGACGCTGCGTGTTGATTCTTCTGTTCTTCCGTTGATTTTCTGGTCAGGCGCCTTAGACACGATTGCAAATCTGACTTTTCTTATGGCAACGAACCGAGGAATGTTGAGTATCGTTTCAGTTCTCACTTCTCTGTATCCGGCAGCCACAGTTGTTTTGGCTAAATGGATACTTAAGGAACATTTAGCGCGAATACAAGTTCTTGGATTGCTTGGCGCATTGACTGCTACTGCTCTTATAGCTAGCGGTTAACTTGAGTGTGGATTTTCTCGTAAAGAGAGATAGCAACTGAGTTTGGAAGCCACGAAATACTCTTCAAATCTTCCTTAGTGGCTTTTTGTATTGCCTTGACGCTACCTAACTCTTTGATGAGACGCTTTCTTCTTTCTGCACCGAGCCCTGGAACGCCATCAAGCACCGAACCAGTCATTCGCTTTGATCTCAACTTGCGATGATATTCAATAGCGAATCTATGCGATTCATCTCGTATTCTTTGCAACATATACAACGCTTCTGAGGTGCGTGGAAGCAAAACTGACTGATCATGACCTGGGAGGAACACTTCTTCTAATCGTTTCGCTAGTGCTGCTACCGGAATTCTTTCTTTTAGTCCCAGTTCTTCTACAACTCGGCTTGCCACCCCTAATTGTCCTCGTCCTCCATCTACAAGAAGTAATTGTGGCGGATAAGCAAATTTTGAAGACCTTTCTTCAACTGGTGCGTCTTCTTCTTTCAGGAATGCTTTGAGACGGCGTGTCAACACTTCTTCCATTGCCGCGTAATCATCATTCCCATGAACATCTTTAATTTTGAAACGTCGGTACGCACTTGGGTTTGGAATCCCGTCTTCAAGCACCACCATTGATCCAACATAATCAGTTCCTTGCAGATGACTCATATCAAAACATTCGATTCGAAGTGGAGCATTAGGCAGGTCAAGCGCTAATTGCAACTCATTCAATGCTTTTGAACGGCTGTTGTGGTCGTTAGCTCGTTTCATCCGATATCTAAGGAACTCTTCTTCAGCGTTTAAAGAAACAGTCCGCAATAATTCTTTTTTTCCACCGCGCTCAGGAATTCTGAACTGAACTTTTCCATTCTTCTCAGAACTCAACCATTCGCATAGGAGCTCAGCTTCTGCTGGCAACTCTTCAACAAGTATGTTTCGCGGTATTCCATAAGTCAGTTCGTTTCGATAATGCGACGAAATAATCTCGTTAAGCACCTCAGCGGAGTTCAGTTCTTCTACTCGGTCCATGATGGACCCTTTACGCCCAACTACTTTCCCGTGTCTGACATAAAAGACTTGCACTGCCACTTGTAACTCGTCTCCGCTGAAAACAACTACATCAAACTGTTCATCTTCGTTTCCGACGATTTGCTGTTTAGCAGCGACTTGACGAACACTTTTCAATTGATCTCGAAATCGTGCTGCCGCCTCATATTCAAGATTGTTTGAAGCCTCACCCATTTGTGCGTCTAGCCGACTCTGTATTTCTTTTGTATCGCCCCCAACCACTCTCATTAAGTCGTTCACGATTGTCGTGTATTCGTCTTTTGTGACTTCATTAACGCACGGGCCGCAGCATTTTTCTATATGGAACAACAGGCAAGGTTTTCCATTTCTTTGATGTTCACGCAGTTTTGAGTCGCTACATGTTCGGACCGGGAAGGAACGTATTAGTAGATCAAGCGTGTCTCTGATAGCCCCAGCCTGTACGTAAGGTCCAAAATATCGAGAACCTTTTCTTTTGCGTTCTCGAACTACAGCTGCGCGAGGCCATTCTTTATCAAGAGATATTGATAAATATGGGTAACTTTTATCATCCTTCAAGTCAATGTTGAATCTTGGCCTGTGTTGTTTGATCAAATTGAACTCTAGGAGAAGTGACTCCAGTTCATTGTTTACTTGTATCCATTCCACTTGCGCTGCTTCATTGAGCATCTGAATTGTTCGTGGAGCAATGCTGCTTTTTTTACCAAAATAACTGTTAACTCTGTGTCGAAGATTTTTTGCCTTTCCAACATACAAAACTTGGCCATTGGCATCTAAAAATTGGTAGGAGCCAGGAGTTTCTGGAATTGAACCAGGGTCTGGGCGCTCAACCATTATTGAGGCAGCATTTCCCGTAAGAACTTTCCGGTATAACTCTTTGAGATCTTCGTTAGATCTTCCGGAGTTCCTATCCCGACAATCTCTCCACCGCCCACTCCCCCTTCAGGACCTAAATCAATTACCCAGTCAGCCGTTTTAACCACATCTAAGTTATGTTCAATAACTATTACTGTGTTTCCTTGGTCCACTAGTCGGCTCAAAACTCCAAGGAGTTTACGTACGTCTTCAAAGTGAAGCCCTGTCGTTGGCTCATCCAAGATGTACACCGTGTGGCCGGTGGATCTCTTAGCGAGTTCACTTGCTAACTTTACTCTTTGGGCTTCTCCCCCCGAGAGCGTTGGTGCGGGTTGCCCTAGTCGTATGTAGCCGAGACCTACATCCACCAAAGTCTGCATATGGCGAACGATTGTTGGCTGTTTGTTAAAGAAAGTCAGCGCTTCTTCACAAGAAAGGTTTAACACATCTGCAATATTCAAACCCTTAAATTCGATATCAAGAGTGTCACGGTTATAACGCTTACCTTTACAAATCTCGCACGGCACATAAACATCTGGCAAGAAATGCATTTCGATTTTTAGTGTTCCATCACCAGAACATGCTTCGCATCTTCCACCTTTTACATTGAAACTAAATCGCCCAGGCTGATAACCGCGAACTCTTGACTCTTCAGTTTGTGCGAAAAGTTTACGAATATGATCAAACACACTGGTGTAAGTTGCTGCATTTGATCTTGGAGTTCGACCAATTGGCGCCTGATCAATATTGATAACCTTGTCTACTTCTTCAACCCCCTCAAGAGCGGTATGGAGACCTGGTGGGACTTTCGATTTATACACTTTTTGCATCAGAGACTTATGCAAAATTTCATTGACTAAAGTAGATTTGCCCGATCCAGATACCCCTGTCACGGCAATGAAGCAACCCAGTGGAAAATCTACTTGAATCTCTTTCAAATTGTTTTCACGAGCCCCACGTATAGTTACGACTAAGCCATTCGGTTCGCGCCGCGTGCTCGGAATCGCAATCTCTTTTCTTCCAGAAAGGTACTGACCAGTTAGAGACTTCCTCGATTTCAGAAGACCGTCAACTTTCCCTTCGTAAACAACTGCGCCTCCATGCTCTCCCGCACCGGGTCCTATATCAACTACATGGTCAGCAGCTCGTATCGTTTCTTCGTCATGCTCTACCACGACTACAGTGTTTCCAAGATCTCGTAGACGCAAGAGTGTTTCAATCAGACGCTGATTATCTCTTTGATGCAACCCAATTGAGGGTTCATCAAGCACATAGAGAACGCCGACTAGCCCGCTGCCTATTTGAGAAGCCAACCGAATACGTTGCGCCTCTCCTCCAGCAAGAGTCGCCGCTGACCTTGATAAAGAAAGGTAATCGAGGCCTACGTCCATCAGAAATCCGATTCGACTGTTGACTTCTTTGAGTATTGGTTCCGCCACTATCAGATCCCGATCTGAAAGCTTTAACTCGGTCAATATTTTGTTCGCTTCGCCAATGGGCAAAGAGCAAATGTCGTGAATATTTTTCCCGCTTACTTGAACCGCTAGTGACAACGGATTCAAGCGCGCCCCAATGCATTCTGGGCAATGAACTTGACGCATATACCCTTCAATTTGATCTCGTTGACTATCAGTTTCAGCGTCACGATGCCGACGCCGAAGATAAGGCATTACTCCTTCAAAATGGGCTGAATAGACGCGGTTTCGTCCAAATCGATTCTTGTAACGAACTTCTACTCTGTCTTTTACTCCACCATCTAATAGCATCTTTTGTGTTTTAGCAGACAAACTCTTCCAAGGTTTATCAAAATCAATTCCTTGATTTTCCGCGACTGCTTCAATCAGTCTTGAGAAATAGCGGTTACGCCCGCTTGACCAAGGGGCAATTGCTCCTTCTGCCAAGCTGAGGTCAGGATTTGGAACCACTAAATCCTTATCAACTTCAAATACAGAACCTAGACCATCACAATGATCGCAAGCTCCGTACGGACTATTGAAAGAGAAGTTTCTCGGCGCTAACTCTTCAAAAGATTTCCCGTCACTAGGGCGTGACAGGTGTTGACTAAATACGATTCTTTTTTGAAAATCTTCTGCACGGTCTTCCTTCTCTCCAGTTGAAACTATTTCTATTTCTGCAACTCCGTCCGACAGAGACAGTGCAGTTTCCATAGATTCAGTGAGCCTCTGTTCTATACCTTTTCTTATTTTGAGGCGATCTACCACCACTTCAATTGTGTGCATTTCATAACGCGCTAAGTCAATTTCATCTCCGAAGGTGTACTCGTTTCCATCGACTATCGCACGACTAAAGCCTTGTTGCGCTAACTCCGAAAGAAGCGTGTCATACGTTCCCTTGCGTCCTCGGACCACGGGAGCAAGCACTTGGAACCTGGTTCCCTCCTCCATAGCTAAAATCCGATCAACTATTTGTTGAGGGGTCTGTCTTACTAATTGCTCTCCGGTCTCTGGATCAAACGGGACTCCAATTCGCGCAAACAACAATCTCAAGTAATCGTAAACTTCCGTTATTGTCCCCACTGTTGAACGCGGATTACGCGAGGCGCTTTTTTGGTCTATTGAAATCGCGGGAGAAAGACCTTCTATGAAATCAACGTCAGGCTTGTCCATCTGTCCAAGGAATTGCCGAGCGTAAGCCGACAAAGACTCCACATAACGTCTTTGCCCTTCGGCATAAATCGTGTCAAAAGCCAAAGATGACTTACCAGAACCAGAAATACCAGTGAAAACAACCAGCTTCTCTCTCGGCACATCCAGATCTACATTTTGAAGGTTGTGTTCGCGTGCGCCTCTTACAATTAAGCGTTCTGACATCTTAAGAATACTAACTCTGACAAAGTAGATTCGTCTTAGCGGTGCTCGCTTAATTCACGAAGTTCTTTTTTAAGTTCACGAATTTCGTCTCGTAAGCGAGCAGCATATTCAAATCTTAAATCACCAGCAGCTTCTCCCATTTCCGCCTCAAGGGTGTGAACTAAGCGCTGCAGGTCTTCATGTGGCATCTCAGACAGTCCCTCTGAAAGATTTGCATTGCGTCGCTTGCTGCCTTTACTTGGCACAGGACTCTCTGCTGACGGTCGGAGTATTTCTAAAATGTCTGTCACTGCTTTTCTTACTGTCTGCGGATTTATTCCGTTCTCTTGGTTATATTCCTGCTGCAACTTTCTACGACGCATCGTTTCTGAGATTGCTCGCTGCATGGAGCCAGTGACTTGATCCGCGTACATAACGACTTGACCTTCAACGTTTCGCGCTGCACGTCCAATGGTTTGTATCAAAGAAGTCTCACTGCGTAAGAATCCTTCTTTGTCTGCGTCAAGAATTGCAACTAACGAAACTTCAGGAAGGTCTAAGCCTTCACGAAGTAAGTTGATTCCTACCAGAACATCAAACTCACCTAATCGCAAATCTCGAAGAATCTCTATTCGCTCTAATGTGTCAATGTCACTATGTAGATAGCGGACTCGGATCCCATGCTCAAGCAGATATTCAGTTAGATCTTCCGCCATCTTCTTCGTCAATGTGGTCACTAAGACTCTTTGATCATTTTCAACTCGTTCAGTGATCAGATTTTGCAGATCATCAATTTGTCCTGATGTGGGCTTAACAATTATCTCGGGGTCCACTAATCCAGTAGGTCGGACGATCTGCTCAACAATCCGGCTGCTATTCTCCAACTCCCATTGACCAGGAGTAGCTGAAAGAAAAACCACCTGGCTTACAGTTTCGATGAATTCTTCGAATTGAAGTGGACGATTATCTCCTGCGGAAGGAAGTCGAAATCCGTGCTCTATGAGGACTTCTTTTCTTTTCTTATCTCCGAGATACTGTCCATTTAACTGCGGTACTGCAACGTGGGACTCATCTAGAACCACTAGAAAATCTTCAGGGAAATAATCAAGCAATGTATAGGGTTTTTCTCCTGGGCTGCGTCCATCTATATGAGCACTGTAGTTCTCTACACCTTTACAAAATCCAATTTCAGTAATCATTTCAAGGTCATGCTCTGTTCGCATGCGAAGCCTCTGAGCTTCCAGCAGTTTTTCTTCCGACTTAAAAAATGCGAGTCTCTCTTGAAGTTCTTTTTCTATACCTGCGGTGGCTCTAGCTAAAACTAAACTGTCGGCTGCGTAATGTGTCGCTGGAAACACCACGAGTTCAGAATGTTCTTGTATTCGCTCTCCTGTTACCGGATCAACTTCCGTTATTGATTCGATCTCATCCCCAAAGAGAGATATACGAAAAATGCTTTCTTCATAAGAAGGATGAATCTCTAATGTGTCTCCACGAACTCGGAATTTTCCGCGATCTAACGCAACATCATTTCGTTCGTACCGCATTTCTATAAGCATCCGTAAAGCAGTTCTCTGCTCTACCTCTTCCCCAGCGCGGAGAACTAGCAGATTTCCTTCGTACATTTTTGGATTACCTAGACCGTAAATACAAGAAACTGAAGCCACTACGATTGTGTCACGGCGAGTTAAAAGAGCCGCAGTGGCAGAATGTCTTAAACGGTCTATTTCATCATTAACAGAAGAATCTTTTTCTATGAAAGTATCTGAAGAAGGAACATAGGCTTCCGGCTGATAGTAGTCGTAGTAAGAAACAAAATATTCAACACGATTCTCTGGAAAGAATTCGCGCAGTTCGTTTGCTAGTTGCGCGGCCAGAGATTTATTTGGTGCGATCACTAAAGTTGGTTTTTGTACTTCTTCAATTGTCCACGCGATTGTTGCGCTCTTACCACTACCTGTTATCCCAAGTAACGTCTGGAAACGCTCTCCTCCATTGATTCCATCTGCCAGCTCACTGATTGCTTTTGGTTGATCTCCCGAAGGTGAAAATGGGGCGTGCACGCGAAACGGAGCGTTCATGCAGACAAACTCTCTATCCAATTCCATGCCCGATCTATTTCTTCATTTAACGAATTGAGGTCGCCATTGTTATCAACCACAAAGTCTGCTTTTTTGATCCGCTCTTCTCGTTCGACTTGATTAGAGATTCTATTTTTCGCATCATCTTCTGCGAATCCGCGATATGCGACAAGACGACGTATTGCCTCCTTCGGAATGAGATCCACAACAATGATCCCATCTAAATCTTCATAGCCGGACTCAATAAGGAGTGGAATGTCTAAAATAATCGGAACTCCCCCACCGGCGTAGGTGTCGCGTAGGCGCGCTATTTCTTCACGCACTAAAGGATGGACGATCTCGTTAAGCGCTAAAAGTTCTTCGGAATCTTTAAAAACGATGTCGGCGACCGCCTGCCGATTCAACTCGCCTTCTTCGGAGAGGATTTTTTCTCCCCACCGCTCAACCATCTTTTCAAAAACAGGTTTCCCAGGTTGTTGCAGTTCTCTGACTATTGCGTCAGCGTCTATTAAGACAGCGCCGCGTTCCACTAAACCAGCAGAAACGGTTGATTTTCCTGAACCTATTCCACCGGTCAGGCCTATCTCAAGAGTTTCTTGAAATAGCTCCTTAGCCGACATGGTTGATCAGGCTCCTTCCGACTCCTCTTCAGACTCTTCTTCGTCTGTAGATTCGTCCGTGTCAGTTACTTCTTCAGTGGCGGGCTCCGCTTCGTTTTCAGATTCGTCTGTGTCAGTTACTTCTTCAGTGGCGGGTTCCGCTTCGTCTGCAGATGCTTCCGGATCAGATGATTTCTCCTCGCCATCTGTTTCTTCCTCATCTACTTCCGCATAATACGCTTCCCAAGCCTCTTGCCCCTCAGATTCAGGAACTATAAAGTTTCCTTCTTCATCGTATGCATGCTCACCGAAATGCTCTTGGTATTCGGCAGCGACTGCACCACCTTCAGCGGCTTGTTTAATGGAGAGGCTTATCCGTCGACGTTCGAGGTCTAGGTCAATAATCTTCACCCAAAGTTCTTCACCGGGGGTCACTACTTGTTCTGGAAGTTCTACGTGATGTGCGGACATCTCTGAAATGTGAACGAGTCCTTCTATTCCATCTCCCACTTGAACAAAGGAGCCGAAGGGAACTAATTTTGTGACTCGCCCATAAACCAGTTCTCCAGTTTTATGTGCGTCTGCAAACTCTTGCCATGGGTCAGATTGTGTTGCTTTGAGAGAAAGACTAATTCGCTCTCTGCTCATATCAATATCTAGCACCTGTACTTCTACTTCATCTCCCACTGTTACTACTGAGCCGGGATGGTCAACATGTTTCCAGGAAAGTTCTGAGACGTGTATCAAGCCGTCCATTCCGCCAAGGTCAACAAACGCTCCGAAATTGACAACGCTTGAAACGACACCTTTTTTCACTTCTCCTGGTTTTAAGTCATGAAGGAATTCTTCGCGTTGCTCTTTGTGGCTTTCTTCAAGCCATGCTCGACGCGATAGCACGACATTGTTGCGATGTTTATCTAGTTCAATGATTTTCGCTTGAACAGTTTGGCCGATGTATGGCTGAAGGTCTCTAACGCGGCGAAGTTCAACAAGAGAGGCTGGCAAGAAGCCTCGTAAACCTATATCTACGATTAGGCCGCCTTTTACAACTTCTATAACTGAGCCTGTGACACTTTCATCAGCTTCTTTTACTTTTTCTATGTTGCCCCAAGCTCGTTCATACTGAGCTCGTTTTTTGGAAAGAATAAGCCTTCCCTCTTTATCTTCAAGGGTTACGACTACTGCTTCAATTTTTTCCCCCATAGCTACTATGTCTGCAGGGTTTACTCCGTGGCGGATAGACAACTCGCGTGCCGGTATGACACCTTCTGATTTGTATCCGATGTCCAAAAGGGCTTCGTCTTTGTCTACTCGTACGACTGTCCCTTCTACTAATTGACCAGCTTCAACATCAACCATTGTTGCTGAGTAGGCCTCATCAAGTGAGAGGCTTCCAAGGTCATTTTCAATTATTTGTCTGGGTATGTAATCTCCGCTTGTATCAAAGTCTCCCATTGGAGGGGATTTGAGGGCGTCATCGGTAGTAGTTTCGTCGGACATGGTCTTCTCGTCGGATAGGTAATAGTCGGATACGGGCCACACCATATTTGGTGGGCGAGATAAGCCTATCTGCTCCTTATTTCTTCTCCCCATTATTTGGGCGATGTGCAATAAGTAAATATTCGGCGTGATCTAAGTCAGGAACACGCTTCGTATAGTCTCCAGGATCAACAGACCATATTTCTTCTACTTCAAGTCCTGCGTTAGCAGCGAGCAGACGGAGTTCTCGAGGGGTAAAGCAAGAGGTCCATAGCTCTGTATCCATTGACTCCCCTTCTTCATTTTTGACAGAGGTAGTTTCATGATTTATCCCTGTTTCTGCATTAAATGTCGCATTTTCGCTCAAATAACGGATTTGAAAATACGCAGAAAAGGCACTTAACGCTAATTTTTTTCCTGGTTTTAAAGCCCGAGACATGCATGAAAGAATTACTCCGTCTGGATCCCCTTCCGATTTTTGGAGCGTAGGACCTCCAGCTAAGCCAAATGCTCCCTGGCAAAGTGAAATGACTGTATCAAACTCTTCTACATAGGGCATATCTCTTGCGTCACCGCATACAAAAGAAACATTCTCAGATGTCTTCTGGTTTGCGAGATGAATGAAATCTTCTGAAATATCTAAACCGGTGACGTTCACACCTCTTGAAGCAAATTCATGAGCGTGACGACCTGGACCGCATCCAACATCAAGAAGGCTGTCTCCTGGGCTGAGATCCAAAATGCGCATTAAGAAGTCAACTTCTTGGGTTGTGCCATAAGTGAATGAGTAACGAAGATAAGTGGGTCCTAAATGCTCTGCTACCTCTTCAAACCAATGCCTCTTTTTCACGCTTTAGCATCCGCCCATGTTGATCCGAAGGACATATTTACTTCTAAGTCCACCCTCAGGTCATAAGCGTTTTTCATTATTTCTGGAACTTTTTCTAAAACATGCTCTTCTTCTTCGGGAGGAACTTCAAGGATGACTTCATCGTGAACTTGTAAAATAAGTCGACTCTCCAAAGAGTGTCTCTCAATGTACTCGTCTATTCCGATAAGGGCCACTTTGAAAATGTCTGCCGCTAATCCTTGAATAGCAGAGTTCATTGCTTGACGCTCTCCAACTTTACGTACATTAAAGTTCGAAGAAGAGAGTTCAGGTATACGCCGACGGCGACCAAAAAGTGTCTCTGTATACCCTTTTTGTCGTGCTTCTTCTATTGAACGATCCATGTATTCTCTGACTGCAGGAAATGCATCAAAAAAATCGGTGAGAATACCTGATGCTTCTTCACGCGGGATATCCAGTCGTTGAGCCAATCCGTAAGCCTCCATGCCATAGACCAGACCATATGAGACCATTTTCGCTCGAGATCTTGTTTCATAATCAACTTCTGAAGGGTCCAGATCCCACACTTGTGCCGCTACGGAAGTGTGGACATCTTCTCCCGCTTCGAAAGCTCGTATCAGACCTGAATCTTCCGCTAAGTGTGCGATACATCTCAATTCAATTTGGTTGTAATCTGCCACTAGAAGCGAGAAGCCATCAGCAGGTACAAATGCTTTACGAAAAGCGCGACCTGCCTCTGTCCGAACAGGGATGTTATGCAAATTGGGTGCATCTGAACTGAGTCTTCCTGTTCGTGCAACTGTTTGCTTGAACGTAGCTCGTATCCGGTCTTCGGCACCGACCGAGCTTAAAAGTCCTTCCCCATAGGTAGAACGCAACTTTTCAACTTCTCTGTAAGAAAGTATTTTCTCCACGATTGGATGTTCGCCTCTAAGACGCTCAAGTGTTGCTGCATCCGTTGAAAACTCTGTTTTGGTTTTGGTTTTCTTTCCGGGAGTCAATCCCAATTTTTCAAAAAGTACTTCACGTAATTGTTTCGTGGAATTTACATTGAATTCCATTCCTGCAATTTCATGTATTTCTTCGCGATATTCTCCACATCGTTTAGTGAGATCGTCACGCAGTCTCTTTAATTCTGGAACATTTACCCCTATTCCAAGTTCTTCCATCTTTACTAGAACTCTCGCAAGGGGAAGTTCTATCTCTGTGTTCAAACTCTCTAACTTCTGGGAAGTAAGCGCTTTCGAAAGCGGATCGATGAGTAAACTTACGGCTACTGCTTTCTGTGCAAGAAAATTTTCGGCATCTGTGTTGTCATCACCAAGAGCAAGCTGACCTTCAGGCGAACCGGTTGCTTCAATTTCCCATGAAGTGTGACGTTCCAGAAGACCAGGAAGATCTGTGTTCTCGTCAGCTGGATCGAGCAGGTACCCCGCTAGTTGTGTATCTAATGTGATGTGCGGTGAAGATATTTGGTTAAAGCGAAGAATTTTTATTAAAGATTTGATGTCATGAGTCGCTATTCCTGGCCCTTCGTCACTAAATAAAGAGTTCAGTTCTTTATTTATCTTTGGTTCCGCTAGAACTTCAGAGGTCAGAAAAAATACTTGGGCTTTGTCAGGTTTGTCTCCGACGAAAATGGTGATCCCATCAGCGGCACTTTCGCCTACTCCGATGCTCAAAGTCTTATTTTTGGGAATGCTTTCGATCAAATCATCGAGCGTTGAGGGTCCAATAGGTGTCATTTCTTTTACTTCTATAGGTTTCGTGTTTTCCCCTCCCCAAGATTCAATTCCGAGAATGTCACCAAGTTGGTCTCGCGACTTGTTCAACTCAAGAGAACTAAATAGTTCAGATGCTCTCTCAACATTCGGTGATTTGAGACGAAGTTCATCCAAGGTCAAGTTAAGTGGAACATCTCGAACGAGTTCCATCATTTCTGAATTCAACCGAACAAGAGTTTCACTTTCTTCTAGATTCTGCCTTAATTTGGGTGTTTGGTCAGCGGCAGCCTGCAAAACTCCGTCTAAGCCTCCATATGAGTTGATCAGCTTTGCTGCGGTCTTTTCTCCAACACCTGGGACTCCAGGAAGATTGTCTGAAGTGTCGCCTCGTAATGCTGCGTAGGCCACGTAATCCTTTGGGCTGACTCCTGTTCTTTCTTTTATCCCCTCTTCGTCATACAAGGCATATTCAGACACACCTCGTTTGTTATAAAGCACTCTGACATGCGGATCTTCTACCAACTGATAACTATCCCGATCGCCGGTAACGATGATTGCTTCTTCCTTTGAGTCTCTAACCAAGCTGGCCAACGTTGCAAGAACATCATCGGCTTCAAAACCTTTTGCATCTACAACACACATCCCAAGCGATTCAACAATCTCTCGAACGAGTGCTAATTGTTCATAGAGAATGTCTGGTTGCTTTTCTCGATTCGCTTTATAGGAGGAAAGGCGTTCATGTCTAAAGGTTTTTTCAGGACGATCAAAAGCGACTGCTAGTCCATCGGGTTGGTGGTCTCTGAGTAACGTTGCAAGCATCATCGTAAAACCATGCAAAGCATTCGTTACCTGACCAGAAGAAGTTGTCATATCGTCAGGCAATGCAAAGAACGCCCGATAAGTCAATGAGTTTCCATCTATGAGAAGAAATTTAGACACTTCATGACCTTACTTGGCGAGATCACTCGAAAGGAAACTATGGAAGACCGAGTTGCTGGCTTTCGTTAAGAATTTTTTTAGAGACTTCCAGCATGCTTTCTCGACCATCCATGGCGGTTGTCTGAATAAACCGAAACGCGTCTTCCTCGCTTAAGCCTTTTTCGTTCATGAGAAAGCTCTTTGCTTTATCGATCACCTTCCGAGTTTCCAGACGTTCAGCGAAAGTTTCAGCCTTTCCAGTTATTTCTTTTATTTCCCGATGCCGGGCACAAGCTACTTCTACTGCTGGTATCAAGTCTGATTTTTGAAATGGTTTGACTAA
>CACPKO010000026.1 GCA_902634555.1 Actinomycetota bacterium
AAATACGGTGGCACAGAAATTAGTAGCGCAGGAGAAGATCTATTAATTCTCAACGCTCGCGATGTGCTCGCCACAATAAAGTAGGCCTAAATGACAAAGATTTTAAAATTTGACGAAGAAGCGCGACGAGGATTAGAAGCAGGTGTAAATAAATTGGCGGATGCCGTCAAAGTAACACTTGGACCTCGTGGCCGTAACGTTGTAATCGACAAAAAATTCGGTGCACCTACAATCACCAATGATGGTGTTTCAATTGCACGAGAAATAGAGCTAGAAGATGCTTTCGAAAATATGGGAGCACAACTAGTAAAAGAAGTCGCAACGAAAACAAACGACATTGCCGGTGATGGAACCACAACCGCAACAGTTCTCGCACAAGCTCTCGTTCACGAGGGACTACGGAATGTTGCAGCAGGTGCAAACCCAATGGACCTCAAAAGAGGTATAGAAAAAGCAACCAAAGCAGCTGTTGAGTCAATAGCGGGACAAGCCGTGCAAGTTGATGACTCAAAAGAACAAATTGCAAACGTTGCTTCAATTTCTGCAGCTGACTCAACCATTGGTCAAGTCATTGCAGACGCAATAGACAAAGTAGGAAAAGACGGAGTAGTGACCGTAGAAGAATCCAACACGTTTGGAATGGATCTCGATTTCGTTGAAGGTATGCAATTTGATAAAGGCTACCTTTCGCCTTATTTCGTAACTGATCCGGAACGTCAAGAAGCAATTCTTGAAGAGCCATACATACTTTTCAATCAAGGGAAAATTACCTCTGTTCAGGATCTTCTCCCGGTTCTAGAAAAAGTAATGCAATCAGGCCGCCCGTTATTGATTATCGCTGAAGATGTAGAGGGTGAAGCTCTCGCAACTTTAGTAGTCAATAAGATTCGAGGAACCTTCAATTCAGTTGCAGTCAAAGCTCCTGGATTCGGTGAACGTCGCAAAGCAATGCTTCAAGACATGGCTATTTTGACAAATGGACAAGTTATAGCTGAAGAGGTAGGCCTGAAACTCGATGGTGTAACCATCGACATGATGGGTACAGCCCGCAAAGTAGTTGTAACTAAAGACGAGACCACAATTGTTGAAGGCGCCGGAGAAGGAGCTGAAGTTGAGGGACGTATTTCACAGATTAAACGTGAAATTGAAGAAACAGATTCAGATTGGGATCGAGAAAAACTTCAAGAACGCCTCGCCAAACTTGCTGGTGGTGTCGCAGTAGTTCAAGTAGGAGCCGCAACAGAAGTTGAACTTAAAGAGAAAAAACATCGTATTGAAGATGCTCTTTCAGCAACTCGTGCAGCAATCGAAGAAGGTGTTGTAGCTGGCGGTGGAACCGCACTACTTCGCTCTCGAGAAGCAGTCGGAAAGGTTGTAGATTCACTCTCTGGTGATGAAGCAACTGGATCACGGATTGTTCATGCTGCTCTTGAAGCTCCTGCAAGGCTAATAGCCGACAACGCAGGACTTGAAGGAGCGGTTATGGTCCGCGAAATCGAATCAGCTTCAGGATCGACAGGCTTAAATGCAGCAACTGGCGAAATGGTTGACCTCATCAAAGAGGGAGTCATAGACCCAGCCAAGGTAACTCGAGCCGGTTTACAAAATGCTGCTTCTATCGCAGCACTCTTGCTAACAACCGAATCAGTAGTAGCAGACAAACCTGAACCTGCACCACCAATGCCTCCAGGCGGAATGGATCCTATGGGCGGCATGGGCGGCATGATGTAACCCTAAATCAAGGGAATAACTATTAGGAGCCGAGCCTTAGGGCTCGGCTCCTGTAGTTTTCACTATGAAAGACTTATGAAATGAATAAAGAAGAAGCGCTAAACAACCGAGGTGGACCTCAAATAATCCCACGCCCAAAAAAATGGCACCTCGGAGAGCTCTCACCATGGTCACATCTCAACGACAAAACATTAACTATTGGAAAAATAAAACAGGCAGTAGAAAAATATGAACCGGTTGCTGTCCAAAAAAACCTTCTTGAGGAATACACACAACAAGCAGGGGTCTTAGTAGCGCTTTACGAAGAACAAAATTCACTTAAAGTAATTCTCACTCGAAGATCGCCCCACCTGTCCACCCACGCTCACCAAGTAAGTTTCCCCGGCGGACATCAAGAAAAAGTAGACAAAGATCTTTGGAGCACAGCATTAAGAGAAGCTCAAGAGGAAACAGGACTTGATCCTTCTCTCCCTCAAAAGATCGGACAGTTGGATGCAATTGTCACCATAGGAAGCGGAACCCTCATCCACCCTTTTGTCGCTTTGCTTCCACACCGTCCAGAGCTAAAAGCGAACTCAGCTGAAGTAGAAACGATACGCCACGTAGATCTTGCAGAACTCTTAAAAGAAGAAACATGGCGTGAAGAATACTGGGAACGAGAAGAACGGTCACATGCAGTAACTTTCTTTGAGATCCCTGAGGAAACCATTTGGGGAGCAACAGCAAACATTCTTCGACAGTTACTAACTTTAGGATTAGGAATTGTCTAAACTTTCTTCCATTAGAATCTCTTTATGAATGACTCTGGAGATAAGCCCGTTCACATGACTCCTGAGGAGTTTCGCTCCGCCGGATATGCCGCTATCGACTGGCTTGTTGACTACCTGAAAGAGATTGAGGAAAGACCAGTCACCTCGGAAGTAGTACCGGGAGAAGTTCGTTCATCCCTACCGGAGCATGCCCCAGAAACTGGTGAACCTTTTCAAAATTTACTAGATGATATGGACCGCATTATTGCCCCAGGGATTACCCAATGGCAGCATCCAGACTTCTATGGTTACTTCCCCGCTAATTCTTCACCTCCAGCAGTTTTAGGGGATCTACTTTCCACAGGCTTAGGAGTCAACGGGATGTTATGGGCTACAAGCCCAGCAGCCACAGAATTAGAGACTCATGTTCTTGACTGGCTTATAGATCTATGCGGGATACCTAAACGGTTTCATTCAAGCGGAGCAGGTGGAGGAGTCATCCAAGATTCAGCATCATCGGCGACTTTGTGCGCCATCTTGGCAGCCCGGCACAGAATAAATAGACCTGAAGAAATTATGAAATTACGTGCTTACGTATCTAACCAAGCTCATTCCTCAGCAGAAAAAGGTCTATTAGTAGCAGGAATACATCATCAAAACATTCGTCTCATCGAAACAGATGAAAATCTTTCCATGTGTTTAGAAAACCTAGAGAAAGCTATCTCGGAAGATATTGAAGCCGGATACATGCCATTTTTTGTGATGACCACTGTCGGTACAACCTCTTCTGGAGCGGTAGACAATGTTGAAGAAATCGCTAAATTAGCCACAAAGGCGGGAGCTTGGATACATGTTGATGCAGCGTGGGCCGGATCAGCGACCATATGCCCAGAGTTCCGAGGGATATTAAATGGATTAGATCTAGCTGATAGCTATGCATTTAATCCTCATAAATGGATGCTTACCAATTTTGATTGTTCAGCATTCTTCGTCGCAGATGCAAAACCGTTAACTGAAGCGCTTTCAATAGTTCCTGAATATCTCCGGAACTCAGCTAGCGAAGCCGGAGAAGTAATCGATTACCGAGATTGGCAAGTTCCACTAGGCCGCCGTTTCCGCGCTCTTAAACTTTGGTTTGTGCTACGCAGCTATGGTGCAGAAAACATAAGAACATATATACGACGTCATGTTCAAGCAGCCAACTGGTTCGCAGAACAAATCACCGATCATCCAAAGTTGGAGCTTTCAGTCACCCCTTCACTCAGTTTGGTTTGCTTCCAACACGTTGACGGAGACACGGCGTCAGAACAACTTCTTACAACGCTTAATGCCACACAAAAAGTTTTATTAACTCACACTCGCCTCAACAACAAATACGTACTAAGAGTCGCAGTTGGAGGCACATACACGACGCTTGAACACGTTGAAGCTTTAATGCAACTCATCAATGAACACCTTGAAATCTAAAACCAGCAGCAGTCATATTTGAAAAACTTTTACCTCCTGACTTCTGGTCATGGGTCACGTAACTGGAACGCTTACCGAGTTAGGGTTAACGTTTCTACTGAAACGATAAAAGGTGGCGCTCATGGCAGAGATCGAAATCGGCATGGGGAAAAGCGGCAGACGTGCGTACGGCTTTGACGACATCGCTATAGTGCCGAGCCGTCGAACTCGAGACCCTGAAGATGTAGACATTACATGGAAGATCGACGCCTATCATTTTGACCTTCCTTTAATGGCGTCGGCCATGGACGGAGTAGTCAGCCCAACAACAGCTATACAAGTAGGGAAGTTAGGCGGTCTCGCAGTCCTTAATTTAGAAGGCCTATGGACTCGATATGAAGACGCTGATTCTGTTCTAGAGGAAATATCGCAACTTTCCGCTGATGAGGCAACCTCTCGGATGCAAGAAATGTATCAAGAGCCGATAAAGCCAGAACTCATAACAAGCCGGATACAAGAAATAAAAAAAGGAGGGGTTGTTTCTTGCGCTTCAGTTACACCCCAACGAACAGAAGAGTTCCTCCCGCACATCCTTAAAGGAGATCTCGACATTTTGGTGATTCAAGGAACCGTAGTGTCAGCAGAACATGTATCAACCACAGTTGAGCCACTTAACCTCAAGACGTTTATTCGAAAACTTGACATACCGGTAATAGTTGGAGGCTGTGCAACTTATAAAGCAGCGCTGCATCTCATGCGAACGGGAGCTGCTGGAGTGCTAGTAGGAGTAGGGCCAGGACATGCATGCACGACACGCGGAGTTCTTGGATTAGGGGTACCGCAAGCAACAGCTATCGCTGATGTTCGCGCAGCGCGAATGCGCCATCTAGATGAAACCGGTGTTTATTGCCAAGTTATTGCTGATGGCGGAATGGCCACGGGGGGAGACATTTCCAAAGCAGTAGTTTGCGGAGCAGATGCGGTAATGATTGGATCTCCTTTAGCGGCAGCACAAGAAGCGCCTGGCCGCGGCTACCACTGGGGTATGGCCACCTTCCACCCGACTCTTCCACGAGGAGCCAGAGTAAAAACATCTACCACCGGGACGCTAGAAGAAGTACTACTAGGCCCAGCACGAGAAAACGATGGAAAACTCAATCTTTTCGGTGGCCTACGAACCTCAATGTCTACATGTGGATATTTAGACATAAAAGAGTTTCAAAAAGCTGAAGTAATGGTTGCACCAGCACTCCAAACAGAAGGAAAATCACTTCAAAAGTCTCAAGGCGTAGGAATGGGCCACTGACACACTGGAACGAAAATGGCTAATAAATTCCAAGACAAATTTGACCGATTCAAAGACCGTATTCTCGTTGTTGATTTTGGCGCACAATACGCTCAACTAATCGCGCGGCGTGTCCGAGAAAACAAGGTTTACAGCGAAATTATTCCACACGACCTCTCTGCTAAAGAGATTTCTGATTATCAACCAACAGGAATTATTTTCAGCGGAGGACCCACTTCAGTTAATGCAGAAGGCGCCCCCCAGATAGATCCAGGGATTTATGAACTTGGAATTCCGATTTTGGGTATCTGTTATGGGGCGCAACTCATAGCGGTGCAATGCGGTGGAAAAGTGGGTCGCAACGAACAAGGAGAATATGGACGAACCGAAATGATAGTTTCTTCCCCCGGTTCGTTACTCGCTGATCTTGACACTGGGACGCATCCGGTATGGATGAGTCATTTTGATGCAATAGTTGAAGGACCTGAAGGATCTTTAGCGACAGCCTCTTCAACGAACGCCCCCATCGCGGCTTTTGAATCTCCGGAACGAAAACTCTATGGAGTTCAATTTCATCCTGAAGTTCAACACACCCCATGCGGAGAAAAGTTATTAACCCGATTCCTCTTCGATGTTTGTTCATGTAGTGGCGATTGGACTATGACGTCAGTCATCGAATCGTCGGTAGAAAGTATTAAGCAACAAGTCGGAGATGGTAAAGCTATTTGCGGGCTTTCAGGAGGAGTGGATTCTGCTGTCGCTGCTGCTTTGGTTCACAAAGCAATAGGGGACCAGTTGACATGCGTATTTGTAGACACAGGACTCATGCGGGCAGACGAAGGCGCTCAAGTAGTTGAAACCTTCGACCGTCATCAAGGGATTGAGCTCATGCATGTCAAGGCTGAAGATCGTTTTTTTGAAGCATTAGAGGGAATAACTGAACCTGAAGAAAAACGTAAAACTATTGGAGAGCTATTTATTCGAATATTTGAAGATGCTGAAAAGCAAGTTCAAGACGCTGCTTTTCTTGTACAAGGAACGCTTTACCCTGACGTCATTGAATCCGGGACCAAAGACGCCGCAAAAATTAAAAGCCACCACAATGTTGGAGGGCTTCCCGACGACATGGAATTTGAATTAGTTGAACCTTTACGAGACTTGTTTAAAGATGAAGTCCGATCTTTAGGTACTGAATTAGGTTTGCCGGATGAAATCGTTTGGAGACAACCTTTTCCCGGACCAGGGCTCGGAGTTCGAATAATTGGAGAAGTAACGCCAGAAAAAGTAGCGACCCTTCAGGCGGCCGACAAAATTGTTCGCGAAGAGTTACGCAATGCGGGACTGGAGCGTGAAATTTGGCAAGCTTTCGCTGTGCTACCGGACATACGTTCAGTAGGGGTCATGGGAGATGAACGCACATACGGATACCCCATAATCATTCGAGCAGTAACTAGCGAAGACGCAATGACAGCAGACTGGGCTCGTCTCCCGTATGAGTTATTAGAGACTCTCTCTTCACGCATCATTAATGAAGTTTCCGGAGTCAACAGGGTGGCTTACGATATTACTTCTAAACCTCCGGGAACGATCGAGTGGGAATGAAGGGTGACTCTGAACCCTATAGATAAAGGGTTTCAGAGGGTATTACTCATGATTGAGTGGGAGTAACCGTCACCCATTACTCTTATGGCTGTTCCCTTACGCATTAATGATCGCAGAGGCTGCCCTTTGTCCGTCGTTCCACGCACCGTCGACGTATCCATTGCGATCCGAGAGAGCTTCACCCGCGAGCAAGATCCGACCGGCGATTGGACGCTGCAGTATCTCCGCCTCGTTGCCGAGTGTTTTGAGAGAACTGTGCGAGTAGGCGCCGAGGGCGTAGGGGTCGTTCCCCCAGTCGGTGGTACTGTGATCAATCGGATCGGGGATATCGGAGCCCAAGGTCGCTCTGACGTTCGCGTGAAGTGCGGCCGCCAGTTCGTCGATTGATAATGAGTCCGCAGCGATCAGCTTATTCCCAGCACTCAAGGCCATAATCATCGGCTTGCCTGCGATCGCTGCCACGTTGACCATAAAATTGAAGTAAGTCGAGTCGTGCAGCCCCACCATGTGGTGTTCCTTGGCCCAATTCGTATCGGGATAAACGAGACAGGTTTTCTTTTCGTTGCCAAACCCGAGGCGATCTATCGCGGCTCTGTGTTCGACGGGCAATCCCGGATCGAATCGGATGGTCCCAGCCTTCAGTACTCCGAGGGGGACCGTCACAATCACAGAGTCCGCGTCGATGCGCCGACGCGTGGTTTGAACGCTAATACCGTTTTCCGTTCGGATGACGGCCTCAACCGATTCTCCTAGGCTGGGCTTGATATTCTTGGCAAGCGAGGTCACGAACGCTTGCATCCCGCCGTCGACCATAACATCGTCCGTCGGTAACGGATCGTAACCATCGTCCCCGGGCAAATTATGCTCGCGTAAGAGCGTCGCGATGGAAGTCTGATCTAGGTTGTCCGCTTCGTTAACTATCATGAGTTCTCTGGCGTAAGCCGCCTGTGCGCCGTGTTTCTTAAGGAGGGGGTCGAGCATGGATGCCATAGAAGGGAGCGTCTTGCGTAAACCGAAAAACTCGCGGATGTGGAGCTTAATGTAGGGGAGGGCCATCCGCCTCTCCACTGCTTTCATGAATTCTGTCGGGTTGATGGGTACGTTTACGCCCTTGTATTGAACCAGCGCGCGATTGAAATCGGTTGGATAGAGCTTTACCCCGCTCGACTCGGCTGTCGTTCGGAGGTAATTCACTTGGGAGTCCGCGAGCCATGAGGCACCGGTATCAAAGGGCACGGAGCTTACTAATCTCGTGCTGGCGCGCCCGCCCATGCGATCCCGCGCTTCTATCAAGACCACTTTGAATCCGGCGGCCAGGAGTTTCTCGCTGGCCGCGATACCTGAGGCCCCAGCGCCAATCACGACCACGGTTGAATGGGGCTGGATCCTGTCATGCATGGGAGATTTTTTAAAATCAAACATGACGCGAAGTTAACCTATTTTCTTTTAATCAACAAAGTTTCATTTCCGGCATAATGAACCTCTATGACTTTCTGTCAGTTTTTTAGGCATCCTGCCTATTAGCAGACGTAACGAATGTTGCGGCTCGCTGCCCGCTCAGATACGCCCCATGAACCGTTGCAAAGTAGTCAGGCTCTGTGTGCTCACCTACAAATTGCAATCCTGGAGAGACCGGTTTGGCTAACTGAGCGCGATGCTCATAACTCGGCACGTCAATATGGTTCGTCGAATATCCTCCTTGTGAGAAGGGATTCCTGTACCAATCCGATTGAAGCGCAGCAGTTGGGTTAGGAATATCTGAGCCAAACGTGTTCTTCAGCATCTTCATCGCTTCAGCCACTGCGGAGGACTGATCTAATGTCGTCCAGTGAGGCACTCGATCACCTAGCACTCGAATGGTCAAAAAGGCATCGTCAGAGGATGGGTAGTGGTTGTTAAACATCAGAGGAAAGTTCCCATCGTCACTCGCTCTAACCAATACGTGCGCAGCTTCCGGCCAGAATGGCTTTTGGAATCGTAGTACCAGCTTCTCCGACAGCCCAACTGCCAATTCTTGAATGGCAGTCTCATGTGTAGATGGCAGATCCGGAGTAAATCTAATGCCTCCTTGCCGCAGTACGGCAACTGGCGCGCTGACAATCACATGTTCCGCTTCGTATACACCTTGTTTGGTTTCTACTCGGTTTGTCGGGCCTGACCAATCTACGGTTGTTACGGCAGCACCGAGTCGTATGTCTAGCCCTTCGGCGAGCCCACGGATTATGGTGTCGTAGCCATTCAAAAAGCGCCAATCGTATCCCTCAAACGTCTTTTCTTGATTGAGTTGAAAACGGTCAATCTCATTGAGGCTGTTGCTTCCCCAAAAACCACCTTGAGCACCTAAGAAGCCATTGAGCATCCGCGTCTGTTCGGCATTGAGTGAGCCGAGTTCATCGCGCACAAATTGGCCGAGGCTTTTTGAATCTTTATTGCTCGGCTCTCGCGCCATGATTTCGTAGGCGCGCGATGCCAATTCAAGCATGCCGTCGGTCAGATCAGTGCCATTTTTACCGAGTCCTGCGACGTTGTTCATTTCCGTCTTAAAGAGATTAGCGCCGTACTTTTCTGCCAGGTCAGTCAATGGATTATCCACTTCGCCATGTATCCAACCGGCACCCAAATCAACCGGTGTGCTTAAATCACGTGTCGTACGAATCCGGCCACCAATACGATCTCTACCTTCGAAAATCGTGACTTGGTATCCAGCATCGTGTAACGCACGCGCTGAAGATAAACCCGACATACCGGCGCCGATCACGACCACGGTTGAATGGGGCTGGATCCTGTCATGCATAGGAGATTTCTTAAAATTAAACATGATACGAAGGTAACCTATTCTCTTTTAACCAGCAAAAGTTTCATTTCCGGCATAATGAACCTCTATGACTTTTTGGGATGATTATGTAGCGTCGAGCACTATCTTCGGACAGCAACTCATGGAGTTAGCTGACGATGAGTGGTTCTTCTCAACACCATGTCCGGAATGGGATGTACGAACCATTGTCGCCCACGTAATCCTCGGAGAAGCAATGTTCGTTGACTTACTCAAAGGAGGGGTAATCGAACCGCTCACTGACATAGATGTCTCAATTCTGGGCCCTAACCCGATTGCTACTTGGAGAGGAACAGCGGTAGCCGCTATAGATGCAGCATCGCAACAAGAAGTAGAAACAAAAAAATATGAACACCCATTAGGAAACATTGATGGAACCACCATTATCGGTTTACGAGTCACGGAGAATCTTGTTCACGCTTCGGACATAGCCCAGGCGTGCGGGCGTCAAATCGATTTACCTGAAGATTTAGCTGACCGTTGTTTAGATTTTTGGGCACCCTTAACTGACGCGCTTTCAGCAAGCGACATGATCGGAGATCCAGTAATGCCACCAGAAGACGCATCGCCTGGAACTCGGTTGTTGTGTCTCATGGGAAGAGAAATAAACTTTCTCCATGACTGAATCACCGGAATACCTATACCAAGTTGACGGCGATTCAATAACTCCTACTTCACTGACCGGCGGGCCATGGGACCCAGAGATACAACACGGAGGTCCAATTTCAGGGATCCTTGCTCATCTCGTAGAAACAGTAGAAACACCTTCCCCGATGCGAACATGCCGACACACAGTGGAACTCATGCGTGGTGTGCCCATAAAGCCTCTCCAGTGGACAACTGAAACCATTCGAGAAGGACGACGACTACAAGTAATCCAAACTTCGCTTCATGATCAAGGTAAAGAAATAGCTCGATCTACCTCCGTCAGACTAAGAGTCGCCGAAGAAGCGAACCCTGTAGATGACGAAAGAATGTCCCACGAAGAAGATGAGTTACCCCCGTTTCCTGATACTGCCACTCAACTAACCACTCCTGGAGTTGGAATCCCGGCATTCCTTCGAGCAGTAGAAATCCGTTTACCTCGTGAAGCATCTTGGGCGGGAACACCAGGACTCATGTGGATACGCCTCACAAAACCATTAGTCGAAGGAGTTCAAACATCTCCTTTCGCAAGCATGGCGACCGTCAGCGACATGTTAAGCATGGTGGCTCAATACCTCGACCCAAAAGAATGGATGACACCGAACGTTGATTTAACAATCTCCTCCTTCAAAGATCCTGGCGGAGAATGGATCGGTTTACGCGGCGTGCACAAAAACTCAAAAGACGGAATCGGACTTTCTGACGCAGTTCTCTACGACCGTGATGGAAGAGTAGGGCGAGGATTAGCAACAATTCTTATTGATTCAAGACAATAAGAAAGCAAAATGAAACTCTTTCACTTAATCAGTCACAGGACCCCTGTAAGGTGACTTTGATGCCCAACAATGAAACTTCGCTAGATCTAAATGAACTCAATCCAGCGCAGAGAGAGGCTGTAACTCACTCAGAAGGACCCTTACTTGTCGTCGCAGGTGCCGGCTCGGGTAAAACCAGAGTACTTACTCACCGCATCGCCTATCTGATTGAAAATAAAGGCATTTCCCCCTTTGAAATACTTGCAATCACTTTCACAAACAAAGCAGCCGGAGAAATGAAAACCCGGGTAGCAGATTTAGTAGGACCAGTTGCAGAAAAAATGTGGGTATCAACATTCCATTCTGCATGCGTTCGCATACTTCGCCGAGACGCTGAAAAAATCGGGTACCCAACTCGCTTCAGCATCTATGACCAAGACGATGCAGTTCGACTAGTCAGCTATGTACTTAAAGACCTCAACCTTGACACGAAACGTTTCCCACCACGCGGTATTTACGCTTCAATCTCTGCAGCAAAAAATGAAGGCAGAACCGCAAGCCATTACGTAGAAGCAGCCACCGGACCTTTCGAAGAACGCATCGGAAACGTTTTTACCGAATATCAAAAACGGTTAATGGATGCCGGAGCTATGGACTTTGACGACTTATTAGGCAACACCGTTCAATTGCTGCGTCAACACCCCGAAGTACTTCGTTCCTACCAAGAACGATTCAAACATGTTCTAGTAGACGAATACCAAGACACAAATTTGACACAAAATGCACTCACAATTCTTCTCGCCGAAAGTCACAGCAACATCTGCGTAGTAGGAGATAGCGATCAATCGATTTATCAATTCCGTGGCGCTGATGTACGAAATATTCTTGACTTCGAAAAAGCATTTCCAAATACCACCGTCGTGGTCCTAGACCAAAACTATCGATCAACACAGAACATCCTTGACGCTGCAAACGCCGTCATTTCCCAAAATATTGGAAGAGAACCCAAAGAACTTTGGACAGAAGAAGGCAGCGGAACTCCAATCACTAAATACACCGCCAACGACGAAACAGAAGAAGCCAAATGGATTACCAGACAAATACAAAATTTAAACAGAGATCATGATCACCCATGGTCTGACCTTGCAGTTCTGTATCGAACCAATGTCCAAAGCAGAGCAATTGAAGAACAACTCGTTCGCCATGGAGTCCCTTACAGAGTCATAGGCGGCACTCGCTTTTACGACAGAAGAGAAGTAAAAGACGCAATGGCCTACTTACGTTTAGCGGCAAACCCAACAGACGAAATAGCAGCGAAACGTATCCTAAACGTCCCAAAAAGAGGGATTGGAAACACTTCAGTAGATCGAATAGATCAATGGGCGAATTTCAACGGAACCGGATTCTTAAATGCATTAACGCATGCTGAAGAAGCTGGAGTCACAGGTCGAGCTTTAACCGGGATCAAGAGTTTCATCGAATTACACGAAACCCTCCTTAAAGAAATCGACAATGGGCCAAGCCCAGTATTGGAAACAGCATTAGATACTTCAGGCTATTTAGAAGAACTTCGTGCAGAAGGATCAATCGAAGCAGAAGGCAGAATAGAAAATCTCGCCGAACTAGTCGGAGTCGCATCTGAATTCAACAATGTAGATGAATTTCTCGAACAAGTAGCTTTAGTCTCAGACACCGACAACTTGCCGGACACAAACAAAGACCAATCTGGCGAAGTTACCTTGATGACTTTGCACTCAGCCAAAGGCTTGGAATACCCAGTGGTTTTTCTTCCCGGCATGGAAGATGGAGTATTTCCACATATCCGCTCTATAGGAGACGAAAGGCAAGAAGAAGAGGAGCGACGCCTTGCTTACGTAGGGATCACTCGAGCCCGAAAGCATCTTTATACGAGCCATGCATGGAGTCGCATGCTTCATGGCGTTACCCAATACAACCCACCAAGCCGGTTCTTGAAAGAAATTCCAGACAACCTCATTGTTGAAGCAAAAGAAAGCCGAAAACATTTATCTCGACAAGATTCCGGCTGGGGTAGTAGCAGTGGAAACAGTTACGACGACGAAAACTGGCTACACACAGATCATGTCACCGATGACGAACCATCAGGGCCTGTTATCGGGCAAGGGACAAAAAAATCCGGCTCATCTAAAACCACTGGAGCGCATTTGTTGAATCTTCAACCCGGTGAAGAAGTTTTGCATAAAGCATGGGGTGAAGGCGAAGTAATAAAAGTAAGCGGAGAAGGAGACAGAACTGAAGCAGTCGTTGAGTTCGAACGCGTAGGTGAGAAACGACTACTCCTGGCATGGGCTCCTATAGAGCGGCCGTAGGCCTAAATGCGATCAGGACGCTACGCTAACGTTCTATGCCCGTGTAGCTCAGTAGGAAGAGCGGCTCACTCGTAATGAGCAGGTCCGGGGTTCGACTCCCCGCGCGGGCTCAAAGAGCTACCCCAGAATTTTAGCGTTGACTAGTTAGGTGTTGGGATCACGTAAGAGTCAGACCATTGGTCCCAAATATTTTGATTTTTTGAATCCCAAAAAGGCATTAATGCGAGTATTCCAAACGAAATGCTGAAGCCAATGAGTGCTGTCAATCCGCCAATGATCCCTCTTATCCAGAACATTCTGCCTAAGCCAAGAGGTTGGCCAGTGTAGATATCTACCACTGTGTGGTTCAGCATTTTCTTTGCTGGAGTTTGGCCTTTTCCGCTAAGGGTTAGAGCCCAAATCAGCCAACCGATACCTAAAGTAACCATCACTAATACCCCTTCAAGTAGACAGGCTCCGAGTCTTGCCCAAGGACTCACTGTGATGAGATTTTGAGGAACTTTACTTTCTGTGATGAGACTTAGAGGAGTTTTACTTTGAGCAAGACGACGAACTTGCTGTCTCTTTCTCTCACGCTCCACAGTTAATAAATGAAAAGGGAGTAACAGAATGTTCAGAGATTTCTTAACATAAGGCTTGGCAATATTTTTTAGTTTGACCAAAAGACCAATCAAAAATAGCACCAACTTCTTTAGAAATAGCAAGGTGTATTTCAGTAAGGGAAAAACTACTTCCTCATACACTTCAACAAGGAGTTCGCCAACCATTCTGAAAATTCCCTTGTCAGGTTCAGTGTCAGTGGGATACTGAACTGTTCCGTCCCCAACCATGTTGTTGCTATGCAGATGAGCAACAGTGTCATCTAAAGAGTCCAGTACCTTGCGATCCAGATCCATCCCTAATTGCTCATAAAACCAACGCTTTCCACAATCATGGCAACGGTAAGGGTTCTCCTTGCTGGTGCCATTGTGGGTAAAATCAATATTTATGGATTCGCAGGCCGGGCATTCCTCCTCTTCAGGAAGACAACTGTCGCACCACTGCAAACCGTCTTCACTTGACATGATGTCACCGCAGTCTTTACACCTGTCATTACCTTGGTTGTCTCCACAGTCTGGACAGGTTCCATTAATGGTAAGTTCCGAACAAATTCGACAGTGCATCTAGCCAGTCACTAGGCCTTTAACGTTGATTTAGAAAGTTGGTTAAGTTGGTAGGTGTCAAGTTTTACCCAAGTTTTCACAGTAACGAGTTCTCGAGTGGATTCAGTTTGTGCTTCCACTTCTCCTCTTAGTCTTCTCTTCCTTTTTTATAGTAAGTCGTCACTGACTCTTATACAAGGTGGTTTATTTTGTAATTGAAACTTGTCAAAGAACAAGCCCTAATGCGTAGAAGTTCATAGTTAACCCTCTAAGATTCTTACTATGAACTTGTTCTCAGGTGTTATATGGCATTACTGGTTAGCTGTACCTCTTGTTGGCGGCGGTGTCGCTCTTTGCATAGCCACGTTGGTGGGTTATTTCCAGAAGGTTTCTTCTACCCGCTACCGTAAGCGCTGATCGCAGCCCAATGGGGCAATCAATAAGTGTTGACTGGGAATTGGCTGAAAAAGTCGCAGTTCGAGTTTCCGAGCGTGCGCCTTTCTCAGGAGAACGTCACCAGCAAGGTCTCTTAGAAGAATTCACTGCACACACAGAAAAAGCTGAAGGCTTAGTTGCTGCTACAACCGGACTAACTTCCACGCAAGGTGTAGCGCGAGCCAGAGTGGTGGACCGTCCAGGTTGGATTAAAACTAATCTAAAATCTTTACAACGTCTCCTTAGACCACTGTTGGAAAGCGAAAACTCGAAAGGGTCAGAATCTCCGGTAACGGCTCGAATCACAGCGGTAGAGATGGGAGCAGTTCTCGGCTGGATGTCAACCAGAGTATTAGGACAATACGACTTACTCGTTATCGAAGACGAAGAAGCCGATGAACAAGATCTGGTTTACTACGTAGGACCAAATGTTGTTGCTTTAGAGCAACGCTACGCTTTCCCATCTTCAGATTTTCGTCAATGGCTAGCCCTCCATGAAGTAACACACCGCGCTCAATTCACTGGAGTCCCATGGCTAAGAAAACACTACCTAGGACTAGTTGAAGCACTACTTGATGAAGCAGAACCCGAATCAAATCAAATAATTGAACGCCTACGGACGATGAAAAGCCAGAACGAAACCCCTAACGCAGAAGGACTTATTCCTGCGGTCGCTACTCCACAACAAAAAGCCGCTCTCGACAACATAGCCGGCCTCATGAGCCTCCTAGAAGGCCATGGAGACGTCACCATGGACAGAGCAGGTATCGGAGTCGTTCAATACGCAAACCGTTACGCAAAAGTAATGAGAGAGAGAAGACAATCCGCTACAGGACTAACCCGAATGGTTCAAAAAATTATTGGCCTTGAAGCAAAACTCGCGCAATACGCCCAAGGTGAAGAATTTATTGCCGCAGTTGAAAAAGCAGGAGGAGAGGAACTATTTAACCAAGTATGGATAGAACCCTCACATCTACCTAACTCTGAAGAAATCAAACAACCCTCCCTATGGATTAACCGCATGCAGGTAAAAACCAGTGGGTGACCTAAGCATTGCTTCACTCCTTGAACGATGTACCTTCCCACCAAAAAATACAGTTGTGGACTGCGCAGTATCAGGAGGACCAGATTCCCTCGCTCTTCTCGCATTGGCAGTACATCACGGACTTGATGTCACCGCTTGGCATGTAGATCACGGGCTAAGAGAAGAGTCGGCAGCGGAAGGCCACCGAGTCGCTGAAGCGGCTGCCCTACTAGGAGCTAAATCACAGTTAGTGACCGTATCGATTTCTCCTGGATCAAATTTGGAAGCAAGAGCTCGAGACGCTCGACGCGACGCGTTACCGGCAGAAGTCCTGACTGGGCACACCGCAGACGATCAAGCTGAAACAGTCTTACTAAACCTCTTACGTGGAGCAGGACTACCCGGAACTGCCGGAATCGGCGACCCACATCGACGACCCCTACTCCGCATCCGAAAAGAAGAAACACTTTGGGTATGTAACCACTTAGATTTAAACCCCATCAAAGACCCAATGAATGAAGACCCAAGATTCACTAGAGTCCGTGTGCGAAATGAAGTCATACCATTGCTCTCTGAAGTTTTTGAAAGAGATCCAGTTCCTCTCCTTGCACGCCATAGCGATCGAGCTCGAGAAGCTGTAGAGCTTTTAAATGATCAAATTAAAGACATAGATCCAACAGATACAAGATCTCTGTCAAAATTTCCTGAACCAATAGTTAGCCTCGTTATTCACCGATGGTTGACTGATCAACGAAACGGAATAGCCCCAGAATATGCCGCTGTTGAACGTGTTTTAGAAGTAGTTAACCATGAGGCCCGAGCAACAGACGTTGGTGAAGGAGACCGTGTTGAACGCACAAACGGACAACTACGGTTTTCTTCTGCCTCTAATCCGATAAAGTCGGGCTGATGGGCGCCGATCATTCAACAGAACCTGGGATTCCAATTCCTGGCCCCGTCCTAGTTAGCGCAGAAGACCTTGCCAATCGTGTAGCAGAACTTGGGGCGAGAATCACAGAAGATTATGAAGGCAAGTCGCCACTTCTAGTTGGAGTACTCAAAGGGGCGTTCATGTTTATGAGTGACCTAGCTAGAGCAATTGACTTACCTGTTGAACTTGATTTTATGGCAGTGTCGTCATACGGTCACTCAACTCGATCCTCTGGAGTAGTTCGAATAGTAAAAGATCTGGATC